>JAXHUM010000001.1:0-24248 GCA_034189325.1 Thermodesulfobacteriota bacterium
AGGAGGGGTGGTTCAGCCCCGGAACTGCAAGTCGTGGAGTTCGCGAAAACGGCCGTTCAAGGCAAGAAGCTCATCACAGGTCCCTGATTCTATGATCCTGCCGTCCTCGATGACGAAGATGCGATTCGCTTTCATGATCGTGCTGAGACGATGGGCCACGATGAGAATGGTCAGACGGCCCATAAGGCTCTCTATGGCCTTTTGAATGTGCTGCTCGCTCTCCGAGTCAAGAGCGGAGGCTGCCTCATCAAGCATCAATATGGCGGGATTCACCAAGATCGCCCGGGCAATGGCTAGGCGTTGTCTCTGACCACCGGACAGGAGAACGCCCTGGTCTCCCACAATGGTGTCATACCCCTTGGGTTGTCGCATGATGAAATCGTGGGCATAAGCCGCCTGTGCAGCCGCCAGGATATCTTCTTCGCATGCTTCCGGGCGTCCGTATCGGATGTTGTTGGCTATCGTATCATGAAAGAGGAGTATCTCCTGGTTGACAATTCCTATCTGCCTTCGGAGCGATTTGAGCGTCACGTCCCGGATATCCGCGCCGTCAATAGCGATACTACCCCTTGTGACATCATAAAAACGGGGAATCAGATCGAGAAGCGTGCTCTTTCCTGCGCCTGTGGACCCGACAAAGGCCGCCATTTCCCCGGCCTTAATGCTGAACGAGATATCCTTAAGCACCATGGTATCGGTCGAATAGCCAAAGTTTACCTCTTTGAATTCCAGGGACTTGCTATGTCTTCCCAGGGTTGCCGCACCTGGGGGCTCCTCGATCTCCGGGACGGTCTTCATAATCTCAAAGACCCGCTCGGTTGCCCCCTGGAGTGTTCGAAGACTGTTGTTCACCGTAGCAAGGTTTTTGATGGGACTGTACACCCGGGAAAAGGCATAGACCATGGAGATGATTTCACCAAGGCTGTGATGGAAGTAAATCTTTCCTACGATCAACACGGCTGGAAGGATCAGAAAGACAGTGGAATCCATCATAGGTCCAAGCCCAAAGAGCCATCTGTTCCAGTGCATGATCTTCCTGTACAGCACATCGGCAAGGTCTCGGAACTTGTTTGTCTCTCGATTACCGGTTGAAAAACCATGAATCACTTTGAGACAAGTGAGTGTCTCATGATAAGCTGACGTGACTTCAGCCGTGGCATCCTGGACCCGCGCAGCATGTTTCTTGACCTTTCTCCCGAAAAGACGGACCAAACCCACAATGAGGGGGGTCGCGACAAAGACGATCAGCGTCAGTTTATAATTTATCAAAAACAGATAGCAGAGAAATATCAGAGCGGTCAGGGGGTATTCAATGAGGCCGATCAGGACACTGGCAATGAGCCCCTGGAGCACGGTCAGATCAGCGGTCGATCTGGCAATGAGTTCTCCGGACTTCCTGCCGTGATAGAATCCAAGGGGAAGAGCCACATATTGTTTATAAAGGTCTATCCTCAACGACTTCACTGCCCTGTTTGAAAAGGCGGCGGCAGCAAGGTTGCTGAAATAGAGGGAAATAGATTTCAGGAGAACCGATAAAAAGGCCACAAAGGTGAGGAGGACCATGAGGGCGTTGGCTGATATCCCTTCCACAATGACCAGTTCACTCTTTTCCCAGGAAAACCATGAATCAGCTCCGAGGCTGATCCAGGGGATTCTCCAGGCAACCGGGCCTGAACCGGTCTTCATCCCCTCGTCTACAAAGGGTTGAAGGAGGTAGGCCGGGACTACCACGAACAGGGAGGCAATCGCGGTCAGAATGAGCGCACAGACGACCAGCGCGCGATGGCGCTTCACATAGGAGGCGATGTCTTTTCCGAGGATGAGGTCCAACATCAAAAAAACAATCCGGATTGCCTTAAAGGAAGGCTGTAATCGGCTACCGCATCAAAGGGAGCGCAGGGGATGGACATGGTCCTCTTGGCCTTGTCAGGCCTTATGTCAATAAAAAAGCCATTTCTACCAGGTGCAGGAATCATACAGCCCCTATGAGT
Source organism: Thermodesulfobacteriota bacterium (assembly GCA_034189325.1). Lineage (GTDB taxonomy): Bacteria > Desulfobacterota > DSM-4660 > Desulfatiglandales > Desulfatiglandaceae > JAXHUM01. Next base: position 1,992 of record JAXHUM010000001.1, read on the forward strand.
CTTGAAATGACAATACGTTGGACTTCCGAGGTGCCTTCGCCGATTTCAAGGAGTTTCTGGTCCCTGTAGAATCTCTCTACATCATACTCCTTCATCAGGCCGTAGCCGCCGTGAAGCTGGACCGCGTGGTTTGCACATCGGCCCATGACCTCGGAGCAATGGAGCTTGGCCATGGCGGCTTCTTTTCCGGAAGGTTTGTTATTGTCCCGCAACCAGCAGGCCTTGTACAAGAGGAGCCTGGCACATTCTATTTCAAGGGCCATGTCGGCGAGCTTAAAAGAATTGACCTGAAACTCGGCTATAGGCTTGCCGAACTGGACTCTCTCTCGAGCGTATTTAATCGCCAGATCATAGCATCCCTGGGCACCCCCCAAACCCATTGAGGCTACGGAAAGACGGCCGCCGTCAAGGGTCTGCATCATCTGATAAAACCCATGACCCCTTGCGCCCAGAAGGTTTTCCTTGGGGACGCGGCAATCCTCAAAGTAGAGTTCACTTGTGTTGGAGCCCCTCCACATCAACTTCCCGTGCATCTCCCTGGCCTCGAATCCGGGAGTGCCGGTCTCAATGGTAATGCAGGATAGCTCGGGCCGGCCGTCTTCTCTCGTCCCTGTCCGGCAAAGGGCTGTTGTGCCGGCAGTAATTTTCGTGGCCCCATTGGTAATAAAGATCTTGCTGCCGTTGATGACCCATTCATCACCATCCAGGACGGCGGTCGTCTTGGAGTTTCCTGCATCTGATCCGGCATCCGGCTCGGTCAGACCAAAGGCCCAGAGAGTCTCACCCCTGCAAAGGCTGGGGAGGTACCTCCTCTTCTGCTCTTCATTCCCAAAATAATAAAGCGGTCCTATCCCGAGAGAATTGGCGGCCGCTATTGTGGCGGCATGAGACCCGTCGACCCTGGCAATCTCCTCCGTGGCAATAATATATGAGAGGTAGTCCATGGTCTGCCCCTCGTAATCCTCGGAAACGAACATTCCGAAGAGGCCGATTTCGGCCATTTTTTGCATGGTTTCGTAAGAAAACTCCTCTTTTTCGTCAAGCTCTCTTGCCACAGGCTTTATTTCCGTTTCAGCAAAATTGCGGACGGAATCACGCAAAATATCCTGTTCCATTGAAAGACCAAAGTCCATAAGGCACCTCTTGTAGTTCATGGCATCAGGTTTTGCTGAAAAACCTGATAAGGAAGGATGATAACGTATGATTACACTCAATTTTGTTATAGTACCTTTATCATGATCCAAAAGCAATACAAAGAAAAGGGAATACCATCACAAAAGTCTCTTGCCCCGGCATAGAAAGGCTCTCAGGGGCCTGGGCGGACAAAGGATCCATGGAGGCAAGAGATCCAGGGACTTTTGAAGGCTTGCCGTGAAGTTTCACAAAATATTGACAAATTATAGGAATGACAATAAAAGAGAGGGGGTGAACAAGGGCATTGGTAAACTGATGAAGTATGCAGGGCGAAAGCCCAGACATCCTTCGTAAATGGCCCCCCTAATCGCGCCCCCCGTTCTTACGCCGACAAAGGAAGGGAACTCCAAAGCAAAGAGGGTGTTTTAGCGCAAAAAAAACATATTAAGGAGCTTTATACTATGTCAAGTAATGTTTCATTAATAGACCAACTCGATCCTCTTTTTAATCCCAGGTCCGTCGCGGTTATTGGGGCTACAAACGTTTGGAATAAGTGGGGGTTTTCAACCTTTTCGTCTATCTTGAACGGATTCAAGGGAAAGGTCTACCCGATCAACAAAAATGAGTCCGAGGTCATCGGCCACAAGGCCTATGCAAAAGTGACGGACATCCCTGAGGATGAACCATTGGACCTTGTCGTCTTTGTGATCCCGGCCCCGGCCATTCCCCCAGTTATGGAGGAGTGTGTCGAAAAAGGGGTCAAGGCGGCGGTCGTCATTTCGGCCGGGTTCGCTGAGACAGGCGATGAGGGCAAAAAACTCCAGGATGAGGTCTTGAGGATCGCCCGGAAGGGTTCTATTCGTTTTATTGGTCCAAACTGCATGGGGTTCTGGAGCGCCACATCCGAATTGAGGGCCTTTATGTTTCCCCTCCCTGTAGAGCCGGGTCCCATCGCTTTTGTGTCTCAAGGGGGAAATGTCGGCGGGACAGTCATGCAGATGGGATATGAGCGGGGTCTGGGCTTTCGCCGGTATGTGAGCTGCGGGTGTGCCGCTGACATCCAGATTGAAGACTATATTGAGCATTTCGGCGCTGACCCTGAGGTAAAGGTCATCCTCGCCTATGTTGAAGGGCTTGTGGATGGACAGCGGTTTATTGACAAGGTGCGGCCTATCACGGCCAAGAAGCCGGTCATTGTCATGAAACCGGGTAAGACCGAGGCAGGAAGCAAGGCCATCAGCTCCCATTCGGGGGCCCTTGCGGGCTCGAGCGAGATCTACGACCACGCATTTAGAAAGTCGGGGGTAATCCGCGTGAGTACGGCCAGTGCCCTTTTAGACGTGGCCATCGGTTTTCTGACGCAACCCCTTCCACAGGGGGAAAACATGGCCATTATCACCCCTGGGGGGAGTTACGGTGTTATCAGTGCGGATGCTTGCGCCTCCCTTGGGCTGAATGTCATTACTCTTTCTCCCGAGACCATCGCCGAGTTCGACAAGATCTTCCCGCCGAGATGGAGCCGCGGCAACCCGGTGGATCCTGCGGGGGATCGTAATTTCATTGCCTATATGCAGGCCCCGGATCTGCTTTTAAAGCTGCCGGAGGTGCATTCCATGATATTTATGGGCTTTGACAGCTTCTCAAGCTTTGGTTCGGTCTTTACAACGCTAAGTGAAGAGCTTGCCCAGACGTTCAGAGACTTTTTCAAGGATATTTCAAGTGTCGTGCCTCGTGAGGATCTGAGGAATGGCGACAACGGCCATGGATGGATGGAGGAGCTGATCCGGAAAATTGTCAAGATATTTTTCTCCTTTTTCGGCACATCGACACCTTCCGAGGTGGAGTCATTTGTCCGGAAGCAGGTCTCATTCACCGGTAGCAAAGAGGTCCTGGTGAGCTTGAGGAAGAGGCTTCTAAATACGCTCAAGACTATTGAGAAGGGCGACAGTAGTGATATTGGATATCTCTTTGAGCAATTATTCAATCCCCTGCTGGAGGCCCTTGTCCGTAATTGGATCGCCAGCTACAAAAAACCGGTGATAACGACCTCCTTTATGGGGGCATCGGCAGCCCTCACAGAAATGAACCACTATGCGTTTCCTTTTGCCGAGCACGCGGCCTTTGTCCTGGCTAAACTGCTCGAGTATAAGAGATATCTCGACGGTGAGAAATTAATGGAATCCAACGATTAGTTGTTGGCATGCATCTGCTCCTCAGGGGCATCCACATTGAATAGGGGAGGATAGAATGGGGCTTTATGATTTCACTATTTACAACATCATTACTCGTAACGCCAAGGTCTACGGTGATCGTCCAGGTTTTCTATGCGGTGAGGAGAAGATCTCACACAGGGAGTACAAACAAAGAGTGGATCGCCTTGCTTCAGGGCTCCTGGAGATAGGCGTCAAAAAGGGCGATCGTATAGGTGTCCTGGCGCAGAACAGCATGGAGTTTCTCTATCTTTATGGGGCCTCCGCCAAGATAGGAGCCATTATGCTCCCCATCAATTGGCGCTTGAAACCTGAAGAGATAGAGTATGTTATTTCCGACGGCACTCCAAAAGTGATGTTTACAGGGAGCGATTTTCAGCCCCTGGCAGCCCCTTTGATTTCCACCTTTGCATGTATTGAGAAATCCTATTCCATGGGACAGGCCGAGGGGGATTTTGCCGCATTTGGTGATCTCATGGACAACGATGGGGACTCGGCCGAGGGCGATGTCTCTGCAGATGACGCCTATGTGATCATACATACGGCGGCGGTTGCAGGCAAGCCTCGAGGAGCGACTCTATCCCATAGGGGACTCCTTGTGTCCAACCTTCAGTCTATGGCCATGTGGCAGCTTGGCAATAGGGACTGCAACCTGGGCATGCTCCCTCTCTTTCATCTGGCCGGAATGGGTACCTGCCTCAACGTGATGCACGCAGGGGGTGTGAATATCGTGCTCCCGAAGTTTGACGTGGATCTGGCTTTGAAGCATATCCAGGATGACAAGGTGACTATCTTCTGCGAATTCCCGCCGATGTTGACGACGCTCTTGGAAAGAAACGAAGAGCTCAAGTGTGATCTTTCCAGCCTTCGAATCGTGGGCGGACTGGATCATCCCGACACGGTCAAGAAATTCGAACAGGTTACCGACGCCACCTTTTGGGCGGCCTTCGGCCAATCGGAAACATCAGGGTTCGTCACCTTTGCCCCCTTCATGGAACGCCCTGGTTCGGCCGGTTTACCAAGCTTTATGGCCGATGTACAACTGGTCGATGATGATGGTGGTTTTGTCAAGACAGGTGAAGCAGGAGAGATCGTTGTCAGGGGACCGATGGTGTTCAATGGGTACTGGAATCTTCCTCAAGACAATGAATACACCTTTCGAGACGGCTGGCACCATACGGGCGATATGGGCCGTTTTGACGAAGAGGGATACCTGTGGTACGCAGGAAGAAAGGCTGAAAAGGAACTCATCAAACCGGGAGGAGAAAATGTCTACCCTGCGGAGGTGGAAAAGGCCATCCTGGAACACCCCCTTGTGGAGGAGACCTCTGTGATCGGTGTGCCCGACCAACAGTGGGGTGAGGCCATAAAGGCCGTGTGTGTCCTCAAGGCGGGTGAGACCCTTGCGGAGTCTGACCTTATCGAATTCGTGGCCTCAAAAATCGCACGGTTCAAGAAACCGAAACATGTCGTCTTTGTCCCGAGCCTTCCAAAGAGCGGGGATGGGGCCATTGACCGTGTGAAAGTGAAGGAAGAACACGGACAGGTCTGATGCTAGACAGACGTTTTTTGAACCGAGTTCCATGGTATTTTTTCGATCAAGAGGTCTTTGGGGTTTCAAGGACAAAGCCCTTGACTTGAATCAGAAAAGGGTCTAAAGGACTGCTAAAACTATCCAGGTCGAACAGGGTGGCTGACTCAATATTCGCGCCTGATTGCCCTGGAAGAGGCGTGTTATGAAGAAAAATAGTCAAATCATGAGAACAGAGGGGATCAGCCTGCGTTTTGGGGGGGTATTGGCCCTTTCAGATGTCAGCGTCAATGTGGGACAAAGCGAGATTCTGGCCATAATCGGTCCAAACGGGGCAGGGAAGAGCTGCCTGTTGAACTGCATGAACGCCTTTTACCATCCTCAGAAGGGACAGATCTATTTTGAGGACACCGAGATTACCGGTCTGAGGCCTCACAGGATCGCCGGTCTGGGAGTGTCCCGAACCTTTCAGGGGATTCAGCTTTTTCCAGGCCTGAGTGTCATAGAGAATCTCCTTACAGGCCGTCACGTCTACATGAAGACCAATCCCATAACGGACTTTCTCTATCGCCCGTGGACGCACCGGCAGGAGATGCGTGAACGGAGAAGAGTCGAGGAGATCATAGATTTTCTGGAAATTAAAGATATCCGGCACCAGATCGTGGGATCGTTGAGCTACGGCCTCAGAAAGAGGATAGACCTCGGCCGGGCCTTGGCTATGGATCCCAAAATGCTGCTGATGGATGAACCTCTGGCAGGCATGAATCTGGAAGAAAAAGAGGACATCGCTCGTTTTGTCATTGATATCCGTGAGGCCATGGACATCCCGATTGTCATTGTTGAACATGACATGCAGGTGGTTATGGACATTGCCGATCGGATATATGTGTTGAACTGGGGAAATATCATTGCAGAAGGTACTCCTGACGATATCAAGCAGAACCGTGAAGTCATTCAGGCGTATTTAGGAGAGGAAGGATAAACATGGCGATTTCAGAGGAGGTCAAGAAAAACTGGAGCAACATCCCCGACGTATTGACCCAGGGAGTCCAGACCCTTCCCCAGTTACTGCTTTACCAGGCCGATCGATATGGTGATCGTGTGCTTCATCGGAAAAAGGATTTCGGCATTTGGCAATGTTTTACCTGGAACGCGGTTGTTGAAGAGGTCAAGACCTTTGCCATGGGCCTTGCCTCGTTGGGAGTCAAACGTGGGCAGACCGTTGGCATGATCGGGGAGAATGAACCGGAACTGTTCTGGAGCCAGTATGGGATACTCGCACTGGGGGCCAAAGGTACAGCCATGTATCCCGATCTAACGGCGGAACAGATGGAGTACATGCTTGTCCATTCCGAATCCGTCATGGTTGTCTGTGAGGATCAGGAGCAGGTAGACAAGGTCCTGGAGGTGGAGGAGAAGCTACCGAAGATTGAAAAGATAATCTATTGGGATGATAAGGGGATGTGGAAATACAATCACCCCAAATTGCTGACCTTCAACCAGGTTCAAGATATGGGGAGGGAGTATCTCAAGGCCCACCCCAATCTGTTTGAAGAAGAAGTGGCGGCGGGTCAAGGGGATGACATTGCGGTTTTGAGTTACACATCCGGCACGACCGGTCTTCCTAAGGGCTGTATCATGACCCATCACGGTATCTATGATTCGGTCTTGAGAATCATCGGTGCGACCGACATGAAGCCCTTTACTCAATATCTTTCCTACATATCTCCTGCCTGGGCCACGGAACAGATGTTCGGCATTACTATGGGACTCCTCCTTCCCCTGGTTGTGAATTTTCCCGAGGAACCATCAACCGTCACGGAGAACATCCGGGAAATCGGCACCGAGGCATTGGTGTTGACGCCTCGCCAATGGGAGAGTCTGGCCTCCCTGGTTGAATCGAAGATGATGGATGCCGGGCCTATCCGGAGGGGGCTGTTCAAGTGGGGAATGGCCGTTGGAGAGAAGGTGAATCTGGCATTGCTCGAAGGGAGGAGCATCCCTTTCTTGGCACGATGCCTCTATCCTTTGGCCGACAAGGCGGTGCTCCATCCCCTGCGGGATAATCTCGGACTGCAGGACGCTTACTACGCCGTCTCAGGCGGAGCGGGCATGGCCCCGGACGTCTTCCGTTTTTTCCATATCATGGGCGTCAAGCTCCGGAATGTTTTCGGGACAACGGAGATGGGCCTCTTTACACTCCATCAGGGTGATACCTATGACCTCGAAACGGTTGGGAAATGGATGACCGTGCATCCCCATTTGGGGCCGGAACTGGAATTCAAGGTCTCGGAAAAGGGTGAGCTTTTGATCAAAGGCGGCAATGGTTTCGCCGGATATTTCAAAAATGAGGAGGCCACACAGGAGGTCTATAGAGACGGCTGGTATTACACTGGGGATGCCGTCAATATTACCGACAAGAATGAAATTGTCTATCTTGATCGGGTCAAGGACATGAGGGAATTGTCCACGGGCCACCGTTTTCCACCGCAGTTTATTGAGACCAGACTTCGCTTCAGCCCTTTCATCAAAGACGCCATGACCCTTGGCGACAAGGACAAGCCTTTTGTTGCGGCCTTTATAAACATCGACATAGGGACTCTCGGGCCGTGGGCGGAGCAGAGAAAGATCGGTTACACGACTTTTACCGATCTTTCACAGAACCGGAAAGTAAGAGAGGAGATCGTCAAGGAGATAGTCAAAGTAAACTACTTCCTTCCTGAAGGGTCAAGGGTCAAGCGGTTTATCAACCTGCCGAAGGAGCTGGATCCGGATGAAGACGAACTGACCCGCAGCAGAAAATTACGGCGAGGCTACCTGGAAGAAAAATATTCTGATTTCGTGTCATCCATCTATTCTGGGAAGACCGATTTTAACGCCGAGGTCCCGGTCAAGTATCAGGATGGAAGGACAGGAACTCTCAATGCCGTTGTTTACATCAACGACTTGGTAGAAGGGGGAGGACAGGATCAATGATCAGCTTATTGTCGCATGTGATTAGCGGGGCTCTGGTGGGTCTCCTGTATGCCCTGATCGCCATGGGATTTGTCATCATATACCGCTCGGCACGGGTCTTTAACCTGGCCCAGGGGGAAATCGTGGTTGTCGGGGCGTTTCTGATCTGGTCCTTTGCCATGCATTTTGAACTGCCCATGTGGCTGTCTCTTGTGTTGGCCTTCGGAGGAAGCTTTCTCCTGGGACTCATTATAGAAAGGACGATTCTCAGACCCCTTGTCGGAGAGGAACTCTTTGCCCTGATCATGGTGACGATCGGCCTGATGGTCTTTCTGAGGGGCCTGTCCCTGGTTATCTGGGGGGCGGAAGTCCATTTCATCCCGCCTGTTTTTTCTATGAAAGGCGTCAAGCTGGGTCCGTTCATGCTGGACAGAGGCCTGGTGGCCGGCGCCGTCCTGACCGTTGTGGCGGCCGCTTTCTTCTCCTGGTTTTTTAATCGTACCCGCATGGGTATGGAGATGACGGCAGTGGCCGAAGACCATCAGATCGCCCTCTCCCTTGGTTTGAATGTCAAGAAATCGATCGCCATTGCCTGGGCCTTAAGCGGCGTCTTGTGCACCCTGGCCGCGGTCGTCTTTCTGAGCGGGAAAGGCATGACGTTTTTGGTGGGCGATATCGGTCTTGCCGCTCTCCCCGTCGCCCTTCTGGCAGGTCTTGAGTCGATCGGCGGCCTTGTGTTGGCGGGCTTGCTGATCGGGATCGCCATGGGTGTGGCCGAGCATTTTCTCGATCCCATATTCCAGGGCGGGGTCGCCGCAATCTTTCCCTTCGCCGTTATGATCGTTATTCTTCTGATAAGGCCTTCCGGACTCTTCGGATGGAAGACGATAGAAAGGATTTAATACGATGACTCTTCCGGCCGGTGTGTACGCGCAGACATATGACGAAGATCAGGCACTCATAAGGACACGCCCTCAGTGGTACTGGTTCCTGGCGCTCATGATTTTTATCTTTATCCTGCCCCTGTTCGGGGGTGGCAGGATTTTGGGCATCATGAATGTGATCGGCATCACCCTCATTGCCGTTGTCGGACTCCAGATCAATGCGGGCTATGCAGGACAGATCAATATGGGACAGTCGGCCTTTATGGGCGTGGGTGCCTACACCGCAGCGGCGTTAACCGTACATTTTGATCTGCCCATCTGGATCACCATACCGGCCGGAGGCATCAGCGCCGCTATCTTTGGATCTGTCTTTGGGCTGGCTGCGGTGCGGATAAAAGGCTTTTACCTGGCTCTTACGACCATTGCGGCCCAATTTGTTTTTTCCTTTGCCATGTTGAAACTGCCCAAATCATGGTTCGGTCAATCCGAAGGGCTGCGGCTCGATCCAGTCTCTCTCTTCGGGCTTGAGTTTGATACGGACATGAAGATGTACTATCTCATCTTTTCGGTGACCGTACTGATGATTTACGGGGCCTGGGGACTGATACGCAGTCGTACCGGTCGGGCCCTGGTGGCGGTTCGAGATAATGACAACGCTGCTGAGATCATTGGAATCAATGTCTTCTATTTTAAGGCCCTCTCTTTTTTTATCGGCGCCTTCTATGCTGGTGTCGGCGGCGCCCTGTGGTGTTATTACGTCAGGTACATCCAGGCTGACCAGTTTACACTTTGGCTTTCGGTCTGGTACCTTGGAATGCTGATCGTAGGGGGTATGGGATCTATCCTGGGGGCGATAATCGGGACTGTGGCCATCCGTTTTCTGCAGGAAATGATCACCTATCTCGGACCACAGATCGCTGATATGCAATTCCTTGCGGGTATTGGCGGAGAGATCATTTTTGCCTCCATGAACATACTTCTGGGAGGTGTCATCATACTTTTCGTCATCTTTGAGCCCCGAGGGTTGGTTCACCGGTGGAATATCATTAAAGAGAGCTATCGAATATGGCCGTTTCCTCATTAACGATGTGACACTGTTTCGAGATCCTTTTAATCGTTTAAAGATATAGGGAGGAAGGAATGAAAAAAGGGTTATTTGGTGTTATTTTGTCTGTCGTCTGCATGACGGTTCTTATGTCCAGCCCGGCGAGGGCCCTGACCACCTACAAGGTGCCTGTGATTTCCGACTTTACAGGAGCCTACGCAGAGCTTTTCAAGGCCTGGATCCCTATGCAAAAGGCGGTCTTTTCCTGGTGGAACGAGACATCGGGAAAGGACTTGGGTATCAAGCTCGAACTCAAACACTATGACAGCCGCTATGATGCCACTGTGGTCGCCAGCATGTGGCCCGGCATCTTGGCGGAGTGCAAGCCGATACTCGCCCTTGGGGCTGGGGGGCCTGATGTGGCCGCTCTTCAGCAGAGGCTCCCCAAAGATAAGGTCCCAGTGTATTACGGCACCGCGGCCTACGGATATGCCTGGCTCCCCAACCAGTGGATTTTTCAGGTCAGGCCTACCTATTTGCATGAGATGGCAGCCGCCCTCAATTGGTATATCCGACAGCACCCTGAAAAAAGGCCTGTCAGGCTGGGTCAAATGGTGGCTAACATTACGGCGGCCATCAATCTCTTTGACGGTTTTGACAAGTATGTCAAAGAGAACCTGGAGCCGAAGGGCCTCTGCGTCGTGGCGGCCAAAGAGTTTATGGACATCAACCCGGTAGATGTTTCCAGCCAGGTGAGAAAGATGATTGAGGCCAAGGTCGATATTCTGGTCGGGCCGATCACAACGGGCCTGTCCACGGCCTATATCAGGGGATGCCAGCTCCACGGGGTCAATATCCCCACCATAGCCTCTCCTCACCACACTATTTGGCCCTTTGCCAGGGCCATGAAGACCTACGAGCCGTTTGAGGGTCATCTGGTGGTCGCCGGACACGCATCCATTACCAATAAGAAAAACCAGGCCTATCAATTCTTTCAAACACTTAGTGAGAGGTCCGGGCTTCCTGAAAAGCTCTGGAATGTCATGACCATTATGGCCCTTAACCAGAGTATTCTGGCGGTCCGGGCGGTGGAGCACGCGGCCAAGAAAGTGGGTCCTGATAACCTGAATGGTCAAGCGGTCTACGACGCCATGTTCGAGGGGCCCTTTACTTCGGATGAACTGATGGGTTCCCTCCCCACACTCAATTTCACCAAAGAGGCCCCTTTTCCGTTAGGGGATTTGAAAGTCATCATAGAGACCGTCAAAGATGGGAAATATGTCATGGCTGATCCGGACTGGGTCCCTGTCCCCTCTGATGTGAAGAAGTGGTAAAGGAAGACGAAATGTTGCTGGAACTCAATAATGTGGAGGTCATCTATTCGGACGTCATACTCGTTCTCAAGGGCATCAATATGGAGGTGCCCGAGGGAAAGATTGTTGCCCTTTTGGGGGCGAACGGCGCTGGGAAGACAACAACCTTGAAGGCGATTTCCGGTCTTCTCGATTCAGAGGATGGTGAAGTCACCTCAGGAAGCATCACCTTTCAGGGACAGCCCATCCACAGGGAAGATCCTCAAAAGATAGTCAGTATGGGTCTGATACAGGTGATGGAGGGACGGCGCGTACTGGAGCATATGACCGTTGAGCAGAATCTAACGGTAGGGGGAAATAAACACAAGACCAGGGTCGAGCTGAAGACCGCATTGGAACGGGTCTACAATTATTTCCCAATTCTCGATGAGTTTAGAAACCGTGTTTCCGGGTACCTTTCCGGGGGACAACAGCAGATGATGGTCATAGGCAGGGCGTTTATGGCCAAGCCCAGACTGATCCTCCTTGATGAGCCCTCTCTGGGATTGGCCCCCCTGGTTGTGGCCGAAATATTCGAAATCGTCGAACAGATGAAGAGTAAAGAGAATGTGACCTTTTTGCTGGTTGAACAAAACGCCAGGGCCGCCCTTGCCATCTCCGACCATGGGTATGTCCTGGAAAACGGTCGCATTGTCCTATCCGGTTCAGGACAGGAAATGAGGGACAATGAAGATATCAAAGAGTTCTATCTGGGCATGAACCTCTCCGGTGAGGTCAAGAGCTTTAAGGACGTTAAACACTACAAACGTAGAAAGAGATGGCTGGGATGAACAGACTTTGACCGGATGATCAGGAGGTTTTTTTCCGTTGCCCCTATTTTTTCGATTTTCCGGAATTTTTGAATAGGAATATACACAGGGAGGTGTGTTATGAAAAAGGCATTGTGTGTTGTTCTGTTGGGACTCCTTGGCTTGGTCTCTTTTGGACCGGGCACGGTCCAAGCAGAGGTCAAGGAGTATGCTGTTCCCACTTTTTGTGATTTCTCAGGGCCCTACGCAGACTTAATGAAGATAACCGTTCCGGCCAGAGAGGCGATCTTCAAGTGGTGGAATGAAAAAGAGGGGAAGAAGCTGGGTGTCAAACTGGTCCCCAAGAACTACGACACCCGTTACGATGCCACGGTAGTGGCAAGCATGTGGCCTGGGATACTGGCGAAAAAGCCGGTGATTGTCGCCGGACTGGGAGGCACGGACGTGTCCGCCCTCCAACAGCGTCTGCCCAGGGACAAGGTGCCTGTTATCTATTCCACGGCATCGTACGGTTTCGGATGGTTGCCCAACCAGTGGATCTTCCAGCCGAGACCTACCTATACGCAGGAACAACTCGGGGCCCTGTCTTGGTACATCCAGACCCATCCTGAGAAACGACCGGTGAAGGTGGCCTTCATGACCACCCAGGCATCCCCCGCCTACATTGATATTGTTTCCGGGATCAAGCATTACGTCAACAACGTGCTGGCACCTAAGGGACTGGCCGAAGTGGTATCAGAGCAGTGGATAGAACTCCAGCCCGTAGATGTCTCCAGCCAATTAAAGCAGATCGTTGAAAAAAAGGCCGATCTCATCTTCGGGATAGCCAATACAGCCATGGCAGCGGCCCTCATCAGGGCTGAACAGGTCCTCGGGGTGAACATCCCGACGATTTCCGCGCCGCACCACAGCATTTGGCCGTTGGCAATGGCCATGAAGAGTTACAACCTTTGGGAAGGGCACTATGTCGCAGGTTCTGTTGTCTCATCGGCTGAAAAAGACGGCCCGGCCTACCAGTACTTCAAAACGCTGCAAGAGACCTATAAGTTGAGTGACAAGACATGGAGCCCCTTTGGAATGTTGGGCCTGACCCAGGGGATCCTTATGGCCAGAATTGTCGAGCATGCAGCCAAAAAAGTGGGCCCAAGCAACCTGACCGGTGAGGTGATCTACAACACGATGTTTGATCAGCCTTTTACGGAACAAGAACTCATGGGTATTCTGCCGACGCAGAGGTTTGGCAAGGACGCGCCTTTTGCGACCAAGGACCTTAAGGTAAAGATCACCACGGTAAAAGATGGCAAGTATCAACTGGCCACTCCCGGCTGGGTCGATGTGCCTTCCGATATTGTGAAGTGGTAGCGACATCTTCGTCCGTTGATGTAAGTGAAGCAGTGCTTCGGGACGGTGAGAGACCAAGAATGAAAGTGGCCAGCGTCTCTGAGATGCGTGCTCTGGACAATACCGCCATTGAGGAGTTCGGCATCACAGAAGAGCTCCTTATGGAAAATGCCGGTCTGGCTGTATGCGAAGTGATTCGTAGTGAGACCGGCATGAAAGACCGGAGATTCGTTGTCTTCTGCGGTGTCGGCAATAACGGCGGTGACGGGTTCGTCATTGCCAGAAAGATCCATTCCAATGGCGGTGATGTCACGGTCTTTATCCTGGGAGACCGGAAAAAATTCAAGGGTGCCGCAAAAGCCAACCTCGATATCCTCTCCGGCTTGCCGGTGAGAATCGAGCAGGTCACGTCAAGCCAATCGATCCGTTCTTCCCTTGTCCATTCAGATGTCATTGTCGATGCCATCTTCGGCACCGGGCTGACCCGAGAGGTGGGTGGACTGTATCGCGATATCATTGCACTGATCAATGAAAGCAACAAAAGGATCTTCAGTGTCGATATCCCCTCCGGTGTCCACGGTGATACAGGTAAGGTGATGGGAATTGCCGTGAAGGCGGATCACACCATTACCTTCGGCCTGCCTAAGGTAGGGAATATGCTCTACCCGGGATACGAATTGTGCGGGGATCTCTATGTCACGCACATCTCCTTCCCTCCTTCCCTGTACAATGCCGAATCCATCAAGGTTGAAATCAGCCGGCCACCACGGCTTCCCATGAGAAACAAACGGGGGCACAAAGGGTATTTCGGAGACGTCCTTTTCATTGCCGGTGCCTCAAGCTATTTTGGGGCGCCCTATTTTGCCGCCTTGTCCTTCTTAAAGGCTGGAGGCGGATACTCCCGTCTTGCTGCTCCCAGGTCCATGACGCCCTTTATCGCCAGCAAAGGCAGCCAGATCGTGTTTGTGCCCCAGAAAGAGACCTCAGCAGGGAGTCTGTCCCTTGAAAACAAAGGCCAATTGCTTGAGCTTTCCACGAAAGTCGATATGGTGGTCATCGGACCGGGCCTCTCTCTCGACCAAGAGGCCCAACAACTGGCAAGGGAGATTGCAGAGGGAGTCGACAAGCCACTTTTAGTAGACGGCGATGGTATTACGGCAATCTGTGAAGACCTGGAAATCTTGAGAAACAGACAGGCAGAGACCATACTGACCCCTCACCTGGGAGAGATGGCCCGGATCACCAAAAGGAGTGTCGCTGAAATGGAGCAGGGTATCATTCCCCTCTTGCAGAACACGGCGAAAGATCTGGATGCCATTGTTGTCCTGAAGGGGGCCCATTCCCTCATAGGATATCCCGACGAGAGGGTCTGCATCAATATGAGCGGAAACTCCGGTATGGCAACGGCAGGCGCCGGCGATGTCCTGACCGGGACGATCGCCGCGATGTTCGGCCTGGGGCTTGTGGTTGACGAGGCCGTGCCAAAAGGGGTGTTTCTCCATGGCCTGGCAGGCGATCTGGCAGCCAGGGACAAAGGAGAAGATGGCATAACCGCCCAGGATATCCTCGATTACCTGCCCCTTGCCCTCAAGATGGACAGGGAAGGACTCTCCCTGACTCTTAAGGAGGGCTATGAGGGCCCGCGTATTATTTAGCTCCTGCTCGGATTGGTTGTTCTCGAAGATCCTTTCAGAGGCCTCCCCTCCTTGTCCCATCCCCGGAGGCGGTAGTAATCGTCCACCATGTAGGCAAGCTCTTTTTCGGTGATGACGTGCCCTGTTTTGAGTTCCTCCTTGTGAAAACGCATAGGCAGCGTGTCATCCTTTCTTGTGAGACCCTCCCGGATATTAAAATGTCGCACATTATCTGATATGGTCCCGGCCGTGCGTGTCAAAAAAGGCCTATCCGCATCAAGGCCTGTGAGGCCGTGGACAATGTCTCCCAAGACCTCCCACGGATAGAGGTCCCGGTAGAAACGGCAGAGAATTAACGCGTCGAGGAGCGTCAGACGATCTTCAAAATCAATAAAAAGCGCGGCCTTCTCCTCAACCACGTCCGGATCGATCATCCCGGAAAGCTCTGCCTTGTGAAAGGTGCCTCTCAGATGGCAGGCGCCTCGGTCGGAGACCGCGTAACCGAGCCCGACGCCTTTAAGGACTCTGGGATCGTAGCCCGGGGGCTCAAGCCCTTTGACATGGACCGCCAGATCTTCCAGTTCCCAAACATGGGCCGCATGACGGACACCCATTGCCAGGACCTCGCCGATCCCCTGCCTGAAAGCGATCTTATGGAGGAGGTCGGCAATACCCTCAACATCCCCATATTCAATGTTAAGATCAATCCTTTTTCGTAATCCCGCTTCAATGGCAAAGGCGCAGAGGTTTCCGGCTGAGATGGTGTCGATTCCCAGGCGGTCGCATATATCG
This sequence comes from Thermodesulfobacteriota bacterium, assembly GCA_034189325.1. Lineage (GTDB taxonomy): Bacteria > Desulfobacterota > DSM-4660 > Desulfatiglandales > Desulfatiglandaceae > JAXHUM01. The sequence goes on from JAXHUM010000001.1 coordinate 17,640, forward strand.
TTGAGATAGGCGATCTCCTCAATGCCTTCGACACAACAGAGGCCTCCAAAGGCAAATATGGTTTCATACTCCGGCCCCTCGATCGTGAGCCCTGCATGAGGGCCTTGAAGGATGGTGGACAGCCTTCCGCAGGCAAGGAAGCACTTCAGGCAGGCATGGGGCTTGACCTGGCATTTTTCGTGAAGGGCCTCTGCAGTGATGTTTGTCCAGTGTGGAGTCGTGCCCTCAGACCAGTATCGGGAGGGAAAGGCCTTGGCTTGATTCGTCAGCCGGACCATGGAGGGCGTGCCGAACTTCTTGTAAGACATGGCCGAGTCGCTATCTCTCCCCTCCTGTGCGGTTCGGCGGGCCAATGCCTTTATGGCCTTGGGGTCATACACTCTCCTTTTCCGGTTTCCATTAAAAACAATCGCTTTAATGCCTTTGGAGCCCATGACCGCTCCGGTGCCTGTGCGGCCGGCGGAGCGCCAGTAGTCATTTTCCACAACCGAGAAGCGCACCCTGTTTTCTCCCGCAGGCCCAATGACGATGCACCCCGATTTCCACCCCTTAGGAGGGATCCCGAACCTTTCTTTCACCCTGTTTTCTGTTTCGTAGGTAGAAAGCCCCTTTAGGTCTTCGGCATTATGGAAGGAAACCCTGTCCGGTGTGATCTCCAGGACAATCAGCCGGTGGCTCTTTCCCTTGATGACAACAGCATCATAGCCGGCTGCGTCGATAGCCTCCGGGACACGTCCCCCGGCGTAAGATTCGGAATAAAGACCTGTCTGCGGAGATTTGGTGAAAAGGCCATAGCGGGAGGACCCCCAAATAAGGCTCCCTGTGACAGGGCCTGTGGCGATAATCAGGCAATTCTTGTGACTCAGGGGATCTACGCCGGGAGGGTTGTTTTTTAAGAGCAGGTATGAGGCAAGGCCCTTCCCGCCCAGGCAGGTCTCGATCAAGGAATCGGAGATCCCTCTCGCCTCGAAATCTTGTGTGGTCAGATCAATGATGAGTATACGGTTATAAAACCCTTTCATTCTTGCCAATGTCTCCGGCCCTGAGGCCGGTTAAATCACGGGGTCACGGCTTTTTCAAAGACAGGGGGAAAAAGGGACGTCGCCTCGAATTCAAAAGTCCAGGAGTTTAACATAAAAGACCAAATAGGCGTTTGGAGGGATAACGCCCCCAGCTCCCCTTGAGCCGTATGCCAGATTCGGCGGTATAATCAATGTGCGCTCTTCACCCTTTGTCATAGAAAGGAAGGCCTCGTCCCAGCCTTTGATAACTCTTCCCCTTCCCACATCAAAGCTGAAGGGTTTTCCCCGATCAACGGAACTGTCGAATTTCTTGCCGTTCAGCAGGGTCCCGGTATAATGGACCGTGAGTCTTGTGCCGGGCTTGGGGGTTTTGTCGCCTGAACCCTTCCCTGTGACAACATACATGAGGCCTGAGGGTGTTGTCACAGCCTTAGGCCACTTCTGAAGGATCAGGGCCCTCTGCCTTTGCTCCGCCTCCATCCTCTTTTTGGCCTCCTTATCTTCCGCCTGTTTCAATAGTTTTTCAAAGGCAGTCTGATCGGTCGCAAAAGTCTTTGCTTCTTCCCCCACGCGGATGATCGACACCCTCTTTATGGCGTCACCCTTACGAATTGTATCCACCACCTCCTGGCCGGTGACGACTCGACCGAACACGGTATGTCTGTCATCAAGCCATGGCGTGGCCTTGTGGGTAATAAAAAACTGGCTCCCGTTGGTTCCTGGTCCGGCATTGGCCATGGATAGAATCCCTGGGCCTTCGTGGCGCAAGTTTGGGTGAAACTCATCGGGGAATTTGTAGCCGGGGCCTCCCCTGCCGGTGCCCAGAGGGCACCCTCCCTGTATCATGAAGTCTTTGATGACCCGGTGAAAAACAAGTCCATCGTAAAAACGGACGCCTTTGCCTCGATTTGAGTCTTTTGCGCCTTCTGCAAGACCCACAAAATTGGCCACGGTCAAGGGCGTCTTTTCAAATTCAAGGGCCAGGAGAATATCGCCCCTGTCAGTGACAATCTTTGCGTAGAGTCCATCGGCAAGAGTGTCCTTTTGAGTCGCTCCAATCTCCAGACATGGACAGAGTGCCATGGCTGCTAACAAAAAAAAGAGGGAAGAGAGTTTTTTCATTCGAAACTCCTTTGAAGATGAGGCTTCCATAGTGAATACAGCCAATGAGCCCCTGTGGCACGCAGCATACGACTTGGGGCGCTCTTATATTCTGTTTTGGCTCTTATATCATAACTGCCTTGAGAAATCAAAGCGGACCGCTCATTAGGGAACGGCTTTGACCGATGAGGAGGGATATTCCGATTGACATTTCCTCGCGGATTTCCAAGACTACAGATTATCCATCCCCTTTCATTTCCCGAGCAAAGGAGATCGACATCCATGGACAGTGATAAAATCATACAACAGACGCAGGACACCCAAGAGGGCTTCAGCAATGAGTTGCTTTCCTTTTCACAAGGTATATCCCTGGATTGGCTGGATCAGCATAGGGGGGCGATTCAGAGAACACCTGAATTCCAAAGGCTGGTCGAGCTGTTTCCACCCCTGGAGGAGCGCTTTCGACAGTGGGAGGAAAACGATCCCCCAGAATTCCTGAGGACTCTTGTGCATACCTTTCAGACCCAGGCGGCCTATAACCGGGTCTGTGCAGGGTCCTTTCCCGAAAGCGGCCTGGAAGAGGCCGTGATAAAGAAGGTCAAGGACCTGGCCGATCGGGTATTCTCTTTCTCGCCGATTCTCCTGCCTGTGATCCTCTGGCTCCATGATATTGGAAGGTCTGAAGACAAGCAGAGACATAACGAAAAGAGCGCTGAAATGATTTCGGCACTCAGACTCCTTGACGATAGGGGGTTCATGGAGGAAGAGATCAGGCTGATACGGACAGTCGTGCAATATCATCTGCTTATTGGGACCCTTTACACAGGGGAATCTTCCTATCTTTCGTTCTACCAACTCATTGACGACAAGGCGTTTGGGCCGATTCTTGAGGATCCCTCATCGACCGCCCGCTTTCTGGATTCCCTGACTCTTTTTACCATAATAGACGTGTGGGGCTACCACATCAATGATATTTCTCCCATTATGATAGACAACTATCTGGACATCCGGAGGGAGATGGCGTCTGTCTTTTCAGATGCAGACGACCTGGAGGCGATAAAATCGGGGTTGCGGGAGAGGTCGAGGAGGCATGTGGACTGGCGCCTGATGGGTTTTATGATGGCCTTTTCCAAGATCGGAAAAAGACCCCATCTCACCCTCGATTTCTATCGGGACTTGATCCTCAGGGGCTTTGAAGCCTACAAGGCGAGGGAGCAGTTAGCCTTTGATTGGGATGAATTCAAGGAGAAGTCTCTTCACAGACTCGATCAGGTCCAATTCAAGTATGGGCTTGGTGTCCTGATACCTCTGGGCTATGGAGGGACCGGAAGAAAGATGCACCTCAAGGATGATACCCTTGTCAGTCCCGATCTCTTTCATCTCCTGATTTGTATTAATAATCGTATAGAGGAGGAGGAAAAGAACTCCCGCTGCATTCCCGATTCCATCTGGAATGTCCTGTTCAAGGGATACCCTCCATGGAACCGATATACCAACTTTTTTGAGAGGTTGAAGGACCCGGGCCTGATAGGGGAGATCATCAGTCAAGGAGAAGTGCATGTCGATGAGAAAGAGGGGGTCAACACACTCATTGTCAATTATAGAGGCTACTGGAACGATCTCGAAAGCGAGATGTGAATCTTCGGCTGGGTGTGCGGAGCCTAGGGGGTCTCATACAGTCACTCTATAAACCTTGTAGGGAATGTGGGCGAATATCTGATGCCCGGCGGGAACGAAAGGTAGGGGGAACTATTCGCCCACTGCCGAGTGTGTTGCGTATTCATTTTGATAGAGTCCCTGTATGAGACCCCCCAGGCTCCCCATCTACAGTTTTTGCAAAGTCACCGGATGGTTGTCTTGAATGATATTAGAGACAAACTCCTTTAATGCCTCGTAGGGTTGCGCCCCCACCAAGAACCGACCGGCAAGAAAGAGTGTCGGGACGACCGTGACGCCGAGTTGCTGGGATAAACGCCAATCGTCGTTTACAGCTTTTTCAAAGGTCTTCTCTGCGAGAACCCTCTCGGCTTTGTGGGGATCCAGGCCCACCTCGCGACAAAGGGCCTTCAGGACCGTTAGGTCGGCAATGTTTTTGCCCTCGCCGAAATAGGCCCGAAAAACAGCGTGATGATACGCGTCGCCGCAGCCTGCCTCTTCAGCCCATTTGCCCAGTTCCGTGGCCCGGCGGCTGTTATAGGTCATGGTCCTGTCTGCGAAAGGGAGGTGTAAGTCCTCTGCCACATGCCTCATCCTTTCCAGGACCTCGTTGATATCGACGCCTCTGCCGGCAAACAGCTCTTCCAGCGACTGTCCCTCCTCAGGTGTTTCCGGGTGAAGGGGGAAGGCGAGCCACTTTACAGCAATCTTCTGTTCTCTTTTCAGCTTTTCAATACGCCCGGTAATGAAATAGCACCATGGTCACGCATAATCGGAAAAGACTCTGAGAGTCAACGGCTCGTCCGGCATGGCTTATCTCCATGTAATAGTGGGTGGTTTACGTTCAGGCAGACGGTGGTAAGGGAACTTCGGATATCCCACCATAATGGGGTAATAGTGGGGATGTCCTTCAGGCAACCCCACAGCCTCCTTGAGAGGCGGCCAATGGAGAAGGGCTCCTTGAAGAAGCCCGGCCCAACAAGCCCCGAGCCCCAGTTTGGGGGCGAACAGGTCCAGATAGGTCAGGGCAATAGCCACGTCCACCGTCCCATTGACGTCTTCTGAAGGGGCCGAGGGGATAATCACAGCCGGTGCCTTTCTGAGCACAGTGTCCTTTCCTTTGTGCCATGCGGCAATAATATTACGGAAATAGAGTTCTGTTGCCCGGTCGCCCTTCTTTACCAGGTATTGCATCCAGTCAATGGTCATCTTGGCAAGCTCATCTATCTGAGATCTATCCGTAAACACCAGCCATTGAATAAGCTGTGCGTTGCCGCCCGTAGGGGCATAACGGGCGATCTCAATGAGCCTTTCTATCTTCTCTTTTTCTACCTCTCTCTCATCAAATACTCGGATCGAGCGTCTGGATCTGAGAAATTGAACAGCCTGAAACTCATCAATGACAAGGTCCTTGTTGATGGAAGGGCTCATCTCAAGGGGGACCTTTTGGGTGCTGAGGGCCCCGTTGGGACAAACAGCCACGCAATGCCCGCATATCAGACAGGCCTCGTCGCCACCGGGGATCAACTCGGGATACCCGTGGTTTTTTCCAAGCCTGATGATTCCCAAGGGGCATTCATGAACACAGATACCATCTTTCTTGCAATTTGTCTTATCGATCATTAATTGATTCATATGTCGCACCTCTGTTTGAGTGTTTTCTTAGTAAAATCTAAAAACAAGCAAAGGGTATTCCGATAATTTTGTCATCATAGAGGCGCGGATACTCATCATTATTTATGACAATACCGAATCGGCATTTTCGCTCTTTGATGAAATCCTTCAATCCTCTTAGCTGCTTTGAGGACACCTTCTGAGAGTACTTGATTTCAATGGGAACCAGACCAAAGTCGCCCTCCAGGATAAGATCGACTTCAGCGCCCCCGCCGGTTCGATAATAGTAATACTCAAATCCGGAACCCAGGCAGTTTAGTCCTCGAATAATTTCTTCAACAACCATACCTTCCCATGACTTACCCATTATAGGATGTGCCAGCAGACTGTCAATATTCGGGATGCTCAAAAGATAATGCAGCAGGCCGCTGTCACGCAAGTAACCTTTGGGGTGCTTGACAACGCGTTTGACGGCATTTTGTGAATAAGCGGGAATGTTTCGCCATAAAAATGTTCCATGAGCGATCTCGAAATAATCACGCGTAGTAGGCTGGGATACCCCGAGTGAACGTCCAACCTCGGAATAGTTTATCACCGTACCGGAAATCCCTGCCAAAAGTTGAACAAACATTCGAAACCTATTTTCATTGATACCGGGGAAAAGCCTGGCCACATCACGATAGAGATATGTGCCTACATATTGATTCATCCAAAGGGATCTAAACCTCTCGTTGTGCTTTATCCAAGGTTCCGGATATCCGCCTCTAAACCAAAAATCATGAATATCTTCCAACCGATTTCGCGGCTTGAGTGCTTCAAGTAAATCTTCTATGGAAGCACGTTCCAAAAGGAGTTTGAAAAAAATCGGAGACATGCTTTTGGAGGTTTCAGCAAAAGAAAATGGCGCCATCTCTATAATCCCGATACGACCGGCAAGACTTTCTGCAATGGATCGGATTAGTTTGGGGGAACTTGAGCCGGTTATCAGGTATCTGCCGGTCTTTGTTCGGTCTCGGTCAATCGCGACTCGTAGCGCAGGGGATACCTCCGGCCGCAACTGGGCTTCATCGATTGCCACCTTTTCGGAATTCAAACGGAAGAAAAGGTCTGTATCTTGCGAAATGACCTGAAAATCGCTTTGCTTTTCTAAATCATAAATTTTCCATTCTTTAGGGAGCTGACCAAGGAGAGTCGTTTTTCCACACTGTCTGGGGCC
>JAXHUM010000010.1:0-27383 GCA_034189325.1 Thermodesulfobacteriota bacterium
ACTTAAAGGCGACAAATTCCGGTTTCTGGAATCATTAGATAAAAAAGGAAGAAGCGTCTTTTTCAAATGCCGCTAGGGAGAATATGTGAAAAAAATAACAAAAGCAATACAGGACGTCAATAATAAGAGGCATTTGGAATTTCCTTGATCCCTGCAGACATATTTTTTATACTCCCTTTGAGAAAAACACTTCATATTACTTCACTATCTCAGACCTGAGTTCCGTTTCCCTTCTCCCTTAACCTGCATAGTAGGAGGAAATGGCATGCATCGATTTCCAGCCCGGACAAAAAAGAAGTCAACAAGGGGCGGAGGGTTCATCGCTCTGGTGTGTCTTGCATCTCTCCTCGTTTTCCCCTCTCTCAACGAGTCAGCGTCAGCCCAAAGCGATGAAACCGAAAGGCCTGAACTCAATGTGTTTAACCATGCAGGAACACCTGTCGGGGCTGTCGATAAAACAGGGAGGGTGTTTAACCGCCTGGGAAGGTCCATTGGGTCGGTTGACAATACAGGGATTATATACAATATCTCGGAAAATGCCGTGGGAAAGGTGGATTCGAGCGGAAAGGTATTCAACAGGCTCGGCACCCTGGTTGGTTCCGTAGAAAAGGATGGGAATGTATTTGATAACAAAGGCAGGAAAATGGGACATGTTTCATTTCCTGTCCCTTGGGACCTTCCAGTCATAGGCGGGGCAGCCTGGTTTCTCCTTTTCAGGGTGAGATAGCACTTGATGTGCCATGGCGAATGAAGAGAAAAAGCAGACACAGGATGGGCGTAAATAAATCGACAAGACCAGGTGAAAAGGAGGATGACATGCCGAGCGAAGTCTACAAGGCGTTACGTGAGCAATTAGATCAGTATTCATGCGGTTTTCCCACCACGGAATCAGGGGTGGAGTTCAAGATACTGGAGAGGCTTTTTACCGAAGAGGAGGCTCGACTGTATCTGAATTTGAGCATGAAGTTGGAAACGCCGGAAGCGGTGGCGAAGCGCCTCAACCGCGATCCTGAAGAGATAGCCGCCATACTGCATGGGATGGGCAAGAAGGGGACCCTTTTTACATTACGAGTTGATGACACCTATAAGTTCGCTGTGTTGCCTTTTGTGCTGGGCATTTATGAATTCCAACTGGAGGCAATGGACCGCGAGATGTCCGCCCTGTGCGAGCAGTACTTTGAAGAGGCCTTTCTGGACTATTCGGCCCAGGTCGATCCGCTGATGCGTACCATACCGGTGAACCGCTCGATCGAGGTGCCTCATCAGATAGCGACCTATGAAGACTCTCGCGAGATAGTGAAGAAACAGAAGTTGATTGCCCTTGCCAAGTGTATATGCCGGGTTCAACAGGGACTGCTCGAAAAGAGCTGCGACAAACCGCTTGAGGTCTGCCTGATGTTTGGGGCATGGGGGCAGCACTTTATCGATGAGGGAATGGCCCGGAAGATAACGGTTGACGAAGCGCTCAAGGTCCTGGATCTGTCAGAGGAGGCCGGACTCGTGACCCAGCCTGCCAGCTCACAGAACCCTGGCGGGATGTGTAACTGCTGCGGGGAATGCTGCGCCATCCTGCGGGGTCTGAATAAACTGCCCCGTCCGGCGGAAGTGGTCTTATCCAACTATTTTGCCGTGGTTGACCCGGACTTGTGTACGAGTTGCGAGACATGTATCGACAGGTGCCAAATGGAGGCCATTGTCATGAGCGATGCCGATATTGCGGAAATCAACCTGGACCGCTGTATCGGGTGCGGACTTTGTGTGACGACATGTCCTACAGAGGCCCTGCGTCTTCAGATAAAGCCGGAGGATCAGCGAAGAGAACCTCCTGAGACACAGGGAGAGGCCATGGCAATGATGGCCGAGAAGCGTGGAAAGTCCATGGTTCCCCTTGCCTTCCAAAGAGCCTCTTCGTGAAAGGGCAACGGCACTATCCATTGACAAGCGCCATGCGGAGATGTTCGATTTCCGGATGGGGCCAAGGACAAATGTCAGGCGAACCTACAGAGGGTGTCGCCTTCAAAGAGGGGTATGATGGAGTATGTGATACTAGGAAACGGCATCGCCGGTGTGTGCGCTGCTGAAACCATACGGGGCCTTGATTCCGAAGGAAGCATCCGCATGGTCGCAGATGAGCCCGTGACACCATACAGCCGGCCCATGATCAGTATGGTCCTGGCCGGCGAGGTCTCAGAAGATAAGCTGCCCATCAGGAACCGCACCTTTTTCAAAGACCTGAATATCAAACCGGTGCTGGGAAACCGGGTGACGGGGATTGATGTGGATAAAAAAGAGGTCATGGTTCAAAACGGGGCCTCCCTTGCCTTTGACAAACTGCTCATTGCAACAGGAGCGGACCCCCGGCCGATCAAGGCCGAGGGCATGGATCGGAAGAATATCTTTTACATGCGGACCCAGGCCCATGTCCAAGAGATGCTCAAGGTCCTCCCGGATGTTCGGAAAGCCCTTGTCTTGGGCGGCGGGCTTGTGGGGTTTAAGGCCGCCTACGCCCTCATGCAGAGGGGGCTTGAGGTGTCTATGCTTATTACTTCCGGCTATCCCCTCTCCATGCAGGTGGATGAAGCTGCAGGCGGAATGATTCGCAAGGAACTGGAAAAATTCGGTCTCAATGTCACAGTGGGTATGAGCGTCGAGGCTTTTGAGGGAGAGGGCGCGGTGACAGGGGCGATCCTTTCAGACGGGACTCACGCCTCGTGCGATCTGGTGGTGGTAGGGAAGGGCGTTCGGCCGGCGTGCTCCTTTGTTCCCGGGGATCAAATCGATAAAGACCTGGGTATTGTCGTCAACGAATATATGGAGACAAGTGTGCGCGATGTGTTTGCCGCCGGCGATGTGGCTGAAAGCATGGATATTTCGAGGCAAGAACCATGGATAAACGCCATCTGGCCCGAGGCAGTGGCCCAGGGTCGGGTCGCCGGGGCCAATATGGCGGGCCGTCAGGTGCCTTATAAGGGGAGCTTGAGCCGGAACGTGATGAGGATTTTCGACCTGGACCTCATGACCATGGGCCTGGTGAATCCACCTCCAGACTCTGAATTCGAAGTGATCACCGCGCACGATCAACGGCGCAAGACCTACCGAAAACTGGTTTTCCGCCAAGATATTCTGGTCGGCGCGGTCTTGATAAACAACATTGATCAGGGAGGCATTTTTATGGGACTGATTCACAATGAGGTCCCGCTCCATATCCCAAAGAGCCTTCTTGCAGAACCCACCTTTAACTTTAAACAGCTCGTGATCTAAATCGAACAAAGGAGGTCGCTATGAAACAAGTCGTGGTCCACCCGGAACGATGTGTGGGCTGTATGCAGTGCATGGCCGCCTGCGCCGTGGCCCATTCCCTCACCAAGCACTTGCATACGGCCGTCATGGAAAAGCCCCGTCCCCGATCTCGGGTGCATGTGGGGGTTGGTCTCTATAACGAAGGATTTCCCAACCGCTGCAGGCACTGTAGCCCGGCCCCATGCATGCTCGCCTGTTTGTCCGGCGCTATCTTTCGAGACGAGGAAACGGCAACAGTTCTGATTAACCCGGACAGGTGCATCAATTGCGCCTCCTGCGCCATGGCCTGCCCCTATGGTGTCATACGTTTCCACGAAAAATGGGACGCGCCCCCTGGGAAGAGGGTGGCGGCCAAGTGTGACAACTGTGATGAGCGACGGGCCATAGGCCTGATTCCGGCCTGTGTGGAGGTGTGTAAATCGAATGCCCTGACCTACGAAGAAATGGATGGTGCCATGAAGCACAAAACCGACGAGGTCGCGCGAACCGTATCGGCTGCGGTCGGTGAAGACAGTCCTATCCCGGCAGGTCTCGCCCTCTTGTCAGGGGCCAAGAAGGCCCAACTGGCGACCCATAATAGCTGAACGCACAAGGAGGAATCATGGACGCAATATATGATCGTTATACGGTGACGGAAGATGGTCGGATGTTATTAAAAAAGGCTGAAAAAGACCAGGTCGAAACCGTGTGGGACCGTCACGAGGCCCAGCAGCCTCAATGTGGATACTGTGAGACGGGATTGAGCTGTCGCAACTGCGTTATGGGGCCCTGCCGGGTGGATCCCTTCGGCGAAGGACCCCAGAGGGGGGTGTGCGGGGCCGATGCCGATATTATCGTGGCCAGGAATCTGATCCGGATGATAGCGGCCGGTGCTGCCAGTCATTCCGATCACGGCCGCGACCTGGTGGAGGTCCTGCTCAAAGTGGCTGAAGGCAAGGCCCCGGGGTATGCTATCAAGGACCCGGACAAGCTGCGCAGGTTGTGTGGTGAATACGGTTTGGCAGTGGATGGTAAGGATGACCTGACCCTGGCAGGTGAGCTGGCCCATGCCATGCAGGAGGACTACGGCACGCGTCAATCGTCTGTGACGCTCTTATCCCGGGCCCCGGAACAGAGGAGGGCCATCTGGGAGAAAGTCGGCATTGTCCCACGAGGCATTGATCGGGAGACCTCGGAAGCAATGCATAGGACCCACATGGGGGTGGACAACGACTGGGTCAGCATCCTGCTCCATGGCATGCGCAATGCCCTGTCCGATGGTTGGGGAGGTTCCATGATCGCCACCGAGGTGTCGGATATCCTTTTCGGCGTTCCCGAACCCAACAAGAGCCTGGCCAATATCGGGGTCCTGAAGGAGGATCAGGTCAATATCGTGGTCCATGGGCACAACCCTGTTGTATCCGAGACCGTGGTCACTGCCTGTCAATCAGCGGAACTGTTGAAACTGGCCCGAGAAAAGGGGGCCCAGGGGATCAATCTCGTGGGGGTCTGCTGCACGGGCAATGAACTGATGATGCGCCACGGTATCCCCATGGCCGGCAATCATCTCATGACCGAACTGGTCCTGGTCACCGGCGCGGTGGAGATGATGATCGTCGATTACCAGTGCATCATGCCCTCCATCGGCCAGACAGCCGACTGTTATCATACCCGAATGATCTCCACATCGGACAAGGCCAAGTTCCCCGGCATGGAGCATCATGAATTCTCCCCTGAAAACGCCTATGAAAAGGCCAAGGAATTGGTCCGGACCGCTGTTGAGAACTTTTCGGCCCGTAACAAAAACAGGGTTGCCATCCCCCCTGTCCAACCCCAGGAGGTGGTCAGCGGCCTTTCCGTGGAGGCGATCATTAAGGCCCTGGGAGGCGCGCCCGATCCCTTGATCGAGGCGATCAAGGCGGGCAAGATCCGGGGCGCCGTGGGGGTTGTCGGTTGTAACAATCCCAAAATCAAGCATGACTACGGTCATACCCAATTGACCACCCAACTGATCGCCAATGATATCCTGGTCCTGGATACCGGCTGTGTCTCGGTGGCTCATGCCAAGGCCGGGTTCAAGACCCTTGAAGCCTTGGAAAAGGCCGGTCCGGGCCTCAAGGAAATCTGCGGGGCCCTGGGCATCCCGCCCGTGCTCCACGTGGGGAGCTGTGTGGACAATGTGCGCATTCTGGTCCTGGTGGCGGCCCTCGCCAATGCCCTGGGCTGTGATATCAGTGATCTGCCGGTGGCCGGGTCAGCACCGGAATGGTATTCGGAAAAGGCGGTTTCCATTGCGTGTTATTTTGTGGCCTCCGGCGTCTTCACCCACCTGGGCCCCATGCCGCCGATCACCGGGAGTATGAACGTTGTCAAACTCCTGACCGAGGGACTGGAAGATGTGGTGGGCGCGACCTTTGCCGTGGAGGCGGACCCTCAAAAGGCCTCCCGCGTAATCATCCGCCATATCGAAAAGAAGCGCAAGGCCCTGGGTCTGGACGCGCGGGAAGCCTGATTCGCCGATGACGAAAACATACGGCCCGCCCCCTTCGAGAGGGGCCGGGCCTGTTTCGGTACAATCAAAGGCGGTTCCATACTCGACACGGCAGTGCAGGCACCTTCATTGACAGGTTCCCATTTGAAGGAGAGGGAGATTTTAATTCAGGCGAAAGCGTATGGGAACCCTCACCCACATCTCGATCTTCTCACGACCTCTCATTCCCGGTTCAAACAACCAGGCCCTGACAGAGGCAAGGGCCCTCCTGTCCAGGATCGCGTATCCACTCGACGTGAACACCCGGAGATCCTTGGGCCTTCCATGGGAATCGACTAAGACTTCGAGGACCACTGTTCCCTGATAACCTCGTTTTCTCGCCTTTCTGGGATACTTGGGGGGTGGGTTGATGCGATACAGGGGAACAGCCTCCTGGACGACGGCTGATTCCGCCACGTGGGGATTGTCTGTAGGGCCGGAGGACAACTCTTCCCATGGAATGTCCCAGGCGAACGCTTCGGTCGTTTTTTCCGGCTCCTGATCTTTCTCGAGCTCTTGAGGTTCCGGGAGGGGAGGGGGCTGGGGAGCAGGCGGTGTGTCGGGAACAGTCTCAACGATTTGAGGAGGCTCACGGGGTTTTTCTTTTGGTTTGGGAGGTTTTTTTGCGGGAACCTTTTTTGGTTTCTTCGGCTTCGGCTTCGGTTTTGGCTTCGGCTTTGGTTTGGGAGGGACGATCTTCTTTGAGGGCGGATCGGGTTTCTTGATCGAAGGTTTTGGTTTGGGCCTTTCCGGCTGGAGCCGGTTCAGAGTCACCGTGACCGAGCGGTTTTCATGAATGCGGAGAGGCTTCTTCCTGATATCTCCCAGCTCGGTCTGGAAGAGGAGCGCATGGATCCCGATGGCCAGGGCTCCTGCCCAAAAAAGGCGTTTCATGGCGTCTTTTCCGCCTCAGCCTGGAGTGAGATACGACTCAGACCGGCCAACTGAATCTTATCGAGGACCTCGAAGAGCTGCTGGTAGGATAGAGCGCGGTCCGCAAAGACCAAGACCCCGGTTTCAGCATCCGCGCTCGCCCTGGCTTTCAAGGCCATAGACAGGTTCTCCAGGTCGACCGGTTCCCTATCGAGATAGATCGTCCCATCCTCTTTAATGGTGACAGCCAGCTCCAGCTTCTTTTCGATTTTTGCTGAATGGGAGACAGGGAGAAAGACCGATAAGCCGCGATGGACCGCCATGGAAAGCATGGCGTAGATAAAGAAGACAAGGAGAAGAAAGACGATATCAATGAGGGGGAGCATCTCAATGCGGGCCCTTTTTTTGACACCCATGGTGATCTTCATTGTGCGCCTTCCTTCTCCAAGTTGGAAGCCCTCACAAGCTTCTCATACACGATCTCCAGGCTGGTGGCATACTTCTCAACGGCCAGGGCCGCGCTTTCAACGCGTGTGCTGAAATAGTTGAAGGGAAACACGGAGAGGATCGCGATCCCCAAGCCCGAGGCGGTGGTGATGAGGGCCTGGGCTATTCCCGAAGTGACCGCCTCGGGATGTTCTATACCGGCGGAGCCGAGCATTTCAAAGGAGGTGATGATCCCGATGACCGTGCCGAATATGCCTAGAAGGGGAGCCACCGTGATCATGGTGTCTATAACCGCCATATACCGCCCCATCCGCTTCATCTCTTCGGCAGCGGCTGATTCCATGGCCTTTGTCATGGAAAATTCCCGGTGGAGAATCCCGGACACGAGGATCCTGATGATATAATCCTTTGAGCCCGCCGCCTTAATCTTCACCGAATCCCAATCCCCCACGCGGCACAGCTCAAGGACTTCATCCACAAGGGGCTGATCACGATGCATGGCCACGCGAATCCAGAAGAAGGTCCTCTCAAGGATGACGGTCATGACGATGATCGAGCAGGCGAGAAGGGGGTACATCACGGGTCCCCCTTTTAGAAATATGCCGAGCATGATTTTCTCCCATCACAATGGATAGAATATCTCAGAATTCGTACGTTACACTGAAAAACCCGGATCGTCCAGCGCCCGGAAAACTCTCCACAGTATTGATTCCCGTGTCCATATCCGTGAAAGAACCGAAAAAGGTGTCATACTCTTTATCGAAGAGATTATTCCCCTGGAGGGTAAAGAGCCAATGATCACCGACCCGCTGCTGGATCTTGAGGTCCGTGGTCCAGTAAGAGTCCAGTGTGTAAACCACTGTCTTGTAATTGACCCAATCGGTTGTCTCATCTCGATACCAGAGCCGATCGCTCACATAGCGGAAAGTCAGTGAAGATGTCAGGCCGAAGGGGCTTTCATAGACAAGGGTCCCCTTGAACTGGTTTTCGGGGCTGTAGGTGGCCCGATGGGTCGTCCATCTCTTTTGTGTGCCTGGGACGTCCCTGTCATACTCTTCAGCTTCCTCTTCCGCGTCAAGATAGGTGTAATAGAGGGAGATAGTCCAATCAGGAAGGGGAGTGAATCTCACACCCACTTCAAAACCGTCGGCCTCGTAAGTCCTGAGGTTCGTGGGACTCCAGAAACCGAATCCATTGTCCGCCCAGAGGATCCTGTTTTCCAGATCCCATTGAAACCAGGACCCGGTCACAAAGAGACGCCCCGCCAGAAAGGTCTGTTCAAGGGTTATATCGGTGTGCCATCCGGTTTCAGGTTGAAGGTCTGGATTTCCTTCCGCTCCCATGCCCCATCCCCAGTCTTCCAGGGGCCAAAAAAGGTCGTTTGGTGTGGGCGCAAGGAAGTGCTTCCCATGGTTCAACTTGAGGGCGGTGTTTTCGTGGGGGTTTATGATGACCCCGTAGAGGGGGAGATTTTCCGTGCCGAATTCCGAATGATCCTCATGCCTGATCCCTGCCAGGGCCTTAAAGTATTCAGACGGCCGGTATTGGGCCTCTGCAAAGGACCCCGTGGTATGCAGGTCGTGTCGGATCTTGGCGGCCGTGGCCAACACCTGGGATCCGCCGGAGTCCAGATTCACACTCCTGTTTTTCCAGTCATACTCCTTGTACTCGGTCCCCAAAAGGAGGGTTCCCCCGTCAAAGGGCGTCAACTCGACGTTTCCTTCACATCCTTTTGTCTCATTCGTCACCCAGGTTTCCATCCCTGAACCATCGAAACTGTACCGGGAGTAGTTGTAGTTTTCTATGTGGGCGTAGTCACCTCTCACGCGCAGGCCCAGCCACTCCAGAGGAGAGCTTTTGATTTCCATGACAAGGTGGGCGTCCTCGTCGCCGCCCCTATCCAAAAGACTCGCAGACTCACTGTTGTAGAATGGGACCCCGTTAATGAAATAACCAGGGGTCCCCGCGGGCGGTTCCACTCCCGGGCGACCATAGTCTCTTTCTATGTAGTCCCCATAGAGGCTGATGTCCAAGGCATCCCCCTTTTCATAGACAAGCTTGAGGGAGACATCTTTGTGATCGAGGTCGCTGTTATCACGAAATCCGTCTGTCTCACGGTAGTTGGCCGTGATATAATACCCGATGTCTCCCAACAGGAACATGCCCTGTTCCGCCGACAGGTGAAAGGCGCCTTTTGACCCATAGCCGGTGCTGAACTTCAGATCGGTTTTGTCCCTTTCAGGTCTTTTGGTAATGATGTTGATGATCCCGCCAACCGCGCCCGAACCATAAAGAAGGGAGCCCGAGCCTTTGATAACCTCTATGCGTTCGATATTGTTCAACGGGAGCCTTCCCACATCAGCGCTTCCAAGGGAAGGGGAGTTGATATTCACGCCATTGACGAAAACCTGGCTCCCGTTCGCCTTCATCCCCCTGATATGTATCTCTTCTGCGGCGCCGCCGTAGTTGCCCTGTGTTCTCAGGTCTATGCCCAGTTCATTGGCCAGTAACTCCCCAAGCGTTGATGCGGGGGATTCCTCAATATCCATTTCATCGATCAACACCATGGCATTGGGCACATCTTTCCGTTTCTCTTCGGTCTTTGTGGCGCTCACAACCACCTCATCCATGACGGGGACTCCTGCCGACGTCATTGTCTCCTGGGCTGTTGCCTTGCCGGGCCCTGCTATGGCGGCACTCATAAACAGAATTGATGCTATCAGACGCGTTCTCATTCTCCCTTCTCCTTCCTGATTCTTTGTGTTTGTCTATGGGGCCGGGCAAAAAAAACCCCGGACCGAAATGAATCGATCCGGGGATTACCCTTTTTTATCCTCAAGATCTTGCTGGCTTACCTTTGTCCGCGTTGGTTTCAGCATGCAGGCAGGTCTTCTGACTCTCGGATCAACCTACTTGCCGCGCCTTCCCATCCGTTAATAACAGACAGTGGCTCTTTGCGGCTTTCGTCCCCAATCACAGCGGCGGGTCCGTCCCCGAATTGAACGGGGTTCCCTATTAAGCTCGTGAGAGCACCTGTAAACATATAAATTAGATTAAAAATAAAAAGGTGTCAACGGCAAACTGGATAACGTTTCACATAAGGCCCCTACCATGTTATTCCTGTCAGGTATTTTCCGAGATGTTGCCGGGGTAACAGGACAATGAATGATCATATGCTTGTTGAGAAAATTATCTCTAAGACCGTGATGACGGCCATCACAATAAATGCGGAACCTACTACGAGAGAGGCTGTTTTACGGACATCTCTTGAATCGAGATCAGGACGTCCATTGCCTATCCAGGCTTTTCTTTTGAGTCCGTCAGGATATCTTGTAGGGCCGCCAAGGCGAGCATCAAGCGCCCCTGCGACAAAACTCTGGGCATGGGCCGCATTGGGCGACTTATGTTTCAATCGATCTCGCAAGGCCACTCGAAGACTACGGACCGGTTGAAGGCCCGAAATGCAGGCCCCCAAAAAGAGAACAAAAAGAGAGAGTCGTGCCGGGATGAAGTTCATGAAATCATCCATCTTCGCGCCTGCCCGGCCGAACAGGATATATTTTGAGCTGGTATACCCCACCATGGAATCGAGTGTGCTTACGACCTTGAAAACAAGCATAAAACTCACGGCTACGACTATCGGCGATTTCCCAAAGGCATATCCAATGACACATCCTATCACATACCAGAAGATGGGAGAGAGGAATCCGTCGACAAAGTTTTCAGCAAGCGTCTCCACAGCGCCGCGGGCAACCCCCTCTTCGTCGAGGAGGGTAACCTCACGGCCCACAACCATGGACAGTTTTTCTCTGGCTTGCTCAAGGTTATTGTCTTCAAGGGCCCGGATCACCGGTTTTACATGTCGGATCAGGTCTTTCAGGGCAATGCACGAATAGCAGACAAAGAGATCAAAGAGCCGACCCATGGGAGGATAGATGTGCTGAAGGAAAAAAGTCCCAAAGAGATATCCACCCAGCGAGACAGACCCGATCCCCACCACCAGCAGAATCCCGCCGACCCTGCCGTCCAGGCCAAGGGTCCTGAGGGCCTTTTGAAGGCAATCGATCCCTTGCCCGATCAGCCTGATAGGATGGAACCGGTAAGGGGGGTCGCCGAAGAAAAGATCGAGGATAAAGGCTCCTAAAAGGGTGGCAATCGGCCCGGATAGATAGTGGAGAGTATTATCCACACTAAAAGGAAGCGAGGATAGAGATGAGATGGTCATTTTCATCACTCGTGCGCAGACCGATGCGAAAAAAATTGTTTTCAAGTCCGGCAAAATTACGGCAGTCCCGAACGTAGACCCCATTCAGGAGAAGGTGTCGCATCAGATCATCCAGGTCGTCGGTCTTTTTCCATTCACAAAGGATGAAATTGGCCGTGCCAGGAAACGGCCTGATGCTGTCCAGGCTCTCAAGGGCCAGGTGAATCCTCTCCCTTTCTCTTATGAGCCCGGCTCCTGTTTCCTGATCAAAATCACCGCACAGAAGGAGAAGAGGGGCTACTGAATCGGCAATCCCATTGATGCTCCAGGGCTCCTTCTCCTCCTTCAAACCTTTGATCACATCCGTGTCACCTATAAGACCTCCCAATCGAAGCCCTGCCAGAGAATAAAATTTTGTCAGTGAATGAACAACGAGGAGATTGGCTGGTCTTCGATCAAAGAGAAGGCTGTTTTCTTCCCACTGATCGACAAACTGGATAAAGGCCTCATCAATCATAAACCAGGTGTCGGGAAACATCGCGGCAAGCTCCAGGATAGAGGCTTTGGGAATCAAGGTTCCTGTGGGATTATTGGGGCGCCCAAGCCAGAGCATGTCCGACTCTTTAAGGGCTTTGACCAGCGTGTCGTGGTTGCGCAATTCAAAATCGTGTTTATGGGAAAGGGGAAACCGGACAACTTCCGCGCCTGACAGGCGAGACGCCCGTTCATAATCGTGATAGGATGGAGTGACTACGACAACCTTCTTGGGGCGAAGAACTCGGGGAACCAGGTAAATCAGTTCGGTCGATCCGTTTCCGGCCAGGATATTCCCGGGGAGCAGCCCGAACTTTTCACTGTAGTAGCGAGTCGGCCCAGCCCCTCCAATGGTGGGGTAATCTCGAATGGCCCCTATCAATTCAGGCCATTGATCCAGGATAAGGGAGGGAGGCCCGAAAGGATTGAGGTTGACACTGAAATCGATCAACACACCTTTCGGCATATTAAAGCGGGAAAACTCAATTTCGGGTCTTCCACCATGTTGATAGAGCTGCCCTGTTTTCATTCTGGAGCCTCGGATCGATTCTCATATTTCTGTAAATACCCGCGGGGGGTGACCATCTTATCGCCCAGGACGCGGGTCCTTGAATTTCCGACTATAACGATTGACAGCATGTCTACGCCGGAGGTGTCCAGACCGGAGAGGGTTGAGATACGGACCGATTCGCCCTCTCTGGACGCCTTTCTTACAATACCGATGGGCGTGGACCTGCTGCGGTGTTCGAGAATGAGGTCTTGTACCCTGTCCAGCTGCCAGTCTCTCTTTTGTGACTTCGGGTTGTAAATAACGAGGACAAAATCGGCCTTGGCAGCCGCCTCTACCCTGGCCTCAATGACCTCCCAGGGAGTCATCAGATCACTCAGACTGATCACGGCGAAGTCGTGCATCAATGGGGCGCCCAGAAGCGCCGCCGCAGCGGAAAGGGAGGAAATTCCCGGGATCACCTCCACCTCGACACGTTCCATAAGGCCCTGTTCAGCCAGGAGTTCCAGCACAAGCCCGGCCATGCCGTAAATACCCGTATCGCCGCTTGAGACAACGGCCGTGGCTTTTCCTTGACAGGCCCTGTCAATGGCCACCTGACAGCGAGCGATCTCCTTCATCATGCCTGTTGCTATCGTTTCTTTGCCTTCAAGAAGTCCAGGTTCGAGAAGCCCTATGTAGGTCTTGTATCCCACCACCACTTCCGACCGCTCAAGGGCCTGTCTTGCCGCCGGAGCCAGATACTGGTGATCGCCGGGACCGAGGCTGACGACGCTCAACCTCCCAGGGCCACGGCCAGGGTCACGTTGAGACTCTTGGTCTTGGGAACGAGGAGTCGGCCTTTCCTCGATATCAGTATCGCTGTTGCTTCGCATACGCTTGCTACTCCCATATGTTTTTCCACCATGAAGGATGGATTCGGCACCCTAATCGATTCGATTTCCGAAGGATCCACAAACAGGAGAGGGACCTTCAGTTTGTCTGCCGCGTCAATTAGCCCCTTTTCATCCCTCTTTGCCTCAATAGTGGCAATGCATTTCAGACTTTCCAGGGAAAGAGAATTGTCCTTGAATGTTGTCAACACCAGGTTAAGGATTTCTGTGCCCGATGTCCCCTTGTTGCAGCCTATTCCCGCAACAAGGCTCCCTGGATGAAGGATCAATCGGTTTTCACCGGGCCCGGCCGTCTCAAGCCTCCAGGTGACCCAGACGCCCGGTTCGGAGAGATTCCAGTCCTCTTTGTTTTCAACCCGGTCTACGATGAGGCCCGGTATCTCCCTGTTTTTCAGTCCCAAACGATCTTCCGGGTCAAATACCTGAACAGGCCTTCCTTCAAGCACGGCCATGTTGACGCCTTTGACTGCATTGACATTGGCGATGAAAAGGCCCCGTTTTTCTGCAAACATATCCATGGAAGGGACTCCTTCCGTGTCTGTGGCGGTTGTAATCACGGCCTCTCCTCCGGTCAATCGGGCCACCTCATGGGCCAGGGCGTTGGCGCCGCCGAGATGACCTGAAACAAGGCTTATGGCATGCCTTCCTTTCTGATCAAGGACAACAATCGCCGGATCATCCCTCTTGGATCGAAGATGAGGGGCAATCACCCTGACAACGATTCCCACCGCAGCAATAAAGACATGCCGGGGGTATTTCAGCAAATTCTCAGATACTGCGTCGTGCAAACGATCAAAACAGGCGGCCTCACAAAGATCTGCCGAATGGCGGGATAAAAACAGGTCGCCACTCAGTTTATCCGCCAGGATCTTTCCCAGTCGGGCACCCTGTGGCGTCAAGGCATAGATGGCGGTCTTATTCATTCCCTGCAACCATGTGAAAAACCCGGGCTGTAGAGCCTGGAAAAATGAGGATCATCCTCCTGACCCGGCAGGATCAGGAAAACCGCCTGTTGCCGAATACCCGCCTCTTTGACCGTTTTGGCAAGGTCCCCAATGGAGGCCCGCAGGATCCTTTCATCGGGCCAGCCCACCCTGTATGCCACAATCACAGGTGTCTCTTCCGGGTAACCACCTTCGATCAATTCCTTTGCCACACCTTCCGGATTTGCAGATGAAAGGTAAATGGCCAGGGAGGCGTTGTGCCGGGCCAATTCCCTCAATCGTTCTTTATCAGGCACAGGGGTGCGGCCCTCAAGCCTTGTAAATATGAGGGTCTGGACCTTCTCAGGGAGTGTGAACGAGACCCCGGCCGCGGCTGCCGCGGCAAATGCCACGGTTACGCCGGGAATGATCTCATAGCTGATTGCGTCCCGCTCAAGGAGAACCATCTGCTCTCTGATCGCTCCGTAAAGCGATGGGTCTCCGGTATGGACACGGGCAACTTTCCCCCCGGATCTGATTGTCTCAACCATCATGGCATGGGTCTCATCCAGTGTCATGGATGATGAATCCACCACCTTTGCCTCTTTTCGGGCGCAAGCCACGAGCGCCTTCGGGACAAGAGAGCCGGTGTAAAGCACAAGATCGGCGCTCTCAATACATTTCCGACCCTTTATCGTTATCAAGTCGGGGTCTCCAGGGCCTGCGCCCACAAAATAGACCTGGGGCTCCTTTTTTTTCATTTCGGCAACCTTTCAAAAGCATCCTGTCTTGGTTTCTTCGCAGTAATAATGTAGACCGGGTTCAAGGCCTCGAATCTCAAATCACCGGCGATTGCACCGGACCGGGACACATTGATCTCGCCCATGGAATAAACCCATCCTAAGGATTGAAGATACTCGCGGGCCCTTGAAAGGGAACCTATGAGCACCAGGTGAAGGACAAGCCTCCCGCCCGGTTTCAACCTTTTGGTTGCTTTTTCCAGGACCTGATTGTCCCTGCCCATGCCGCCTCCGACGAATATCCTGTCCGGGTCCGGGAGATCGGCCAGACAACCCGGCATCTCTCCGTAAATGACCTCTACGTTGTATGCCCCCATTCGTCCGACGTTCCCCCTGATCAAACAGACCCTTTCTTCATTCTTCTCCACGGCAAAGACCGTCCCATTGTGCGCAAGGAGGCTGGCCTCAATCGCGACGGAGCCGCTGCCGGAGCCGAGATCCCAGACAACATGGTCGGGCATTATCTCAAGGGCCGCGAGTCCGGCGGCCCGGATCTCCTTCTTGGTGATCAGTCCCTTTTGGTGAAGATAAAGATCATCGTCCATCCCAAGGTGTAAAGGTCTTTCGGGCTGTTCAATGCGATCCAGGATTATCGAATTCAGAGGCGAAAACGTTTTTTCGGCGGCTTCTTTGAGTTGAAAAATCTCTATCTTTTCAGACTCTGTCTCGAGATTTTCAAGCACGATCATGGCAAAGGCTCCCACGCCTCTTTGAATGAGTTCCTCAGCCACTCTTGCCGGATGAAAACAATGATCGGTAAATACCGCAACCCGGTCATTCTTAACAAGCGCCCTTAAGAGGGGCATGATGTCCTTGCGGCCATGGAGGGAGACGCTCCGGATGTCATGCCAGGGAATCCCAAGCCTGGCGGCCGCTTTTTGGAGAGTCGTCACATTCGGGTGGATCACGACATTTTCTTTCCCCATCTCCTCGATCAAAAGCGTGCCGATTCCGAAAAACAGGGGATCGCCGTCAGCCAGAACAACCACCCTTTTTCCTTGGGCGGTCTCCTCCCTGATTTTTGTGAGAGTCTCCTGAACAGGGCTTTGTACGATTATCCTCAAGGCTGGAAGATCTTCGAACCAATCAAGCAGCCTCCTGCCCCCGACTATTACCTGGGCATCCAGGATCAACTTGGACAGCCTGGAAGGGATATCCACCGGGTTCAAACCCACCCCCACAACATGAACCTTTTTCATTTATTGACCTCCCCCATCAGTCCTTTTTGCCAGGAGACGGCCGTCAAAGCCAAAGAGATAAAAGGTGATTACAGGCCCAGCACTTGCGAATTTCCTCGCCGCTGAAAGGGCCTTTTTCATGATATCCATAAGGATCACATCCTTGTCACCGTCCGCCAGAATCGATCCCAGGGCGTGCCTGGCCGTGTTTGCCTCTGTGATTCCGATCGCTTTATCTTTGTTCATGCCCTGTGCCAGACACCAATCTGAGAGGAGTTTGAAGTCTATTTCCGATTTTCTCGCGTGCGTATAGGGATTCCCCTGGGCCATCTTCGTGAGTTTTCCAAAGAAACAGGAATAGAGAATCTCCTGAAAATCTTTCCTGTTTGCCTCTCTCAGCGAAAATGAAAAAAAGTCCGCCACCTGGACCAGAGACAGATCTGAAAGATCCGGCCTATGCTCCTTCAAGAACCGTTCGCTTTTTCCTCCTGTTGAAAGGGCGATCGTGGAAAGCCCGGCAGCCCGCGCGACATCCATGGAAGCGGCAATGGTCTCTCGGTACGCCGAGTGGGAAAAGGGTTTGACCGTTCCCCGTGTGCCCAGGATAGATATTCCGCCTGTGATTCCGAGACGGGGATTCAATGTCTTTTCAGCTATTCTTTCACCGTCCGCCACCTCAACAATCACGGACACGGCACTGCTCAGTCCTGTCTCTTGAAGCCCTTCCTGGACGGCATCTTTAATCTGCCTTAGGGGCGCCGGGTTTATGGCGCTTTCTCCCACGGGAACGGCAAGACCGGGCCTGGTGACTTTACCCACCCCCTTTCCACCCTTGACAATGATTTCTCCATCTTCGCCCTCCGGCAGCAACCGCACAATGCTTGTGATCCTGGCCCTGTTTGTGGCATCCGGATCATCTCCCCCATCCTTTATGACCGTGACGGAGTATCCCCTGTCATCAAACGATGAATGTGAGATCGGGATCACAAGCCTCCCGCCGAAAGGAAGAGGTATATCCACCTCATTCACGTGAGACCTGCCTGCGAGATAATAAACACCCGCCTTTGCCCCGGCAGCCGCGGAGGACCCGGTTGTAAAACCATGGCGGAGTCTCTTTGTGGGCATTCCCTATCCCTCTTTTTTCTCTTCCAGGGCTATCTCGGCCAATTGGTTGACCACGCATGCGGCCAGGGCCGAACCTCCTTTACGGCCTTTTATGGTGATGAAAGGGGGATCGTTCCGCCCCAAGAGTATCTCCTTGGATTCGGCGGCGTTGACAAAACCCACCGGCATGCCCACGATGAGAGCGGGTCGGCATTGCCCTTTCTTGATTATCTCCAGGAGTCGCAGGAGAGCGGTGGGGGCATTACCAATAACAGAGATACTGCCCGTCAGTTCGGGGGATGCATAGTCCACTGCTGCGGCGGCCCGGGTCTGTCCCATCTGTGATGCCCTTTCAATGACAGCAGGTTCATTCAGGTAACATCGGACCCGGCAATGCAGTCGTTCCATTCGTCTTCTCGGGATGCCCACACGGGCCATCTCCGTATCCGTTACAATCAGGCAGCCTGATTTGAGGGCTGCGATCCCTGCTGCAATAGCACCGGAGTGAAACCGGATGTGCGACAAGAGCTCAAAGTCGGCGGTGGTGTGAATCATCCTCCTGGCCACCTGCCACTCCTCTTTTTTAAACGGCCTGGGCTCCGGGACTTCCGAGTCTATGATCGCAAAAGACCTGCTTTCTATCTCATTCGGTTCAACATACAAGGATTTGTTACTCATGATATCTCATTATCAAACGTCACTCCTTCGGCAATAATCGACAAAGTGTCCGGCAACTGCGGGGTTGGAGCCCCAGTGCAAATGCACATAAGAACCCAGGACCCTGTATTTGAAAAAACCCTCTTCTTCACTGTGGCGGTGATTTCGATCGGTCATGGAATATATTCGTTCAACAGGTCTGTTGCTGTCAGTGATTTGGGAGTAGTGAAATTCGTGCCCCCTGATACATGTCCCGGAAGGGCCGAGCATACTTTGTTTTTGCGTGACAACCTCCCTGTAGCCCAGGGCCTTCAAGCTGCTGTTCATCCGGACGGCCATTGGGAATATCCCGGTCATGGGAAAAACCTCTCCTTCAAGGTCTTGGATCTCCTTCATAAGGAACATGAGCCCGCCGCATTCCGCATATATGGGACGGCCTTCGAATCCAAACTCGCGGATTTCTCTTAATAATGTGTGGTTTTCCGACAAACGGCGGCAGTGGAGTTCAGGATAGCCTCCTCCCAGGATAAGGCCGTTTATCCCCGGGGGCAGGTGTTCTGAGTGAAGGGGCGAGAAGAATTCAAGGTGAGCTCCCGCTTTCCTCAAGAGTCTCAGGTTTTCCTGATAATAAAAACAGAATGCCTCGTCCATGGCGATTCCGATCGTGATGGTTTTTTGCGCACTTCCGTGGATAAGCGCATTCTTTCTTGTCGGTCGCTTAAGCGGCTTGGCGGAGATCATTTGAAACTCCGCAAGAGAGTCCACATCGATATTCTCCTCGATCCAGTGTCCCAGCAGCTCGATCCGATCTTCGTCTATGGCAAAATCCCCGTCCGTGATCAAACCGAGGTGCCGGGAGGGTATTTCTAGGTTCTTGTCTCGCGGCAGGCATCCTATTACGGGCATATCCGGAATCGAGTCCATGGCATCAACGAGCATTGCCCCGTGGGCCTTGCTCCCAACCCGGTTAAAAATAATACCTTTCAGGGAAAGGCCGGGATCGAACCGCGAAAACCCGAGGGCAATGGCTGCGGCGGACCGCGCCATGGCCCCGGCGTCGACAACAAGAAAGACCGGGAGACCAAGCCACTTGGCCATCTGGGCCGTTGAACCGGCCTCATCGCTGCCGGAGAATCCATCAAAAAGGCCCATAACGCCCTCGACCACCGATAGATCCGCGTCCCCGCTGTAGCGGGAAAAAATCTCCTGGTTTTGAGCCATATCCATAATCCAGCCATCCAGGTTATGGGAATCCCTTCCCGTAATACGCCTGTGGTGGCCCGGATCAATAAAATCGGGCCCGACCTTGAATGGCTGCACAATATGCCCTCTTTTTTTCAGGGCCGCCATGATCCCAAGGGTCACAGTGGTCTTGCCGCAGCCGCTATGTGTTCCCGCGATGCAGAGACCTGCTGAGTTCTTGTTTTTTGTCGGCATTGATTCCCTTTGACAAAGGATAGTATCTTTTCCACATCACAGTATTGTTCAAAATGATCTGCCAGACGATCATACTGATGGAACCTTGACATTCTTCCCTGCCGGGGCGATCGTTTCTTCAGGCCCTTTGTCTTCCTGAGTCTGTTCAAAAACGCGCCCCTGAAACCGGGCTGATCAAAAATACCATGGACATAAGTCCCGGCTATCTGACCATTGTTGATGCTCCATCCGTCATCCCAAACCCTTTGCTCACCAGGCTCTTTGATCCTTAAAAAGGGCTCACCATCGCCTTCAGGGCGGACGGTTTTTCCCATGTGGATCTCATAACCCTTCACTCTCTCGTTATTAATCAGACATTCACCTCTTACCTTGCGCACAGTCTTTTGATGCTCAAGTATTGTCTCAAGGGGGAGAAGACCAAGCCCCTCGGTCTCCATGTTCGGTGTGGATTCCACTCCATGGGGATCTTTTATTCTCATGCCCAGGAGCTGATACCCGCCGCAGATCCCAAAGAGCCTGCCCCCGCTTTCGGCAAAGCCTGTTATGGTCTTTTTCCATCCGGTCCGTGACAGCCAGCCGGCATCTTGCATCACGTTTTTTGCGCCCGGTAGGATAAGACAATCGTATTCCCGGGAAAAATCCCCCGGGTGAAACAGGTAATTGACCACGACATCCGGCTCTCTTTCAAGGATTTCAAGGTCCGTAAAATTGGAAATGGAGGGCAGTCTTACAACAGCTATATTCACCGTGTCAGGACCTACCGGGCCGAGGCTCCTTTTGTCCTCCTGGACCGCTACCGAGTCCTCGGAATCGATCAGGATATCGTTGTAAAATGGGACCAGCCCCAGGACAGGCCTCTTGGTCTTTTCCTCTATGTATTCTATTCCTGATGAGAAGAGTCGTGGATCACCCCGGAATTTATTGATAAGAAAACCGATGGTAAGATCCTTTTCTTTTCGGGTCATAAGGTGAAATGACCCGATGATCTGCGCAAAAACGCCTCCCCGGTCAATGTCCGCCACCAAAATGCAAGGGGCCTTGACGGACTTTGCCATTGAGAAGTTCACCAAGTCATTCTGTTTCAGGTTCATCTCGCAACAGCTCCCAGCCCCCTCCATGACAATCAGGTCATGTTCCCTGGCGAGTCTTTCGTAGGATTCCATGACAGCCCTTTTCAGCCTCGGTTTATAGTCATGATAATCCAGGGCCTCCATCTGCCCGAAGATCTTTCCCTGGAGGATAATCTGCGAGCCCTGGTCGGTGGAAGGCTTGAGGAGGAGGGGGTTCATATGTATAGAGGGCGAAAGACCGCAGGCCTCCGCCTGAACCGCCTGGGCCCGGCCGATCTCACCTCCCTCCCTTGCGACATACGAGTTGTTGGACATGTTCTGGGCCTTAAAAGGGGCAACAGCATACCCCCTTCTCTTGAAGATTCTGCAGAACGCCGTTGCTGCAATCGATTTCCCTACATCGCTTCCTGTTCCCAGGAACATGACGGCCCGGGTCATTGTGCTTTTACCCTTAAGGTCATAGTTCTTTCGCCTTCTTTTTGTTGTTCTTGATGAGCAAGGTTGACAGATAGGGTGGAGTCCCATCCTTCCATTGTTGAGGATCATGGACGATCTTTTCGTCTCTAAGCCCGCATCGAGAGATAAGAGTGACATCTTTGTTAAGACCAATGTCATGAAGGGTCTTTAAAATCTCTTGGTAATGCCGGTACACTTTTAAGATGACGACATTATCCGTGTGACCAATGAGCCGCTTCAGATTTTTAGCCCCCAGGGCCCCTGAAACTACTGTGAGGGATTCTTCCGCCTCGGCCAGGATATGTCCGGCAGCCGCGGCCCCGGCCTGGAAGGATGTGATTCCGGGAACAATCTCAACGTTGATATCAGGCTCGATCTCCTCTATGGTTTTCATGAGGTAGCCGAATGTGCTGTAGGTCAGGGGGTCGCCCAGTGTGAGGAAGGCCGCGTCCCGACCTTTTTTGAGGACCTCAATCACCTGTTGGGCGTTCTTTTCCCAGGCAGTGACAAGCTGTTTCTTTTGGCGCGTCATTGGGAAACCGAGGAGCAGGACAGGCGCATCCTTTTTCAAGTACTCCGCCCCGATATTGACCGCCAGGGAATGATCGTTTCCAGTAGATGAAGCAGCAAACACAACATCCACACGGCTCAATATCTTAACGGCTTTGAGGGTAAGGAGTTCCGGGTCTCCCGGACCTGTCCCAATGCCGTAAAGGGTTCCATTCTGCATCCGGATCTATTCCTCCAAGAAGAATTTTAAAGGCCCTATCGCACACCCTTGTCTTTTGCCCGTGAAAAAAGCGGTCAGGAGGCCACTCGGTATTTCAGCGGGCAGGACGGCCCTTGTTATCGTATCGGCACTAAGTACGGATACACACACGGCGGCAGTCAATAAGCCCGTTATCAGAAGGGTCATGCCTAAAGAGTCTAGAGTTCAATACGACTATCCCGGGCCGCATCTTTGATATGATCGACAAATATTTGCGCAAACTTGTCGTTGGAGCCGAGACCTTTCAGCACTGTCGTCACCTTACATCCCTGTTTCGTAAGGATGCTTTTCCAGGATTCCGCGTCATCACTTGCCATATCGTTGATTGCGTGATCCCCGGCGACAATCATAAAGGGCTTTAACACGACATTGCCGGAACCGTGATGGGACAGATATTGCGCCACATCCTCAATTCCTGGGAAACCCTCCACAGCGCCTATGTAGGTCACCACATCGGGATAGAGTTCGCACATTTTTCTGGCAGCCTCCATGTAAATCCCGGTAGACCAGTGATCATTTCCGTGGCCCATGTATACCAGCTTCGCCTTCTTGCTTTTGGCTAGTTTAACGTCGGCTTCAAGGGTCTTGAGGGCCTTTTCCATGTCATCATGATAGTCGTATTTGTTGCCCGGTCCTCCAAGAGCCGGTCTTCCTATGACGATCCGGTCAAAAGGCATCCACCTTTCTTTGGTCGTCTTTATTGAGGCAAGGGCATTTACATAGGAACTCAGATCCTGGGCCTGTTCCATATAAAACATGTGTGTGGGCTGTACTATGATATTCCGGTAGTTATCTTCCCTTAAGTCCCCGATGGTTGCAATAATGTTCTTTACATAAAGGATCTCTCCGGGGATTCCCTGTTTAAGCCATTTTTCGGCATCAGCCCGCCGTTCCTTCCAGACCGAGCGGATAATATTGGATGTGAAAGTTATTTTGACCGGGATGCCTGGAAAGGCCTCCTTGACTTTGTCTTGAATATTGGTAATGGCCTCTACGGCGGAAGGCTCTGTCGTGCCGAAACCGGCCAGGACAATTGCCACCTTGCCCTGGTCGGCGCTGACTTCGCTCGATTCGCCTGCCAATGCGCCGGAACCAAAGACGATGACCAAGAGAAAAACCAGGATGGAAGAAAAAGTGTTTCTTTGCATGATCAAATTCTCCTTTTTATTTGTTAAAGGTTTATGTCTCAGATCCGATGGTTAAAACTCTATAGCGAGGTGAATTGGTGTCTGCGATACTGGATATCCGGGAGACACCCATGGTCAATCCGAGATGGGGGATCCTTTCTTAGAGACTCTCGATAACATCGCTTTCTATTTTTCAATCCCTACCCTTGCCTT
Organism: Thermodesulfobacteriota bacterium; assembly: GCA_034189325.1. Classification (GTDB taxonomy): domain Bacteria; phylum Desulfobacterota; class DSM-4660; order Desulfatiglandales; family Desulfatiglandaceae; genus JAXHUM01. The sequence goes on from JAXHUM010000010.1 coordinate 23,003, forward strand.
GACGCCCTTTTTGAAATAATGTTTGATCTCTTTCATCTCGGTTGCCAGGTCAGCCGCATCAATGACGCGGGGATCCGCCATTCTACCGGTGACAACCAGTTCGATATTCTCCGGTTTTGAATGAATGAAATCGAGCAGGTCATCAACGGAGAAAAGATCGTAATAGGCCGCCACATCAGCCTCATCCAGGACAACAAGATCATATCCGCCGAAGAGCATTATATCCTTAAGCTCTTGAAGGCCTTTCCGGGCCGTCTGGATATCTTCTTCATCCGGTTTTCTGTTTAGGAAAAACCCCCTGCCATACTGCTTGACAATGATGGATTCCGAGAATCGGGCCAGGGCGAGGTGTTCGCTATATTCCGATCCCTTTACAAACTGAGCAATAAAGACCTTCAGGCCTGCGCCCGCGGCCCGCAGGGCGAGGCCCAATGCCGCGGTCGTCTTTCCCTTGCCGTCACCCGTATAGACGTGAGTGTATCCTTTCATATGGCGTCCCTGTTCCTATATACGCAACTTCTAAAGATGGGCCTCAGCGCTGAGACTTCTCGTTGCCCGATTGATAATTCTACCGCGATAGGGATCATTGGAGAAAAGTTCCACAGCCACCCTGTCCCCCGGTAGGATCTTGATAAAGTGTTTTCTTATCTGCCCGGAAACGTGTGTCAGGATTTTTTGGCGGTTATCAAGCCTCACTCTGAACATGGCGTTTGGAAGCGCTTCAGACACCACTCCTTCAGATTCCTTACCCTGCTCCCCCTTCATATCTTCCGCAGGCGGGATTACATCAAGGGCATCTCCTATATGTTTTTCGAATATATCGAGGATCTCACTATTGTTCCCGATGCCCTTTCTCTCATATGAAACTGAGACATGATTGGCTTCAAATGCTGTTTTCCAGGAGTCGCCATTCCCTATAAGGTCTTCATCAAAATGTGCCCCGGCCACCAGCATAAAGGGGATAAGATGGACTTTTTTGAAGCCCTGTTTTAAGACCGTCTCGACAGTCTCCTCTTTTGAAGGGCGGTCTTCAACCACTCCCATAAAGAAGTTGTCTCCCTGATTTTCACGAAAAATATAATGGAGCGCCAGGTAGGAGGCCCAGGAAGGATGATCTGTTCCGTGACCGACAAAGACGAGGGCCTCATCTTTACGGTCGCTGGAATGACCGCTTAAGGCCACGGCCACGGCCTCATAATCCTCAAAGTCACTCAGTAGAGGCAGTCCCATAGATGTCCTTAGGGAGACATGCTTGACTTCATCTGCCAGACGATAAAATTCATGGCCGCACACAAGATGAAGGGACTGGACCACGGCCCATTGATGTCCCTTTTCTTTTAGTTCTGCAAGGACCTGGTGGGGATGTTTCAAGTCGATGTTTCGCCTCTTTTTAATCCAATCTTTCACCATCCTGGAGGAATAGGACCACAGGATGTCATGCCCGGGAAAACATCTCCTTATCCTTTCATCCACGTAAGAATAGCTCTCAAGGGCTTTGGTAGTTGTGCCGAAGGCTGCAATAACAATAGGTGTCTTAGTCGCTTTGTTCATTTACTACACTCGCCCCTAAAAGTTCATATTCATCCCGGCTACGAACCTGAGTCCGTCGTCGGGATATCCGGCATGGGCTTCAAACCCTGTATCAAAGAGGTTGTCAATATGGATAAAAAGGTCACAAGGAAGCGATTTGATCAGGACAGGATGAATGACCTTGAGGTTTACCAGGCAATAGGCATCCAGTTTTTTGGCCCGGGCAGTGCCGGGGCTGCTGTACCGATGGCTTACAGCCTTGAACATTGCCTCGATTTTTGTCCTTGTTGGAATCATGAATTTCCCTGTCACCTTTACATTATGTTTTGGCGAATATTGAAGCTCATAGTCTGTGTCCCTGTTTTCCGTGTCCAGATAGACGTAATCAAACTCCAGCAGGATGTCTTCCCGCAATCTGAGGTTCAGGGACATCTCCATTCCCTGCTTGCGGGCCCGGGAGATATTGACTGGGCTATAGACAAGATCCTCTCCCCTGATATAGGTAATAAAATCTCTGGTATCCGTCCTGAACAATGTCGCATTCAAGATAGTGTTCCGGCTGAAACTATGCTCAAGTCCCAGGTCATAGGAATATATATCCTGTTCTTCAAGGTCGGGGTTCCCTCTTACCTGGTCTATGGAGCCATGGCTGGGTTGATATAATTGATTGAACGTGGGTATTTCAACGGAGTATCCGGCATTCGTCTTCAACAGGGTTTTTTCGCTGAACGAATAGCTCAGGCCTGCGCGCAAAGCCGGTTGATACCCGAAGTCGTTTGTATGTTCTCCTCTCAGACCAAGGCTCAAGGTAAAATCCGATAATGCCCGGTCATGCTGGACATGGAGAGATACCTTCTCCCTGTGATGGTCGCCTGTCAGTTCATGATCTACAGCATTTCTTTCGATAAGACCCCCTAGACGAAACGGTGATTCTTCATCATTGCTCCACACGCCTTCGCAGTTGATCCCCACTTTATAGACCCTCAGGGTCGAGAGCTCTCCTGTTTCTGATCTGTCTTTGAGGTTTTCCACATCACCGTAAGACTTGAGTGAATACTCACACATCTCCCCTATGAGCCCCTCAACAAGAAAATCAAGGGATCCTTTTTGATAGCGCTGCCTGGCGTTGGGTGTTGGGTTATCAATGGGACCGGGTGAACCATGCTCCGTATGATAATAGCGACCGTTGAGGTTGTAGCGGGCCTGTGGGCTGGTTTCTCTGTTCCAGTTGAAACTGAAATTACCGTTGTCCCGGTCGGTGTTGGGCCGTTTCCCATCCTTATGCCCTGCTCCCGCGGTCACCCTTGTGTTTCCGTTCTCTTGAGGGCTAAGAAGGGTAACGCTCAGATCAACGGCGCCATATGATCCTCCGTTTGCCTTGATCCTTCCTTTGCTTTTCTTTTCCGGCCCGTTTGAAAGAGAACTTGTCGTGATAATATTGACTGCCCCTGCAGCGCTGCCCGGTCCCAGCCAGACAGGAACAGGGGGCTTGAAGACATAGACCCTTTTAATTGTCTCGATCGGGATGCTGTTCAGATCAACCCCGCCGTACTGGCTTGAATTGATGGCCCGACCATCTACCAGGACCGATACCGGTCCTGATCCGCCGCCTCCCCGGATAAGGATCTTTGTGCCCATGCCGCCTCCCCGACGGCGCACTTCTACTCCGGGCATGGCGTCGAGGGCCTCCCCCAAGCCCAGAAAATTGCGTTCTTTGATCTCTTGCTGGTCCAATATAACGACGTTCTGTGGATGGTTTTTGACATATTCAAGGATTTGCTCCGCAGTAACAACCATCGGAGCAAGCGTGACTATGTTTTGTTCATCACCATGCTGTGCGCAAACCAACGCTGACGGCGAAAGGTAAAAGAAGCAGGCCGCAATAACGGCCATTAACAGTAGACAGCGGTTCATGTTCTTCTTTGTTCTCCATCCGTTCCTATAGTGACCGGACAACCGGAATGAAGGACGAAAACAGGATTAATGACTATACCTTCCTTCTCCATCCCACAAACAAGAGGGCTAAAAAGCCCACAACAACAGCCATTACCACCCAGGATGAGCCTGATGCGGTTAACTTGGTGTCCTCGGTTTTTTCTTCTATCATCTCAAAGCCTTCTATCTTTTGCCCTTTGGTTTCGGCCTTGACGTTTTCTTCCTTTTGAATCTCCTTGATGACCTTTGTCAGGTTCTCCCTGGCTCTTTTGCTTTCAGCCTCATTCTCTTTTTGGGTCCTGCCTGTTGCCTTTGCCAGTACCATTTTGAATTGATCCAACTGCTGAGGCGTTAACAATCCGAACAAGGATATTATGTTGGTCACAAACTGCTGGAGCATAGGGTTGTTACAGGTGTGTTCGCAGCAGGCCACCCCATTTTCGATCACGTTGAGCGCATAGCTTCGGGCTAGATTCTTCTTCATCTCTTCAGGGGTTTCCCAATACCCCTTGCGATCCGCCTCGAGCATCCTGGCGCATATCGACTGCCGGGCCCAGGGATTATGTTTGTCGAAAAACTCCTTTAGGTCGAGACTATATTTATCGTCTACATAGACTTCATATATCTGTTCCCAGTGAGTCTTATCCACTGCATAAGGGGTCGTGACCTGAAATCCCCACAGATGTTCAACGAATTTATCCATGTGCCGAGCCCCTGCATACCCCTCTTTTTTCATTCCTTTAATCCATTCCGGGTTGAGGTATCTGGTCCGAAGGGCCTTGCCTATTGACTTGCCCAGGTCCTCCAGAATCACATCTTTCTTGTTCTGCATATTGGCGACCAGGGCTTCAGGATATTCACCGGTTTGGCTCTTTACAGCCAGAGACAAGCCTCCAAGAAAGGCAAACATATCGTC
>JAXHUM010000010.1:27483-55156 GCA_034189325.1 Thermodesulfobacteriota bacterium
CCAGGTCCTCCAGAATCACATCTTTCTTGTTCTGCATATTGGCGACCAGGGCTTCAGGATATTCACCGGTTTGGCTCTTTACAGCCAGAGACAAGCCTCCAAGAAAGGCAAACATATCGTCATTGTCGAGCATGTAGTAGAGGTTGGATGAGCGGGTATGCATGGTTATCTTAACGTCTTTGAGATTGCTCTTATAGGCGCTTTTCAAGGGTTTCCCCCAGATCTTGTCGCCGTAGGCAAAGGAATAATGGTGAATAAAGACGTCCGCTATTTCCTGGTCATCTTCCCACACGCCACTGTTTGGTATCAGTTCCTGAAGAGCATGAGAGTATGCGCCCGGCATGGGGCCGAAGACCCTGGCCCGGCTCAAATCGTGTGCCTCCTCTTTGTTGTAGCCCCTTTCGAGGAGGGTCAGTTCAATTTTGTTGTTATTCAGGGCAATAAAATTCTCCACATCCTTAAGGGCGCCTGCCATTCTTACGGCCCTGTCCAGGAGCTTTATGATCTGGGCATAGCTGTCTCGAAAAAGCCCGGATGTCTGCACAAGGACATCGATCCTGGGTCTTTTGAGAAGTGCCCCTGAAACCGGTTTTAAGTCCACTACCTTGTCTTTGGAGTCCCATACAGGTGTGATGCCGAGAAGATTCAGTATGGCCGCGACGCTTGCGCCCTCATTTCTCTGAAGTTCAGTGCTCCAGAGTATCATGCCCAGTTTGTCGGGATAGGACCCATGCTTTTCCCTGTATCCCTCGATCATTTCATCCGCCAGCTTCTTCCCGACAACAAAGGCCTCTTTAGAAGGTACCTTGTCAATGTTGAAGCCGTAAAAGTTGCGACCGGTCGGTATTGCTTCCGGGTTACGCACAGGGTCATTTCCCTCTCCGGGTGGTATGAACTCACCATTCAATGCTTTCAGAAGAGACCCGATCTCCGACTTGCCGCATGCTTTCAGCCTCGCCCTTAAATCATGTTTGTCGATCTCCGGGCTATTGAGACAAACCACATCCCCAAGATCATCAAGTGGATCTCCCTTGGGTGATACCCCGAAGGTGTGCAGACCGTATGGGATCAGCTTTTCCTGTAGTTCGAGGATATAATGCTCTACCTTCTCGACAGCATCATCATCAATGCTTTTCAGACCAAGATCTCGGTCAAGGCCAAGTTCCCTGATCAGCCTTTGAACTCTCTTAAGCTTTTCATCCGCAAGGGCGTTGTCCATCACATGGGCATTGTGATATTCATCTATAAGAGCTGTGAGTTCACGGTACTCAATATAGGATCCTCCCTTTTTGAGAGGCGGGATCAGATGATCAATGATAACTCCACGGCCCCTGCGTTTTGCCTGGATCCCTTCGCCGACATTATCTACAATATAGGGGTAGATATTGGGTATATCCTGGATCAGTGTTTCTGGAGGGCATGATAATGAGAGGCCGATCTGTTTGCCGGGGAGCCATTCATGGGTCCCGTGTTTCCCAAGGCTGATAATTGCGTCCGCCTTGAATCTCTTTTTCAGCCAGAAATAGAAGGCGATATACTGATGATGGGGATAGACCATGGGATCGTGATACAGGTTTTCAGGATCTTCACCAAAGCCCCTCGAGGGTTGAGGCAGGAGAAGTATGTTGCCAAGATCAACGATCGGAATAATGATCTCCCGGTTCTTTATCATGATATTGGAATCCTCAGGCCTGCCCCACTGGCGAATCATCTCTTTCTGAAAAAGACCCGGCAATTCCCGGAACCATTCCTGATACAAAGACAGGGGTATCCTGATGATATTTCCACCGGCCGTCAGTTTATCAAGTTCTCCGGGTGCCCATGAACCGACATTGCGTCCGCCGAGGAGGATCTTTTCTTTTATCTCTTCCTCTGACGGTAATTCCCCTTTCATGTCGTAACCCTTTTCTTTCATCGCCGGAAGGATTTGAGAAAGAGACGTAAACAGGTTCAGGTAACTTGCTCCGACATTTTGTTTTCCAGGCGGGTGGTTCCAGTAGAGGATGGCAATCTTTTTTTCCTTATTCGGTTTCACCTGAAGCGTGTGCCATGCTTTTATTCTCCTGACCATAAAATCTATGTTAGCTGGCATGGGGACGGTATCGTAAACGACCTCGGTCATTCCCTTGAGACGGGCGGCTGTTTTTCCTCCCACCATGGAAGGTTCCATGGCTCCATTCTGTTCCGGTATGCACACCTGCCATGCAACCCTTAAGGGAGAGATCCCTGCCTCGGATTCTTGCCACTGGTCAATGGTTATGGAATGGGCCTGAAGGGGCATAAAGACCGGGGCGTTTATCCGGCAAAGCAAGCTCCTAGTCTTCTCATCAAAACCCCTCAGGAATCTAAAGGCAAAGCCACAGATTATTTGAACCCGGGGTTTCCCCTTTTCATCCAGGAAGTATTTTTTCAGAGATTCGTAGTAGGGCGGCCTTCCAAAGACAGGCAGGACGTTGATCCCTTCTTTTTCCAGTGTCCGGATCAAATGAATCTCTATCTTGCCCCTCTCCTTTGATACGGATGTAGCGAATGTGTGTATGCCCACCCAAAATCCATCTTGATGATATTCCTCTCTATTGCGGTACCATCCAAGATACTCATCGAAACCGGAAAAGATCTTTGGCCCGTCAGGATGGAAGATGCCTGACTCGGGCAATGTAAAGGGTTTTTCATATGCGACCTTTTCTCCATTAATTGACAAGACCATGAAAATCAGGTTTTTGATATTTTCAAGAGTAGGGGGAGAGTAATACTGTTCTGCCCGAAGATCCGGGTGAAGGCCTTTCTTTTTCATTTTATCAGCAAGGTGCGCGCACCGAAGGCTGTAGATTTTTGTCTTCTTATCCTTCAGATTGGGGGCTAGAAAAACATCAACATCCCTGTTCATAAAATCAGCCAGTAGAATGTGTGATTCATGTATCTGATCACCCTTTACCCTGTTATTTCTTATTTCCTGATCCGTGTAGAATTGAAAGGAGTATTTCTCGTTGATATGGGAGATCTTTTCAATATCCCTGAATGCACGAGCTACCGTAAGGCTGTCTCCAGCCATGATGACCATGACGACCTTTTTCCTCTCACTACCTGCCGAAACATTTGATGGGAGCAGGATAATGAAAATGCATAAATACAAAAACCTACTCAATCTCATCCTTCATCTCCTCGGGTATGTATATGACCCGACCGTCTTTTAACTGATAGGCTATTCCCAGTTTTACTCCCTCATCTCCGCCGAGTTTACGGTTGGTCACCTTTCTTGCCGTGACCTCTTTTCCCTTCTTGGTAATGATCCGCCACTGATGATCCCTTTTTTTCATAATCGTGATCTCGCTTTCAGGATTAAAAAAATCCAGGATCTGAAAAGTGGCCATGAGGGAGAGCAGCAGGGCCACTATGAAAACAAGGGCCACGTCAAAAAGATTGGCTACCCCGTGCAAGGGCTCCTCCTGTTTTACTTTTAACAGATGGCCGGGACGGCTTTTAATCAGGTATTTCATCATTTTCCTCTGAAGACTGAACTCCTGATCGGTTGGAAATGCTTTTTGTCATAGCTTCCGTAATCAAATTTACGTGACGCATGTCTTCAATAACCCAGCGTTCTTTGACAACGGAAAAAAAGTGCGCCGAGATTCCCAGGGCCAGCCCCACCACAGTAGTGGTGAAGGCCAGGATCAGGCTGGAGGAAAGTTGGGCCATGTTGCCCTGGGTAAGACCGGCAAGTCCGGTGCCCATTGGAATTAATGTGCCCATAAGCCCGAGACTCGGACCGATGCGTACTATGAGCCGGATCTTGTCTACCTCTTTGAGCAGTGAACACTCCTTCCGTTGATTCAGGTCCTCCACCCGTTCGTCCATGAACAGGTCGTCGCTGAAAAGGATCTCCTCCAAATCTTTTGCGTAGCCGGAAATATGCAGGGGCAGGGTTTTTCCGATCTCCTGGGGAAGGTTCTTGTTTTTCTGAATTATCTCCAGTGAATTCGCCAATAATCCATTGGAACGAAACTGTCTCCTTTTTACCCATTCAGAAAGAAAGCCTCCTGCATATATTGTTAGCCAGAGGCTTACAATAATAAGCACCACCACCACAGGGTAGAGCAGGGCCGTTGAAACAGTGTAAAGGATGGTCTGAAAGAGAGGGAAGATATTCATGTTGATTCCCCTTTGAAAAAAAAGTTTCTAATGAATCCGACTCCTCCCAGGATGAATAGGGCGATAACAAAGATGAATGTATTGAAAAGATCGATGTTATTTGCCGGAGTGTTGGAGCGGGCCATGACAAAGGCTGCCTTTATCTCCGGATACATAGGGGCAATGATAAGGGTAAAAAGAAAATAGAGGGCGGCCATGACCATTGTCACGCCGAGGAATGTATTGCCCGTCCCGGTTTTATGGCGGAAAGGAAATATCAGAACCAGAGTCAGGACGACAATACTCAAAAAGAGGGCGAAGAGGATCAGGGTCACCATTGGAGTTGACAGGGAGAAGATGGAATAGGCAAGGGTCAAATTGAGAAGAATGACCGTGACGCACACCGGACAGGGCAGGATAAGCAGCCAGACAGCCATGTGGGAATGGCCATGTTGTCGCTCCGGGTTTTGCAGGAGAAGTCTTGCTCCCCAGAAAAAAAGCCCAAGAGCCACCGCGAAATGGAGGAGCATGCCATATTGGAGCATGTCTATAAGCTTGTCTAAATAGTCCAATAAGTTTAAATGAGAAACCAGCAAGTAGAGGCAGGCAAAAAGAACGAGGTAAACAAGCCCCGTCCCTAAAACGAGCGTTATTTTCTTTGCCGGGGAGACAGCCCGGCTGTATGTACGCGCTCCCAGCCCCAGGCCGACCTTTATTGCAAACAGGGAAAATGCGGTAAGGATTCCGCTTATCCAGAGTTGTCTCAGCATGGTTGTTGATCTCCTTAGAAAAGGGGTTCGGACACATGTGCCCCGTAGTGGCCTGCCTGCTATCTTAGTTAGTGACTATCTAAAAATGGTAACTTACGCCTACTTCAACGTAGACGCCGTCTTGAACATAATAGGCGTTTCTCGGCTCGCCATCGGCAGATGTCAGTCTTCCTGTTGAGTTCTGAACATTCTCAATCTCTTCATCAAATAGATTCTTCCCAAGCACCCAAAACTTCCAGTTCTGAGTCGTGTAAGAGATGCTTGCGTCAACGGTCGTTTTTGATCCATACTCGATGCGGTTCAAATAATCTACGTATTCAGACCCGGTATAATTCACGTCAACGCTTGATTTGAGGCCTTTTACAGGGTAGAAATCCAAGCCCATGGTGAAGGAATAGACGGGTATCCCTATGAATTCCATTCCGTTCAGGTCTTTAAGTTCCCTCACATTTGTCGGATGGACGTAGACTCGCATCTGGCCTTCGGTCCATTGTGTATCAAGATAGGACCCGGCAAAACGGTACCCTAAAAAAGGTCGGAGTCTTCCGTCCGCTTCAAGCTCAATGCCTTTGGTCTCTGTCTCCCCGATATTCTTCACACCTTTCCAGGTCGACCCCTCGTAATAGCTTGCAAACTTGTCCTTGCACTCGGTGAAAAAGCCCGTGAGGCTGATATTCAAAGACCTACTCATCATGTGCTTATACCCTATTTCATAGGTAAGGGATTCCTCAGGTTTCAAGTCTCCGGGGAGGTTGTTTGGGCTGGCCTTTTCTGCGGCCCACGCGTAGTATCTCGGTGTGGGAAACCAGAAGCTTCTCCCCACGGAAACATAGATGTTTGCTTTATCCATAAAACGACAGGAAGGAGCCACAGACCATCCGAACATGGTCTTGTCCTGATCTACCTTTGTGCCTGCCCTATCTTCAAACTCGACTTCCGCCTTATCGATCCTGCCCCCGATCCTGAGTCCCCAGTTTTCTTCCAGCAATATATCGTTATCCCAGAAAAGGCCGTATTGCTTTTCTGAGATATCAAAGTCGCCGGCCGCAGTACTTTCGTCCGGACCATATGGGTATGTCTTGCGCTGGGTGAAATCGATATCCTCACAGTTGACGCCCACAGAGGGTGTGTAGCTGATCCCACCGAAATCGAAGTTGCCTCCGCCTGAAAGGGTGAAGGCATACGTTTCTTGATCCTTGTCATCGAGGTCGCCGCGTGTTGCGGATGAAGAGATGTAGATATCCCTTGAGTCATTATATCTTTCTTCATAATCAATGTAGGATAATGCTGAAGACGCAAAGTACTTATCACCGGCGTGGGAAAACTCGACCGCGTAGGTTGAAACGTCCTGGTCCCTTTCATTATGCCAGACCAATGTGGGGTCGGTTTCGCTCACGGGAAAATGGATGTTCCTCCGGTAATTGTCGAGCTGATACTGATATTTCGCGAACCCGTAGACCGTATCATGGTCGTTCGTTAAAAAATTATAACGGACGCCGAGGCGGGTTTGTTCCGAGAGGTTGTAGCCGAGCTTAAGGAGAGTTGAAAATCGTGATTTTTCTTCCTCTTCGTAGCCGTCGGTCTTATAATTTGAAGCATTTATAAAATAATCCCATTGATTAATAGCGCCTGATAAATCAGCGTACTCCTCATGGGTATTCCACGAACCATAAGATGCTGAGAGGTTGAAGTGAACCGGTTTATCTCGTTTTCCCTTTTTAGTGATGATATTTATCACACCCCTAGAGGAACCTGGGCCATACGCGACCCCGGCGGAACGGAGGACCTCGATCCGTTCTATCTGGCTGACAGGGATAAAACTGAAGTGGTCATACCTGTAATCACCAATCTTCTGGGGAACTCCGTCAATAAGTATGACAGGCCCGCCCGCCATGCTGCTCCCAGTACCCCTTATGGCTACTGCGTCATCCTTGGCGCTCGTGTCTATGACTCCGGGGATTTTTGTCAGGGCCTCAATGATATTCTTCGCTCCCATCTCTTCCAGTTCCTTGGCAGTAATAATGGAAATACTTGCCGGTGTATCAATCATCTTTGTTTTGTGGGTCGCCGTCACGACAACCTCTTCCAACTCATGTATTCCATCCTCTTCTTCCTGTGCGTTACACAGTGCGGATAGGCACACCAGGGGAAAACATACCAGAACAAACATCCACTTCTTCATTAGGACCTCCTTTTACGTTTTTTGTTTATTATTTGGAGGTCTGGTGATAGCCTATTTGCGGCCGGGTTATCCAAACCTCCATTGCGGGTTAGCGATTAAAGCCGGTGGGCAGAGCGGCTTATGGCTTGGCGGCTTTCCGCTCTGCCCTTTCTTATCCACACAGTCTGAGTTTGGAAGAATCTGAAACCCCGGCAAGCACACAGGCAATCGTGTTCATGCCTTTTGGCATAAAAAAATCCCCGGACCGAAATGAATCGATCCGGGGATTTCCCTTTTTTATCCTCAAGATCCTACGGCTTCCCTCAGTCCGCGAAGGTTGTGCCATTGTTATCCAGGCAGGTCTTCTGACTCTCGGATCATCCTACTTACCGCGCCTTCCCATCTATTTTATAACAGACAGTGGCATGATGCAGTGTTCGTCCCCGATCACAGCGGCGGGTCCGTCCCCGATTTAAACGGGGTTCCCTATTAAGCTCCTCAAGAGCTCCTGAATAGAATATATGTAGTAGTAAGTTTAGTTAACTGCAAAAAAGAGTCAAGAAAAAAATGCGGCTGCAGTCTAGCAACGCGAATGCCCTGCAACCCTGGCATACGACTTCAGTTTTGACCAGATTGTCATGATCGCATCTCCGCTCTCCTTAATCGATCAGGATCAGTCCGTACAATACGTTTTCGGTGTAGTCGATTTCTGTAAATGAACCTACTTCGATTCCTATGGCGTCCAGGGAGGGCCTGACATTTGTCGGATCAAGGCATTTGCCATGTTTCCAAATTCACATGCATCGCAAAGATTACAATTGCCCGGGAAAAAACAAAAGGATATCCTTGCCCTCCCTTCGCATCCTCAGACTGCAATCTAGGTCTCAGGCATGTTCTTCAACTTTCCTTTGGCAAGTCACCGGCTTTGCCGGGCGTCCCAGCAGAGTCTGATATTTAAGGGATAAAATGAAGATCCCTCTTGTAGTGAACCGCTCAGCCCTGCAAACAAAGGAGAGAGTTCGATAAACGATACATCAATTCCAAATCACGCAAGATAGGAACGCCAATGTCATATCATCCTGGTTCCCAAGGTCCAAAAGAAAATGTTATTCGCTCATTATGGGCACTGCCCGGGTTTTAAGGAATGTGGAACATACCCGTGAGAGTAAAGTGATGGAAGGACATCCGTCATATCACCAAGTGCCCAACGCTCCTGTCAATGCCCCCAAAATTCTCGATGGCGCAGACTGTGGTATGTAGCAAGGGTAAAAGCGTCATTCATATCACAGGCACCTACATGGGCCGGCGAAAAAACCTTGGAGGACATCAGTGTCGGTCCAGGAGATAATTTCGTTTCGACAGTTGATCGTGACTACATATAATCAAACTTTCTCCAAAAATCCTTATCGCCACTTCTCCAATCAGAACCGAATCTTTTGTCATAATGGGAGGCCATTCTATCGAGCCAACGCCACCATAAACTCTTGCCTTCCTCTTTGGCTTCCAGGACATCATTTAGATATATTGGAAGGTCAATCATTTTCTCCTTTGGCACATAAAAGGCAGCTCCTCCCTTGAATGATTTGACAGTATGCTCCGGGCTCAGGGCATTGGCGGTCAACATAACAGCTATTACTTTTTCTTTGTTTGCTATCTTTAACAGACCATATCCGTCTACACCCATAATATCCAGAATGGCCATGTCAAAATACTGAGATTCTAGTAGTTCTTTTGCTTCATTAAAGGTTGAGGCCTTTACAACATTACACATTGATAATAGTTCTTCAAGTGTTACCAATATATCGGGTTCGTCATCTACAATAAGAATTCTTTTGCCATGCAACAGGCTTTTCTTTGTCATGATAAGTGCTCCTGATGAACTAATTTCCGTTTTTGGATGGAAAAATCCCCGGACCGAAGCAAATCGATCCGGGGATTTCCCTTTTTATCCTCGAAATCGTCAGGCAACCTCTGTCCGCGTAGGTCACCGCTCTCTTTGTTCAGGCAGGTCTTCTGACTTTCGGATCATCCTACTAGCCGCGCCTTCCCATCTGTTTTGTAACAGACACTGGCACAATGCTGCTTTCGTCCCCGATCACAGCGGCGGGCCCGTCCCCGAATTGAACGGGGTTCCCTATTAAGCTCCATCAGGAGCGCCTGAACAGATTTTATATCCAGTTTAGTAAACCACGGAATTGTGTCAAGAGAAAAATAGTTGAGTAGCCTGGTTGCCCAATGCCTGCGCGCCGTCACGCTTTGTGGTATTCTCAAACATTCCTGAAACCCCTACCTGTTCCCTTTACGCGGTCAGTTCAGAGATGGCGGAATCACAAAATGCTTCCGGGTCCGAGAGGCATGGGGCATGTCATCCATCCTGCTCAGGGCCAGGACATCCGCCTTCTTTTGGATCCATCTCTCATATTCTCTTGAGATACTCGGATCGTAAAAGATGAGGACTTCCCCAAGGTACTTCAATTCTTCACTGATTCGCCAATACTGGTGCATAACAACCTCCTTCCTTGTCTGTGAGCATCTGAACAGGGCGGAAAGACGGAGCCCTTATGAGCCTTGATCGTCCCTATCTGTTTCTCACTATTCAGATTCCATGGGTCGATCCGGTGTTTATCTCTTTTTGGTCCTATGGCGAAGCAGGGGACCAAATAAAAAATCCCCGGACCGAAATGAATCGATCCGGGGATTTCCCTTTTTTATCCTCAAGATCCTACGGCTTCCCTCAGTCCGCGGAGGTTGGCCATCGTTATCCAGGCAGGTCTTCTGACTCTTGGATCATCCTACGTGCCGCGCCTTCCCATCCGTTTTAAACGGCCAGTGGCTTCAGGCGGCTTTCGTCCCCAATCACAGCGGCGGGTCCGTCCCCGAATTCAACGGGGTTCCCTATTAAGCTCATGTGAGCACCTGTTCTGAGAAAAAGTAGATCAAATAAACAGAGGTGTCAATGCCAAAACCACTCGTACCGAGATTTACACTCATTCAAGTTGGGGTTCTCTTCTTCAGATCAAGAATGATGCGCCTGTTTTTACCTTGACAATAAAATATGGTTATATCTACATATCTATATATATACACACTTGTATTTCTAGGTAAATCCGGATGGATCCGACTAACCGCTATCTCCTTTTACGCTTAGGAATCCAGGATCGATATGAAACTTTGGCACCTATTTCAGATAACTCCTCAGCGAACACAAATGGAAGATCCCGGCCTTTCTCATGCTTCTGATGAGTTTCCGGTCCCTCCTCGGAAGGCAGAAATGTTTTTGAGATCGACCATGATTGGCGTCCTCTCTATCCTCCTGATTCTCGTGGCCTGGCACCTGGTGGCCCTGATGGTGATCACTCTTAGACAAACGCCCTTTCCAACCCCCTGGGAGGTCTTGGAGCGCTTCGTACGGTTGTTGTCGGGCCATCCTCTTTACAACAAGGGGATTGAGGAGCATCTGGTCATGAGTCTGAGTCGGTGGGGCATCGGTTATCTTCTGTCGGTGATAACAGGCCTTTTGGTTGGAATGCTTCTGGGTGCCTATCGTCGCCTGCACTCCCTTTTGATGCCTGCAATTATCGTCCTCCAATTGATTCCCGGAATGGCCTGGATCCCTATTGCCATGCTCCTGTTCGGCCTTGGGGAGGAGACCACAATATTCATTATTTTCGTGACCGCCCTGCCTCCCATTATCATCGACACAACGGCCGGGATTCGGATGGTACCGAAAATCTATATCAAGGTAGCCCGGATGGTCGGCCTGAGACAGGGTGAGCTCTTTTTTCGAGTCCTGATGCCGGCGGCCCTTGTTCCGATTATCAATGGACTGCGCATCGGTTTTGCCAATGGGTGGCGTGTTCTTATTGCCGCGGAAATGATCGTGGGCGTATCAATAGGATTGGGGTATTCATTGATCCAGGCGAGATGGTCCATCGATTTTGAGGCCGCCCTTGTCTGTATTGTGATTATCTGTATTTTTGGTCTGATTATGGAAAAGGGCCTCTTCGCCCTAATCGAGCAGAGGGTTATGGCGCGCCAGGGGCTTGTAAAGGATGTCCTCACATGATCGTTGAATGCCGCGATATTTCAAAAATCTATCTCTACCCAAAGGAGCACATGGGCAGGTATGCCCTGAGAGATGTGACTATCTCTGTGGAGGAAAAGGAGTTCGTCTGTATTATCGGTCCAAACGGTTGTGGAAAGAGCACATTGCTCCACATGATCGCAGGTCTTGAAAAACCCACTCAAGGCCGAATCCTGGTCCATGGAAGACCACTCAATGGACCGTCTCCCAACCGTGGGGTTGTTTTTCAGGAACCCAGCCTTTTTCCGTGGCAAAGCGTTCTTGGAAACATTGGGTTTGGCCTCAAGGCCCAGGGAGTCCCGAGGCGTGACCGTGATAAGATATCCAGACATTATCTTGATCTGGTGGGCCTGAGAGGGTTCGACCATGCCAGACCTCATGAACTGTCCGGAGGAATGAGACAAAAGGCCGCCATTGCACGGACATTGGCGCTGGAACCTGATATTCTCCTTATGGATGAACCTTTTGGTTCGTTGGATGAGCAGACAAAATTGAGACTCGATGTTGAGCTCCTCAACATCTGGAAGGAGGAAAAAAGGACGGTAATTTTTGTCACTCACTCTATTGAGGAGGCGATTTTGTTGGCCGACCGGATTGTCCTCTTAACCGAGCGACCCGGGACCATTCAAAAACAGCTGATTTTGTCCATGCCCAGACCGAGGAACCTGTTTGACCCGGGAGTATCGAAGATCAGACAAGATCTCCTGGAACATTTGATCCCTGATTGTCCGACGGTCAATCAGGGTATTTCAGAGGAAGCATGAGGTATGCGGAAAGACATTGAGCATTCAGAGACGGACAAGCAGGTGCGTCGTCTCACACGAAAAGAGAAGATAGAGACCTTCAGAAAGGCGCGAAAGAGGAGAAACCGAATTATCAGAGACATACTGATGGTCGTTCCCGTGGTCGTGGGTGTGGGGCTGGGCATTATTCTTTATCAGGGTGTCAGGGAAAAAGAGAAAAGCAGAGAGAGTATTGTCTTTGCCTTTCAAGACCGCGTTGCGGACGCCCTTCCCATTGTGGCGGTCGAGAAAGGCTTTTTCAAGGCAGAGGGGCTGGATATCACGGCACGCGTGTTTTGCAGCGGCCCGGAATGCACCGAGGCCCTTATTTCCGGTGGTGCCACTTTCGGGACCATGGGTGATACCACGGCTGTTATTCTCCTTTCCAGGAGAGCGGATGCCTTTAAAATCATCTGCTCCCACGGCGGCGGTGAAAAACGCCATAGGATCGTTGTTTCGGACAAGAGCGAAATAAGGAGCATTACCGGTCTCGAGGCAAAGAAAATAGGCGTCAAGAAGGGGACCTCCACACATGGAGGCCTTCTGAGGTTCGCCCGGAAACATGGCCTTGACCTGAGAGACTCCATTGTGGATATGTCTCCCTCTCTTCAGCTCACGGCCCTGGCGACAGGAGAATTAGACGCTATTGTGGCCAGTGAACCGACACCGTCACAGGCCGAAGAAGGAGGGTTCGGCAGGCCCCTGGCAACGCTTGAAGGCCTTGGAAACAGCTATCCCGTACTGCTGGCCGTAAAGGCCTGTTTTGCTCAAAAGCATCCGGACGTTGTGGCAAAAGTCCTCCGTGCCCTTAATCGGGCCGAGGACTTCGTTGAGGGCCATTGGGATGAAGCCGCTGTCATTCAATCAGAGATCAATGGGCTGGGACCCGAAGTCATAAAAAGGGCCATGGGATTTCATTCCTATTCTGTTTCATTGGACAGCAAAATCCGGAAAAGCCTGATGGCTTCGGCGCAGTTCCTTAAGACAAATGGGACTATAGACCAAATGCCCGATTTTGACGTTGCCCTGGCCCCCTCTTATCTTATGCAGGCTAGTGAAGGGGCAAGGCGTGGCGAATGACGACAGAGCAGTCAAAAGCCGATGGATAGCCGATAGAAATTTCCATTCCTTGATCCACTCGGATCGAAGAGGGCAGGCAGGACACAAGAGTGTGTGGAATAAATCGGGGAAATGGTTTAATGTTATAGAAGGTTTGAGGTGAACATGGATAGTCCTGAACAAAGAAACAAGAACAAGGGGACATTGCCCCTGATTTTAGAGCGGGCGCCTGAGGACGGCATATGCTGCAGTACCGATGAGTGCGCCAACATGATGAGGGTCCTGGGTGATACAAATCGCCTGCAGATTATTCGTTCTCTCATTGCCGGACCCAAGAACGTCAGCCAGATATCCGAAGCCACCCATTTGCATCCTCAAAGGGTGTCCCATCATCTTAGCCCCATGCGATTGGCCGGTTTGGTGCTGGGTGAGCGGCATGGTCGGAATATCATTTATAGGATCAGCCCCAAAATCGCATGCGAACAGGGGTTGGATCTCGGGTGTTGCTCTATTGTTTTTCGGGCGTTTTAACGCTCTGATACGGCGAATCAGTCTGTCTATCCAATGGCCAAACAACTAAGAAGAAATTTCCATGGTAGATCAAAGCGCCAAGGGTAACCATGCCTTTCTTTCGCACTTCGAGACCAGGGTGGCGTCTCAGGAATTCTTTTGCAGGAGATCTTCTTGGTCGTGATATCGATTGATACCGGACCGTTGATCTGTCTCAGCACTTTTTGCTTGCAGCACACACCGCACTCCTTTAAACTTGAAAAGATAGCGAATAAATCCTTGTTTATTTAGTATCCATCCTTAACGGGCCTTTTTGCCGGTCTCTACGTTATGCGAAAACAGTCCTCGGCACATGAAAAATGCGCCTCCGGCAAGTTTTTGCGCGTGCCTGGATCTTAAACTAAAACCTTCATATATGAGTCTGAAGTCCAAATCCAATTTGAAAAAGGGGGGGAACATGTTTTTTGAGCTTTCGGAGAAATCAAAGGAACTGAGTGAGCGTCTCGGGTCGTTTATGGACACTTATATTTACCCCAACGAGGGAGTGTTCAGAGAACAGGTAGAGGAGGGGGATCGATGGGCTCCCGTGCCTATCATGAAGGAGCTCAAACAAAAGGCTCGTGAGCAGGGCTTGTGGAACCTTTTCTTACCGGAGAGCGAATACGGCGCCGGATTGACCAACTATGAATATGCATCGCTTTGTGAAATCATGGGCCGCTCTCCCATAGCGCCGGAAGTCTTTAACTGTTCAGCCCCTGATACGGGCAACATGGAGGTCCTTGCCCGGTACGGCAACGAGGAACAAAAGGAGCAATGGCTCAAACCTTTGCTAGCCGGTGAGATAAGGTCCGCCTTTTGTATGACAGAGCCGGACGTGGCCTCATCGGATGCAAGGAACATTCAGGCAAGCATTGTTCAAGAGGGCGATGAATATGTGATTAACGGCCACAAGTGGTGGGCATCTGGCGCAGGAGACCCCAGGTGTAAAATTTTTATTTTCATGGGAAAGACCGACCCTGACGGACCTGCCTACAGGCAACAGTCTATGGTCTTGATACCACGGGATACGCCTGGCATAACCCTTACGAGATCTCTATCCGTGTTCGGATACGACCACGCGCCGCACGGGCATGGGCAGATCGTATTTAAGAACGTTCGCGTTCCCACCTCCAACATAATACTCGGGGAAGGAAGGGGTTTTGAGATCGCCCAGGGACGCCTTGGTCCCGGTCGCATCCACCATTGCATGCGAACCGTTGGCTTGGCCGAACGAGCCCTTGAAGTGCTGTGCAAGCGCGCAAGGTCCCGAGTTGCTTTCAGGAAACCGCTTGTTGAAATGGGGTCAATTCGGCAAGACATCGCCAAATCACGTATTGAAATTGATCAGGCACGACTCCTTACCATGTATGCGGCCTACATGATGGACACAGTCGGAAATAAGGCCGCCCGAACGGAAATAGCCATGATCAAGGTGGTTGCGCCGAACATGGCACTCAGGGTCCTGGATCGGGCCATTCAGGTCCATGGAGCCAAGGGCGTTTGCGGGGATACCGGCTTGGCTGAGGATTGGGCCTCTGTTCGCACTCTCCGTTTGGCTGATGGGCCGGACGAAGTCCACTTGGAGACGATCACCAAATTAGAGTTGAATAAGTATAGATGAACTCATCAGAAGAGATTGTTCAAGTGAGGTCCCCCCACCGTTTCGATGAAAAGCGGCTTAGTGATTTTCTCAGGAAGGTGATGGATGACCCCCCCGAAGAACTGAGTATTCGGCAGTTTGAATACGGGCAGTCCAATCCGACCTTTCTACTCTCCGATGGTGATCGGAGATATGTCTTACGAAAAAAGCCGCCGGGAGAACTGCTTCCCTCAGCTCATGCGGTTGATCGCGAATACCGAATCATCAAAGCCCTTGAGAACACGGATGTGGCGGTCCCCAAGACCCTGCTTCTCTGTGAGGACATTTCGATTATTGGGACCCCTTTCTATGTCATGGATTTCGTCGAGGGACGGATTTTTCGTGATCCCTATGCAAGCCAAGTCTCCGACCCGAAAGAGCGGACGGCCATCATTGATGCCATGAATGAAATGCTTGCGAAGATCCATCTGGTGGACTGGCAGGGGGTGGGCCTTAGTGATTATGGAAAGCCGGGCAATTACATGGCCAGGCAGGTCCACCGATGGACAAAACAGTATGAGGCCTCAAAGACTGAGAAAATTGAGAGTATTGTGAGTCTTATTCAGTGGCTCCGGAACAACGTTCCGGACGATGATAGCACGACGATTGCGCATGGAGACTATCGTCTTGAAAACATGGTTATTCATCCGAGCGAACCGCGTGTCCTTGCTGTGCTCGATTGGGAACTGTCCACGCTCGGTCATCCCCTGGCGGATCTTGCTTATAACTGTATGGTCTACCATTTGCCCGCAATCGGAGGTAAAGATCTCGGCTATGGAGATAGAGATCTTGAGGCCCTTGGAATACCCCCTGAATCGGATTATATCGACGCCTACTGCCGCCGCACCGGTCGGAGTGAGATCTCCGACTGGGAGTTCTTCATAGCTTTTAGCATATTTCGCCTTGTAGTGATCGTGCAGGGCGTTTACAAACGTGGATTGAACGGCATTGCCAGTTCCGACAATGCAAGAATTTATGGTAAGCATGTCCGATTTCTATCGGACTTGGCATGGGAAATCGTGTTGAATCGAAAAGGCATGTGACGGGCAAACAACTCAGAATCCCTGACCTGGTTTGATAAGAATCATTGAAGATATTATGACCGAGTCTTTATTCAATTCCCCTTTTGATGATAGACCTGATAAGTGGACCGATTCTTTCGAAGGGAAGCGGACCGACATACCTATCAATATAGCCTTTATCGGTGGAGGAAAGGCCTGCTACAACCTTCTTCTGATTCTGGAGAAGAATCGTTCCTCGCGGGTCAACGTAAACGTCCTGGGCGTTGCTGATACCAATCCGGAAGCGCCGGGGTTGATTTATGCAAAGAAGCTCGGGCTCTTTGCAACGACCGATTTTAGAGACCTCTACAAGTTGGAAGGGTTGAATCTTCTCCTTGAATTAACAGGATCCGAAAAAGCCAGAAAAGAGATCATCAAAACGAAACCAGCGCATATTTCAATGATGGACCATATTGGAGGAAGATTCCTGTGGGATCTTGTCCAAATGGAGATGGAAAAGACAACCCTGGAAAGAGAACACCAGATTGAACAGCAGAAGGAGAAAAAACACACACAGGTGATCCTTGATTCTCTGCCCTACAGGGTCATGGTTATCAATATGGACATGACGGTCGATAATGTTAACCAGACCTTTCTGAGTGAATTTGATCTCACGGATAAAGATGTCATCGGCGAAAAATGCCACAAGGTGAGATACAATCTTAATCGACCTTGCGCGGAGTGTGGTAAGACATGTTATCTCAATGAGGTTGGGAAAGAAAAAAAGTCCATCAGCACGATCCAAGAGTGGAGGAATGATAACAGTGGGGAGAGGTTTGAAGTTGTGACCGTGTCCCCGATATTGGATGAAGATAATGAAATGGTCCAGTTCATAGAGGCATCGAGGGATGTTACCGAAAGGATCAGCCTGGAACGTGAAGCCCAGAAGACAAAGGTTTTTCTTGAAGATGTCATTCAGAGTACAGTGGACGGGATCGTTGTTGTCGATAATAAGGGATATGTTCTCATATTCAACGAGGGGATGGAACGTCTGACAGGCTACGATGCCCGAGAGGTCAACCATCTGACAAGTTTCTATGACATCGATGTGGCCCGAGAGAACATGAGAAAGATGAGAAGTCAAGAGTATGGACCTCTGGGAAAACTCAACCCGACCAGCATGTCGGTGACAACCAAGGATGGCCGGGAGATTCCTGTTACACTTTCCGCATCCCTTGTTACCGTCAATAATGAGGTGATCGGAAGCGTGGGCGTGTTTACGGACATGCGGGAGATAGTCCAGATGCGCAAAGAGCTTGAAGACGCTCATCTTCAGCTGGTACAAACGGAAAAAATCGCATCAGTGGGAAGAATGGCCGCGGGTGTTGCCCATGAAATCAACAATCCTCTCTCGGGCGTGTTGATCTATGCGGAGCTTTTAAAAGAATCCTTGGACGATCGGTCCCCCCTTCAAAAGGATATTCAGGAGATTGTAGATCAGACTCTTCGATGCAAGAAAATCGTGTCGGAACTCCTGGAATTCAGCAGACAGTCCATTGGGAAGACATCTTCTTTCAGTGTAGAGACATTGATCAATGATTGCCTGAATCTCTTGATAAACCAGGCTATTTTTCAGGATATCGAGGTCAACACGCGACTGGAAGAGGAGATGCCTCAGATGCTGGGTGATAGGGGTCAACTTCAACAGGTCTTCACCAATCTCTTTATCAACGCTGCCCATGCAATGGAGGGAAAGGGAGCTCTGGGTATCGACGCAAGATATGACAAGGCGAGGGAGTGTTTTGTCATTAAGGTGTCGGATTCAGGTCCCGGCATTTCTGAGGACCTTCGCGATAAGATCTTTGACATTTTCTTCACAACCAAACCGGTTGGAGAGGGCACCGGGCTGGGCCTGAGCATTTCCCAGAACATCATCAGTCTTCATGGAGGCAATCTCAGATTTGAATGTCCGAAGGAGGGAGGGACTGCTTTTATTGTTGAATTGCCTATTGGACTGTCAGAGACCGTTGTTGATGAACGTCTTTTTATTGGATTGGATGAATAATGGATCAAAAGACTCGGATTTTGGTTGTAGATGATGAGAAGGTCGTGAGGGATGGCTGTATCAGGGTTTTGGCAGGCAAGGGGTATGAAGTCGTTGCTGCTGAAAATGGCCGACAGGCCCTGGATATTATGGCGCAAGAGCTTGTCGATCTTATTCTTCTTGACTTGAAGATGCCCGTGATGAGCGGCGAGGAAGTCCTTGATATCACCAACACCACGTATCCTGAAATACCGGTCATCATTATCACGGGCCATGGGACTGTAGACACGGCAGTGGAATGTATGAAAAAGGGTGCCTACGATTTTATCACCAAGCCGTTTCAAATTGATCAGTTTCGGTTAACCGTATCCAGGGCCATTGAAAAGAGGAGGCTCGAGCAAAGAGCCAGGCAGTTTCAAGAGGAGAACATTCGAAATCTCTACGATCTGGACCTCGAAAAGAGCCGGTTGAAGACAATTGTCAATTGTATGGCCAACGGGGTTATGGTAAGCAATCGGAATCTTGAGGTTGTCCTTCATAATCCGGCGTTGATGAGGCTGTTGGAGGTGTCGGAAGAGGTGTCGGGTCCGGTTCCCGTGGATCGAATAATAAAGGACGAATCCCTCGAAAATGTCCTTAGGCAGATTCAGGCGGGAGAATCTCCTGAAGAGGGATATATTTCGCAGGAGATCCAGGCCGGGCCGAAGGTCCTGCGATCCATGTCCGCGCCTGTCCTTGGACCTGACGGCGGGATTGTCGGCACGGTCACCGTCCTTGAAGACATTTCGGCCTTTAAGCAACTTGACCAGATGAAGTCCGACTTCGTTAATATGGTGGTGCATGAACTTCGCAGTCCACTGGTCTCAATTAGACAGTTGAATA
This sequence comes from Thermodesulfobacteriota bacterium, assembly GCA_034189325.1. Classification (GTDB taxonomy): domain Bacteria; phylum Desulfobacterota; class DSM-4660; order Desulfatiglandales; family Desulfatiglandaceae; genus JAXHUM01. The sequence goes on from JAXHUM010000010.1 coordinate 46,583, forward strand.
CGGTCCTTGTCGAGGGGCTGGCCGGAAAGCTTGAAATGAAGCAGGAAGAACTCATAGAACGAGGGAACAAGAAGATTGATGTTCTCCTGGACCTTGTCAATGATCTCCTCGATGTGGCCAAGATTGAGGCCGGTAAGTACATACAACACCAGGTGCCCACCGATATTGGTCGTATTGTCGAAGATACTATGGCACTTATGGAAATGAGGGCCAAAGAGCAGGGCATTGATTTGAGCTATTCGTGCGAGAATCTGAAGCCGATTCATGCAGATCCAAAAAACATGGAAGAAATTCTTAATAACCTCATCAGTAATGCCATCAATTACTCTCCCGAGGGGGGCCGGATAATGGTTAGTGCCTGTGGCTTGGGAGAGTATATGGAAATCAAAGTATCGGATACGGGAGTGGGGATTCCTGAAGAGGAACTGCCAAAGGTCTTTGATAAGTTCTATCGGGTCAAACATCCCAAAACCAGGCAGGTCCTGGGGACGGGCTTGGGGCTTGCCATTGTCAAGAGTGTTGTCGAGTCGCACCATGGTTCCATTGACGTGGAAAGCATCCTGGACAAAGGCACGACCTTTAGGATTTTGCTTCCAGTCATATCGCATTAGGCCCACAATGAGCTCTCGGACCGCCTTGAAAGGGCGACAAAGGGACTTCTCTCCGGATTGCGATGGATAAGACACATCTCAAACAGGTTCTCATCGTCGACGATGAGTCGGTTGTTAGAAACGGTATCAGCAGGGCCCTCAAGAACAGGGGGATGGAGACAAAACCGGCGGCAAACGGCAAAGAGGCCTTATCCCTTTTGGATCATTTTGTTTTTGATCTTGCCCTTGTCGATATTCGGATGCCCGTCATGGACGGCATTGAGCTCTTAAGAGAGATGCGTTCCAAATACCCCCAGGTGCCTGTTATCATGATCACCGGGTACCCGACCATTGATTCTGCTGTTGACTGCATCAAAATCGGCGCTGTAGACTATCTTGTCAAACCCTTCCGGCTCGATGATCTGGAAACCGCCTTGAGTAAGGTCGGCCCATCCAAAGGTCCGGTCCAGCATACCGCCATAAGCCAGGTGGGCCTGGAAATTGACTCCAAGAATAACCTCATTATTGGCCAGAGCCGGGCAATGAGGAGGATATTTGAGAAAACCCTCAAAGTTGCGCCGACGGATACCACGGTTCTGATAACCGGAGAATCAGGGACAGGAAAAGAATTGGTGGCTCAGGCAATCCATGCCAACAGTAATCGCAAAGACCGAGAATTTGTGGCTGTTGATTGTTCTTCTCTCATGGAATCGCTCCTTGAGAGTGAACTCTTCGGACATGTCAAAGGGTCTTTTACAGGGGCCCACCAGACAAAACACGGATTTTTTGAGCTGGCAAATTATGGGACCTTTTTTTTCGATGAAATCGGTAACTTAAGCCATAAAATTCAAGCTAAACTTCTCCGTGTGATCCAAGAGAGAGAGTTTGTAAAGGTGGGCGATCATGAGAGAATAAAACTGGATATCAGGATCATATCCGCGTCAAATAAGAATCTTGAAGACTCTCTCAGTTCAGGTGAATTCAGAGAAGACCTCTATTACAGACTCAGTGTGGTCCCGATTCACCTGCCGCCTCTGAGGAAGAGAAAGGAGGATATCCCTCTGCTCGTTCCTCATTTTCTGAGTAAGTTCACTAAAAAACTGAAGAAATCGGTCCCGGAAGTATCGACTGAGGCAATGGAAATGCTGAAGGAATATGCCTGGCCGGGGAATGTAAGGGAGCTTGAACATACCATTGAGCGAATCCTCATCCTCGAAGATACAGACGTCATACAGGCTCGGGATCTCCCCTCATTTATCTCACAGAGGCAGGGTGAATTCCAGATGTTCTCTGAAGAACCGTTTACTCTTGAAGAGCTGGAAAAGAGATATATACGTTTTGTACTTCGCCGGACAAAAGGGAAAAAGTCTGTTACAGCCGATATCCTCGGTATCAATCGCAAGACGCTGGGCCTGAAAATTAAAAAGTATGGCCTTTGAAGGATGACCCTGTCATAAGATCCCGAGTCTCAATGACGGTTGTAGATCCGATTGAAAGAAGAATAGCCCAACAATGATAGCTCCGCAAAAAGTAGGAATTTCGATGTTTTCGTAAAATCTTCGAGGTCAAGCCCCCCCAAATCCTGAGGAATGAGGCGTCGTTATTGTATGCCTCAAGGACGAAGGATGCAGTGGAGAGCAGATATTCGGCTTTTTACGAGACCGGCAATAATATGTTTATGGGGTCTGTTCAATTGAGGTGGCCCCACCAATACCTAACAGGAGGTGATGATGGGTGAGAGGTTGTTTGTGATTGGGAATGAAGCGATCGGTTGGGGTGCCCTTGAAGCGGGGTGCGACGCCTACGTCGGGTATCCCATAACTCCGCAGAACGAGACGACGGAATGGTTTGCGGAAGAATTTCCGGAGAGAGGGAAAGTCTTTATTCAATCCCAGTCAGAGGTCGGTTCAATTAATATAGTTTTTGGTGCCGCATCCACGGGGTATCGCGTGATGACGTCTACCTCTGGGCCTGGATGGGGCCTGATGCAGGAGGGCATGTCTCATCTGGCAAACGCCGAATTACCCTGCGTTGTATCTCTCGTTCAACGGGGAGGGCCTGGCGCAGGGACCACGAGACATGGTCAAATGGATTATCTGTCGGCTACCTGGGGAGGAGGAAACGGTGGTTACAGGAACATCGTGTTGACTCCCGCCTCGGTTCAGGAAACTTATGATTTCACGCAGCTTGCCTTCTATCTTTCGGATAAATATCGCAATCCTGTGATCCTCTTGTCTGACGGGCTTTTGGGGCAAATGGCGGAACCTCTGGAGTTGAAAAAACTCCAGTTCGGAGCCCTTCCTGAAAAGGATTGGGCTGTCAAGGGAAGTGATAATCAGCTGGACGGCATAAGACGGGTTGTCACTTGCATGCAGGGGCTTATGCTTGCGCCTCCTTATCCGCCCTATACAGGCTTTTCCGGCCTTTTAGAGGCCTTGAATGAGAAATACGAGAAGATGAAAGAGACTGAGGTAAGATATGAGACATACCTGCTTGAAGATGCGGAACTCGTGATTGTGGCCTATGGATATACAGCGAGGGTGTCTAAGGAGGCCCTGAAAAGGGCCAGACAAGAGGGCCTGAAAGTCGGTATGATAAGGCCCCAGACCGTTTGGCCCTTCCCATACGATATAGTCAGAGAGACGGCCCTCAGGGGATCTCGTTTTCTCGTGGTTGAGGACAGTCTTGGTCAATTGGTAGAAGATGTCAGGTTCGGTGCCCAGGGACGAACGGAGATTCATCTCTTGGGCGCCCTGGCGCGCCACGTGCCCACAGATGGAGGAATGATTCTGCCTGATGCGGTCTTGGATGAAATATTCAGATTGATGAAATAAGCCGTTTCTTGACGGATATGTCGACAGGAGGTTTTCTAAATGAAAAAACAGCTGGTTACAGGGCTCCCAAAGCTATGGGCCCATCATCCGGGAGAAAGACTGGAGTGCCCGGGATGTCAATATCCTGTGATAGCGAGAGTAGTCTACGACACTATCGATGAACTTGGAGTCGGGGGAAGAACCATTCTTATTAACAGTTCAGCCTGCGGACATGGTATTATGCTCACCACTTCCATGGATGCCATGTTCCCCAACCATGGGCAGGGGATAGATGTTGCCACCGGCGTGAAGCGTCTTCGGCCGGAGTGTTTTGTTGTTTCATACGGTGGAGACGGAGACATTGCAGCCATCGGGGCGGGGGCCTTTGTCAACGCGGCGCAACGGGCTGAAAAGTATACGGTCATCATGGTGAACAACGGTCACTTTGCCATGACCGGAGGACAACTCGCACCGACCACTCTCATGGAACAGGTGACGACAACCAGTCCAAAGGGACGGAGATCGGAAATGGGTTATCCCGCCCGTATGCCGGAGATGATCGCCACGGTGGAGGGGACCGTCTATTCGGCCCGAGGGGCTGTAAACAGTCCTGCAAACTATCAAAAAGCAAAGACATATATCAAGAGGGCCTTCCAGAAACAGATCGATAACGTCGGATTCAGTTTCGTTGAGTTGCTCTCAGCATGCCCGACTGGGTGGCATATGAGCCCACGGGCCAGCATTAAATGGATAGAGGAAAAGATGATACCAAAGCTTCCCCTCGGTGAATTCAAGAACATTGACAGGATCGAATGATTAAATGAGTCACGTGGGACCCTTTAGGTCCCACGTCCTCGGTATTTGAGAACGTGCCCCTCGTCCTTCCAACCTCTCTATTTTAACAGAAAAATTGACTCAAGATCCTTTCTGAATGGGACGATAATAAGTTAATGGATCCTTTCGTTTCCGGCTCTCACCAACATCTTTCACAAAGGCTTTGGCGGGTGCCTGGAAAGACCTCCAAAGAGTGCCTTCTAAGAGGCGGGCCTTTTGAATTACTAAAAAGGCGGAGAACATGAGAATAAAGTCTTCCGTGAATATGGAAAATCGCCTGTTTTCCAGCATTTGAAAACCGGATCTCCAATACGAAATCGGATCATCGACGTGCCGGTCCTTAATGTGAGGACTGGAAGCTTGACGGAGATGTTGAATGCATGATGTGACCACATTTAGAGATCTTGCGGCAAGGGCGCAAGATCTTGCAATCATGGCTAAGGGAGATATCCCAGGTAGATTCAAGACGATCTCAGCCAATCTTGTGGAGTTTGCTGAAGGCCTTGAAAAGGGAAGCCAGTCGAGGCGAATAATCGGCGAGAGAATGGGTGAGATGTATCAGGACACCTACCTTACCGAGAGCTGGGTGACACAGGTGTTGACTCTGGGCCAGCTGGACATCGTCGGTGTGGATTCGTTTTTTGATGCGTATAGGCAACTCATGGAAAGCATAGGCCGAGATGAAAGGCCTTCCACTGTTGAATCCACTGCGATTCTTGACACGGCACCACCGGTCAAAGCAACTACCACTGTGGTGATGGAAAGGGAGGATACGAACAAAAAGGAGAGAAAAACTTCGAGTCCCTTCAAAAAATATCAGACAGACGAAGGCAAAAAAAAGAAACTCTTGATAGCGCTCATAATACTCATCGTCCTAGTCATTTCAGCCGTGACTCTTTTAAGACATTTCCATAAAGGCACCTCTCAAATTCCTATGAAAAAGGCCGTTATGAAGTACAGTATTGACAGTGTTCCATCTGCGGAAGAGTCTCTTCAAGATTTCAAAACGGTTCTTCAAGGGCCGGACAAGGAGAAGGTCCTGTCTGAGCCGGACAGGCTCATTGGGGAAATACAAGCCAACCTTCAGACAAACAGTCTTGAGCAGGCCACATCCCTCATAAGGGAGATGACCTCAAAATATCCAAGGCATCCCAGAATATTCGGGATGGTCCGAGAAGTTATTTCTGGACATATGAATCTCACGGTCAAGAATATTGAGCAAAAGGATTGGGACACAGGACAGGCCCACCTGGACAAGGCGAGACATTTCTCTTTGCATTATGGGTTTAATACGAGGAAGGTGGAAAAACTTCGTGAACGGCTGGACAGGTTGAGATACCTCGACAGGCCTCAGGACCTCGTAGGCAAGAGAATCAGTGTGGATCTCAAAGATGGAAGCATCCGAAACGGTATCGTGGTCTCTGCTTCCGCCAACAATCTGACCATGAAAGTCCGAAGAATGATTGGAGGAGGGGTCGCCTCTTTTGTGGCAAAGGTCCAAAACTCCGACATCGAGAGCATTGATGTGTTCAGTGAATAAAGCATGTGAAAAGGGCGCATGAGAACACCCTTTGAATGGATTAGGAAGCTTAGTTCGAGTCGATAAAGAGGGATACAATGACGACAAAAGTCATGTGCCCTGAGTGTGGCGCATCTTACGGGAATATCCAGGAACCTAGTCTTGAAAGAGGGGTCGTATGCAGCCGATGTAGAAGAGGCCCTAAGATCAGATCTGTTGGAAAAGAGAGAGAGGGGTCTTCTTCCTTCAGACAGGCCCCAAAAATTGTTTACCCAGAGTTAAGGGCCCCCAAGATCTTCTGTTCGCCGAAGCCCTGCCCGAGACTCACCGGCTGGCCGGGAGGGATCAACATAAACAGAAAGGATCGAAACTTATTAAAATATCAAGAGATCCTATTAATTTCCATTCTCCTATCGTCAGAGCATCCAAAGAATCGATTGCGGATGCTTTTCTTTATCAGAGATTGCAAAAGGCCCTTTGTTGTGGAGAGTCATACAATCCAGTACCCTGACTTTCCTCATGTGAGGGCCCTGACTTCCATTGCCTCTTTGAGGAATCTTCTGCTGTTTCTTGTCAATCGTAATCCTGAAATCATCCTAGATAATAATACCTACAACTGGGGTCTGGGCTTTCAGCCAAAGCGATTGGAAGGAGATGTGGATTCTCTTTCCACGGCCCTTGTGGGAATACTCGAATCAGAAAGTCATTTTGCAGAGTCTATCAGCGGGTAGGGGGATTCGCCCTTTCAGGCAACCGTGAACATCTTCGATTCATCAATTTAGAGGCCCAAGGAGGTATAAATCATGTCGAGTTTGATCTTTGCCTTTCTCTGTGTCATTGCAGCTGTATTCTTGCCGCGCTTAATTCCTAAGAGAAAAACGGTTTTAAAAGAAACAGGGGAGGGAGAGTTCTCAGAGGAAAATGTCAGATCGAATTTGGCACCCGTGGGAGTCGCGATTCGAATCGTAGGCTGTGTCATTGCCGCCTTCCTTGTATTATCAACCTCCTTTGTAATCATTGATGCCGACATGACCGGGCACCTGAAGCGGATATATCTTGGAAAGTCCATGAAACAGGGGCAAATCGTGGCGTTTGAGGGTGAAAAAGGACCTTTGGCAAAGATACTCCCACCCGGTTTCCACTTCGGTCTCTTGTTAAATGTGTTGCACGAGGTTGAAGAGAAACGGGTGCTGAATATACCAAGCGGAAAATACGGCTATGTCACCGCAAAAGACGGCCTTCCCTTGCTACCCGGTCAATACCTCGCAAGAAAGTGGAGCGAGGAAAACTTCAAAAAAATGCTGGATGCCGAGTATTTCTTGAAAAACGGCGGCCAAAAAGGATCTCAACTCACAGTCCTGACTCCAGGTAAATACAGGCTGAACCATTACCTTTTCGATGTAGAACTGCACGAGGCCACAGATATCCCGGCTGGTTTTGTGGGAGTTGTCAAGTCGAATGTCCAGGAGACAGACGTTTGGGAACTTGCCGATGTCTCATTCGATCTGGCTGGTTCCCTGGCAGTCCCTCTCGTGAAGAAAGGGTCTGTGGGGATTTGGGAAGAGGCCCTTTCCCCCGGCCGTTACTATCTCAACAAGGTTGCCTACAATGTCACTCAAGTCGATACAAGAGTGCAAACCTGGAATTACAAAGGAGGATACAAACGCAGATATATTGATCTGCAGGTGACACAGGATGGGAGAATCGACCAAAAAGAACGGTCTGAGGAAATAAAGATCCCTGGGCAGGCGGCTGATACGGCCATATTTACGAGGATGGAGGGGTGGCTTGTTCCACAGGAATTGAGAGTCCAGGTGCAGGTTGAGGCAAAAGACGCTTCTTTCCTGGTTGCTTCGGTGGGGAATGTTGAGGCGGCGGAGAACAAAATCGTTACCCCTTCCATCCGATCAGTAGTAAGGAATATTTGTGCCGGTGAAAAGGTGCTGAGCCTAATTGACGAAAATCGGACCCATGTAGAGGCACGTATTGAATCGGCCGTTATACCGGAAGGGAAGAAAGCTGGGATTACGATTAAGGATGTCCGGTTGGTAGATTCTGTAGTCCCTCCGGAACTCCTTGTCGCCAGACTCCGTGAACAGCTTGCCGAGCAACTTCAAGAAACATTCAAACGAGAAAAAGAGGCCCAGGATCAGAGAATCGAGACCCAAAAGGCCAGGGCCACCGCAGATCAACAACCTGAACTGGTCGCCGCTGAGATACGTGTGAAAATTGCGGATCGAGATAAACAGGCAAGCAAACTTTCAGGAGAAGGTGAGAAGCTCAGATTGATAGAAATCGCCAGGGGACAAAAAACGCAGGTGGCGGTTCTCGGGGAGGACAGAGTGGTTGAGCTGGCCGTGCTCGAAAAAATCCTGAAGGCTGCAGTTGACAATCCCGATATTGTGAAGATACCCCATACCCTCGTGACGGGGAAGGGGACATCACTGGAAGGGGCTGCTGCTATATTGGGAGCCAGTAATATCGGTAAAGGGGTCTCCAGTGTAGAAGATGGAAAGAAGTAACACTTTGACGTTGCCTCCCGGATCGACTATGGATGATAGAGTTGATCAGGCTTTTTTGCTTTCCTTTGGTGGTCTTGGGACAACAGGAGGCAGCATATGCACTCCATGATACTCCCCGGTCTTTACAGGGTCGAGACAGGCAAACCAAGCTGTTTGTCCTATCTCGTTAAGACACCGGACCGCAACATCCTTCTCGATCCGGGAGTTGCCGACAACTTTGAGTTGCTCGCAGATGAAGTGCTTATGTGCCGAGCACACGGCCATGATGTGAGGGGTTATAAGGTCGATCTCTGGCT
>JAXHUM010000100.1:0-36910 GCA_034189325.1 Thermodesulfobacteriota bacterium
TGTCGGATGTTTTTACAGACTGTAAAGCGAAAGAAAGTTTGGCTTGACATAATCGGGTCACTTTTCTTTGACCGAGGCCTCAATTTTCAGATTGTATTTTTCGATCTTCGAATGGAGGGTAGGTCTGGACATTCCGAGGAGTTTTGCGGCACGAGATCGATTCCCACCGGTAAGATTCAGCGCCTGTTTGATAAGGATGCCGGCGAATCTGTCTATACTCGAATCAAATAGATTGTCCGTGTCTTGTGAGGCGAGGGTTTCGTTGACCCACTGTGTAATCGCTTTATTACCGGTCTTTGGTCTTACTCCCATTCCTGTGCTTACACCCCTTATGGATTGGGAGATGTCTTCCACGCTGACGGGAACGCCCCGGTTGAATATGAGGGTCTTTTGAATGGTGTTCTCAAGTTCCCGAACATTGCCGGGCCAGGGATGGCTGTTAAGTACGGCTATGGCCTCCTTGGTGATCCCAGGATTATCTATGCCGATCTCTTTTGCATAGCGTGCCAGAAAGTATTCAGTCAAAAGAGGAATATCACCCTTTCGTTCACTGAGGCTTGGGAGCCAGATCGTGACGACCTTCAGACGGTAATAAAGGTCTTCACGAAAACGCTTGTAGGCAAGGCCCATTTCAAGATTTCGGTTGGTGGCCGCTATAATACGGACGTCTACTGAAATTGTCTTCAGACCACCAAGGCGCTCTATGCTCCTCTCCTGCAACAAGCGTAATATCTTGGCCTGTAAACCGGATGGCATGTCCCCGATCTCATCAAGAAAGATCGTGCCGCCGTTTGCCTGTTCTATCTTACCTATCCGGCGCCGTGACGCGCCGGTAAATGCCCCTTTTTCATACCCGAACAGCTCACTTTCAAGGAGATTCTCAGGGATCGCCACGCAGTTGATAACGATAAACGGCTTGTCCGCCCTTAAGCTGTGTTGGTAAATGGATCGCGCTACCAGCTCCTTTCCCGTCCCTGTCTCGCCTCGAATAAGGACCGTGGCGTCAGTAGAGGATATTCTTCCGATAGCTTTGTAGAGTTCCTGCATAGGCATGCTACGACCTATGATAGCTTCGTCTTCGGAGAATCCGTCCGGGGTAGCGTCCATTTTTACTGACGACCTCATATAATGGCTGGCTTCAAGGGCCTTGCTGATAACGCCCAGCATGTCCGGGATATCAAAAGGCTTCAGTATGTAGTCGAATGCCCCCATTTGGGTGGCCTCTATGGCGATCTCCGTAGTACCGTAGGCAGTCATGATGATAACAGGAAGACGAGGCTCCATTTCATGGATCACCTGGAAGGTTTCAAACCCGTTCATCCCAGGTAAACGCATGTCGAGTATAACCAGGTCCGCAACGCCTTTACTCAAAAGCTTTATTCCCTGCTCACCGGATGGAGCACTCTCCACATGGTATCCTTCCTCTGTCAATAGCTTTTCAAAACTGAGCCGAAGCTGGTCGTCATCATCTATAATGAGAATGCTATTCAATTCCAGTCTCCTTCATGGGGAGAGAGATCATAAAAGTCGTTCCTTCTCCCAGGTTTGATGTTACCTCAAGCAAACCGCCGTGCTGTTCTATGATTCGGGTGGCGATACTCAATCCGAGTCCGGTTCCTTCCTCTTTTGTTGAAAAAAATGGCTGGAAGACTTCGCCCTGCATCGATTCCGGGATTCCCGGTCCATTATCCTTAATTCGGATTTCTACTATTTGACCAAGAGACTTTTTCAGAGTCATTCTCTCACCAATGATTATCAGACCCCCACCCTCCATAGCCTCGCAGGCATTGACGATAATATTGACAAGGACCTCTTTCAATTGATCGGGGTCAGCCTGAATATCGGGAAGTGATCCCTGCCTGTCTAATTCGACATCGACATGATAACTCTGAAGACGATGCTGCAACAGCTTGAGCGCCATATCCACCACATGAGCCGGATTAACCCGTTGCATCTTCAATTTTGCAGGTCGTGAGAACTCCAGGAAGTTTTCAAGAATAGTATCGATATGATTGATCTCCGTGGAGATGACGTCGAAATCTTCTTTCTGATAGGCATTGAGTTTAAGACTCTTCGACAGGGAAAACAGACGCATTTTGACAGATGTTAGAGGATTCCTAATGCTATGGGCAGTCCCGGCAGCCAATTTTCCGACCAATGCCATTTTTTCGGACTGCAAAAGGATCTCCTGGCTCTTTTCCAGTTGAGATCTACTGTGAGCGGCATCCCTCATGAGACCGGTAATGCTTCGACTGACGGCCTGGACCTCGTTCTCTGATTCGTCCTCCCCTCCATCAACATCCGCTTCCGAGGCGAGTCTTCGTAGAGGAACGAAGATCTGCCCTGACAAAATGGCGACCAGAAGAGTCCCTAAAAGAAAAACATTCGTTACAGCGATCCCAGAGATGATCCTGAGTCTCCTTGTTTGAGAAAGGGTATGGTCCCTGGCCTCGTTGATCTGCGTCAGGACCATTTCCTTGAAGTCTTCGGTTAATTCAAGCACCTCAAAAAAAAGATCTCTCACCTCCCTGTGGAGCCGAGTGGCGGTGTTTAGAGAACCCTCTTTATAATGCCTGATGACCTCGTCTTTCAAATCAATATAGCGCATATATTCCGACTCGATTCTGGAAATGGCCTCCTTTTCTCCTTTGTTTCCAATATTCAGGTGGACCTCCTCCAGCCGTTCCTTGAAGACCTGTCGATATTCTCCAAGAAGCTTGAGCCACTCCGGGTCTTTGTCGAGATAATAATAGGAGACAAAACCTTTTTGATTGACAAGGGCGATTTCCAAGGCTTCGGCAGCCTGGAACGTGGCCACATTCTTGTCAATGACTGTGTTCAGGAAACCTTGTATACGATAGGTGTACCATACCATGATCGCCCCTCCTGACACAGTTATCAGGACCAGGGTAATCAAGACAATATATATGCGCGTGCGTAGATTCATCCGCTTAACCATGATGCTTTCCTTGCTCTCGTGGCCGGCGTTTTCTTATATTCCTCACTTTTATCCCATTAAGATTGTTTCACAAATGCCTCTGATTTTTTATTGTTGATTATATTGGGTACCGTGTCAATACATACTGTGTCGCAGACTCACATCAGATGAAGGGCTCTTTTGTGAGGGGCTCGGTCTCTTTATTGTCTGTCATTGGGCGTGTCCATACACAAACCTAAAAGTATCTTCACAGGCCTCCAAATGCTTGATGGTTATAATCATTGGAGAGCTTTTTCATACGGAAAAGGCTTGAGATCTTTCGCCTAAAGGGTTAAAAAAACAGATTACGAGATCGTCGGAGTTTAAAACACGCAAGGAGACGCAGAGAGATATGGAACCTCACAAAGCTATTATAGCCTTTTCTCAGAGCGAGAAAATCAAATCCGGCTTAATATGGGTTTCTCAGAGCCTGGAATTGATGAGTGGCCTTTCAGCACAGGAAAAGCAGGGCGCAGAGAAGATAATTGTGTCCATGGTCAATATGGTCGCCAGTGAGATTCAACTCGCCCGAAAGGTTACATCTGATACAGCCTGGGGTGATGTGAATAAAAGCATTGATCAGGCCCTGGTTATGATCAACTCGAAGGTCGCTTCGGAGTCAGTCGTTCACCTTACACAGGCCCTTAGTCTGGTAACGGGAATCGCCCAGAGGTCCATGTCCTTTCTGAAAGAGGAAGGATTGCTCTAGCACTTAGACATAAATAAAATATATCAAAGCCGATGATATCGGGTGAAAGGACAAAGAGATGCAGGTCTTAATTCTCTATTATTCAAAGAGCGGGAACACCAAAAAGCTGGCTGAGGCCATCAAGAGGGGCGTTGATGAGGTGGAAGGCGTGGAAGGGCTCCTCAGAAGTACCGATGAAGTCCAAAAGGATGATTTCCTAAAATCTGAAGGGATTATTGCAGGGTCTCCCGTCTATTTTGGAACGATGGCCTCTGAGCTCAAAAAGGTCTTTGACGAATTTGTGGGGACAAGAAAAAAGATGGAAGGAAAGGTCGGGGCGGCCTTTGCAACATCGGCCGACCCAACGGGCGGGAAGGAAACAACCATGATGTCGATCCTCCAGGCCCTCCTGATTTACGGCATGGTCATACTCGGGGACCCGATGTCCGCGACAGGGCATTATGGGGTGGCCTGCGTGGGAGCACCGGATGACCAAGCCGAGAAGAACGGAGCCTTAATCGGCCGAAGAGTGGCGGATACGGCAAAAAAGCTCAGACAATAGGAAGGATCGGCGTTGCATAAAGACAGCCTAAGAGAACTCCTCGATAATGTGAGCAGGGGGCATGTGAGTGTTGAAGAATCTCTTGAGAGGTTAAAGTCACTTCCCTTTGAAGATCTTGGATTTGCCTGCCTCGATCATCACAGGAGTCTGAGGACAGGGCTCTCTGAAGTGGTTTTCGGCGAAAGCAAAGAAATATCGGAGATATTGGCGATTGTCGGGCAGATACTAAAGGAAGATGAAAATGTTCTTGTCACGCGCCTTTCTTTGGAAAAGGCCCATGCCCTTCGAAAAGAATACCCCCACTCTTCTTACCACGAAAGATCCGGCATGCTTACCATCGTCAACCGCCCTATAGAGGTCTCAGGAAAAGGGACGATTCTCGTCATAAGCGCCGGGACCTCGGATATCCCGGTGGCGGAAGAGGCATTGATAACAGCCCAATTTATGGGAAACGAAGCAGACACCATATACGATGTAGGCGTTTCAGGTATTCACAGGATTCTGAATCACAGAGAGAGTATCAATAGGGCCACCGTGATTATTGTGGTGGCCGGGATGGAAGGTGCCCTTCCCAGCGTGGTAGGCGGGCTGGTCGACAAGCCGGTCATTGCCGTTCCAACCAGCGTGGGTTACGGTGCGAGTTTCGGCGGTATCGCCGCTCTTCTCGGCATGCTCAATACCTGCGCGGCAGGCGTTACGGTGGTCAATATCGATAACGGCTTCGGCGCCGGATATGCCGCGGGCCTGATCAACAAAGCATAGACTATGTGGCGTGCTAAAGCGGGCTTCTGTGCCTGATTTCGAGGACGCGTTGTCTTAATCGAGCAACATCGCTCCTTTGGGCCTCATCCCAGCAAGAAAGAAGCGTGTTGTTGTGAAAGAGGGGCTCTTGTGCAAGGTCGTATTCAGAGTGTGAAAGGGCCTTTGTCCACAACGATGTATGGGGAACAGGGGAATACTCGGAGAGATAGGGAACGGCCCCTGTCTTTTCCACAAAATCGAGTGTCTGGAGAACAGAGTCTACGGATTGTCCCGGAAGACCCATCAGCACGTAAGCCCCCATGTCTTTTTTATCGAAACCGGCTTGAAGCATATTACCTACAGCCCGTTCAAAGTCACCTTCTCCGACCTTGTTATCGAGATTTCGGGTGGATGAAAAATCAGATGTTTCCAAACCGAGACGTATGGTGACAAAGCCCGTTCGTCGCAGGAGCCCGGCGATGTCCGATGTGATCTCTTTGATGTGCAAGGCATTCGGCGTATGAAATCTGAGATCAAGATTGAGCCTGGCAATACCTTCAAGGGCTATTGCCAGATGGTCCTCTGCGCCGATAAGTAAGGCATCGTCGTAGAAGGCAAAATCCCTGATCCCGAAGTCACGGTGCCAGAACATTATTTCTTCCACCACTTCCCCCGGGTCTCTCTGTTTAAAGTGCGGGTTTAAAAAATGGCTGGCGCAATATCGGCACCGGTTGGGACAACCGGAAGATGTGGCAATACAGACATAGTCGATCTTGGACAAGAGGTCAAAGGCGGGGTAATTTGTATGGGCTGAGCCATGAACAGGCCCTGGTCGAGCAATGCCGTATTGATTTAGAACTTCTAAAAGATAGGAAGGATTGTCATCGGTTATAATCCGGTCCGCCCCCATGTTTTCCAATGCATGATCATAGCAGAGCCGGGCATAGATGCCCCCTAATATCACGGGGACTGATGGATGAATTTTCCTGCTCAGGCTGATGACTTCCTTTACGCCGGGGTACCAATAGGTCATGAGGGATGTCACAAGGATGGCTGCCGGATTTTCGATTGTCTTTAGTGCCTGTTCAAACAGGTGTGTTGGGAGACCATACCTGCTGTAGGGCCTTTTGATATGTCCAAGAGGCAACGGGGTAGAGACCTGCTGCCGCCGAAATTTCCCGGTTCCATACGCTCGCCTGGTCGGCTGTTTTTCAGCGGCATTGGTTGGGGGATGATGGACATCCAGACAATCGATGAGATGGACGTTGAAACCGGAGCCCCTGAGAAACCCGGTCAGATAGAGAAGCCCGAGTGGTTTAGACCACAAATCGTAGGCTGCGAAATCATAGATCCAAGGGTTGATAAGGATAAGCGTAGGGGCCATTAAAACCTATCAGGAAATTTGTCCCAAGAAGGGGTTTGAGAATGAGAGCTGTTGTTCAGAGGGTAAAGGAGTCAAGAGTCGAAGTCAAGGGAAGGACTGTCGGATCGATTGGGATGGGCCTGTTGGTCTTCCTGGGAATAGGACAGGAGGCATCGGAAAAGGACTGCGACTATCTGGTCAACAAGATCATTACCCTCAGGATTTTTCCCGATAAAGAGGGGCTTATGAACCTTAGTTTAAAGGATATGGATGGTTCCATGCTGGTTGTCTCCCAGTTTACGCTCTGGGGAGACTGCACCAAGGGTCGAAGACCATCCTTTGTTCGCGCGGCCAAACCGGAAAAGGCCAAGAGGGTTTATGAACACTTCATCGCTCTGGTAAGACAGGAGGGCATCAAGGTGGAAACAGGCCGGTTTCAAGAAATGATGGATGTTCATCTCATTAATGACGGTCCTGTGACATTGATTCTTGATAGTTCAAAGAGCTTCTAGGGACTCCAGAAAAGTTCGTGGATATCTTACTGTTCCGTGGCCATGTGGGTCTTTTCTCTTTCCTGGCCCTTAGAGAATGTGCCCGGGGAGCTTGTCCGAGAAGCTCAGGCAAGGTCGAGCTTTTTTTCCAGGACTTCGATCCTCTTTTCTATCTCCTCCCGTTCTTTTTTATCAAGGACGCCACGGGTCAACTTTTTCCGTAGGCCTTGGAGTTCCATGGATTCGCGATATAGTTGGCAATTTATTTCCATATTCCGTTCAACACAGGAGCTTAGGAAACATCACGCAAAAAGGCCGAACCCCACAAGCAATGAGTATTCTACACTCCTATCCGTTCTGCAACTTATTGAAGGATCTTGCAAGACCATCTAAACTTTAAGATGACCGTTTTTCTTATGTGCTTTATACACTAAAATGTGTTAAACTTATAGATATTTTTTCAGAATACATCATTGGAGTCCTGCTTCCCAAACGAGATAAGGGAATCCAAGAGACAATGGTTCCATGGTAAAGAAGAGATCAGAAAAAACAAAACATCGGGGCGATTCCCCGAACAATGACCTCGCCGCCGCGCGTGCGCAATTGTCAAACGAACGGTATCAGGCCTTTGTTGAAAATATCGAAGAAGGGGTCTATGAGGCTGATATAGATGGGAATTTCTTGTATTTTAATAATTCGCTGTGCAAGATTTTGGGCTACCCCAAGGAGGAGGTCCACTTTCGAAGTTTCAGTAAGTTCATGGAAGAAGAATATGCCCAGAAGGTGATTGATACGTTCAGGGAGATCTATCACTCCGGCAAAGGCATTTCAGATCTCCTTTGGCGGATTATCGACAAACAGGGCAAGACGAAGATAATAGAACTCTCGGCACAACTTATTGTCAATAGGAAAGGGGAGAAGGTCGGATTCAGGGGAATCGTTCGGGACATGACGAGCAAATTTGCTGCCCAGCAGGCCTTGCTCGAATCGGAAAATAGATTGTGGACACTCCTCGATTTTGTGCCTTATCCCACGATTGTGTTCAATCTGGATGGACGTGTCTTACATCTCAACCCGGCATTTACCGAGACTTTCGGGTGGACGCTTGAAGAACTCGCCGGTCGCACAATCCCTTATGTGCCCCCGGGCCGTGAAAAAGAATTGAGCGAGAGCTTAAGGCGGCTGTTCGAAGACAGGATCATACTTCGTCACGAGACCCAGCGACTTACAAAGGACGGCCGGATTCTTGACGTGGTGATGAGAGCCGCTGTTTATTCTGATGACGCAGATGAGCCCGGGGGGGAACTGGTTATCCTGAGGAATATCACCAGGGAAAAGAAACTGGCCCGGAATAACGAGGCCCTGTTGCGAATCAGTATGGCCCTCCCTGAATATCCTGCCCTGGATGACCTCCTGCATTACATCAGCGGTGAAGTGAAGAATCTTATAGGGGCCGAAGGGGCCATGGTGATTCTTCTTGATGAGGAACAGAAGGAGCTCTATTTCAAATCCGCGGCCCACGACGATTCAATTGCCGAGGATATCATAAAAGAAATACGCTTTTCAGCCGACAAAGGGGTTTCGGGCCATGTTATCCAAACAGGGAAGCCGATCATAGTCCCTGATGCCTCTAAAGAGCCTAATTTTTATTCCATTGTTGACGAGTACACCGGGCTTAAGACGAAAAGTCTCCTGGTCGTTCCTCTGAAAAGCAGGGACAGGACTATTGGTGTCCTGAGCGTCAGGAACAAAAAGGACGGGGATTTTGACGAGGCCGACATAGAACTCTTGAATATGATAGCAGGCACCGTGGCCCTGTCCATTGAAAATGCCAGGTTTTCGGACGAACTCAAAGATGCCTATCAGGAAGTCACGAGCCTCAACAGGGCAAAAGACAAGGTCATTAACCATCTCTCCCATGAACTCAAAACGCCGCTTGCCGTCCTGAGCGGGGCTTTAAAGATCCTCAAGAAAACTCTTTCCACTATCCCAAAAGAGAAATGGGAGCCGACTATCAAGAGAGCTAACCGCAATCTCGATCGGATGCTGGAAATGCAGTACCAAATTGAAGATATTATGAGGTACAAGCACTATGACACCCATCATATACTCTCGTTGATGCTCGACGAGTGTGCAGATGAATTGGTCTCTCTCCTGGCGGAGGAGATAGGAGAGGGGCCTGTCATTGAAAAGGTAAGAAAACGTATTGACGAGACCTTCGACCGAAAAAGCACGCCGAGCAAAAGAATCCGTCTTGATCGTTTTGTGCCCGAGGTCCTCGATTCTATCAGGCCGCTTTTTACCAAACGCGAGGTTGAGCTGATAGAGCGTTTTGATGAAGTCCAGGATATCTCTTTGCCGGAAGGACCGATGGAAAAGGTGGTGGTAGGATTAATAAAAAACGGGATGGAAAACACTCCTGATGAAGGGAGAATGGAAATCTCGGTTTCTAAAAAAAGAAACGGAGTCGAGTTGTCTGTTCGTGATTATGGAGTCGGTATCACGGAAGAGAACCAGATACGCATATTTGAGGGCTTTTTCCATACCCAGGAGTCAATGGACTATTCATCCAAACGGCCCTATGATTTCAATGCCGGCGGCAGAGGGATTGATCTCTTAAGATTGAAAATCTTTTCGGAGCGTCACGATTTTAAAATCGATATGGTTTCTTCAAGATGCAGGTATATCCCACGCGACAGTGACATATGTCCGGGCAGGATCAGCCAATGTGGTTTTGTTGAAGACAGGGAGGGGTGTTTTCAGTCCGGAGAGACGACCTTTACCATATTTTTCCCCAATGCGGGTGAAGGCGAGTGTCCGACTACAGTGGACACCGACTCAAAGGTTCATGGAATTGACAAGAAAAAGAGCGCCTAATATGTTTTCACCCCTCATCGACAGATGGCTTCAACAGTTTCTGACTACTTTGTGGTTATCTCCTTAACCGGGCTTGTGTAAAAGCGATGTCGATTCTTTCGAAAGACCGGCTGGGGGAGTAAGGAGAGCAAAGATCTTGGAACGAGAAATTCTGATTTCACCTGAGGATATCAGGAAGCGGGTTAAAGATCTCGCGGCTAAGATTTCTTCTGATTATGGAGGAAAAGAGCCGATCCTCGTAGGGATACTCAATGGGGTGGTCTTTTTTTTCAGCGACTTGGTGAGGGAATTGACCATTCCCGTCAAGATCGATTTTATACGAGCTGCAAGCTATGGATCCCAGATGACTTCAAGTGGTACCGTCAAAATCAGCAAGGATGTTGAGATATCGGTTCAGGGAAAGCCGGTTCTACTTATAGAAGACATTGTTGATACGGGTTCAACTTTGGCCCATATTATTGATAATATAAGGAATAAGGGTGCTGATTCTGTGAAGGTCTGTGCCTTTATTGATAAGACTGAGCGGCGGACCAAGGCAGTGCCAATCCATTACCGTGGTTTCGAGATAGAGGAAGGTTTCCTTGTCGGCTACGGCCTTGATTATAATGAGCAATACAGGGATCTTCCCGGTATTTACGTGCTGAAGTAAGTTTGGTGTGCCATATCGGATAGGAGAGTATCATGATCATCGAATGTGAGAAGTGCGGAACAAAGTATAACCTTGACGAAACATTGGTACAGACTACCGGATCAAAAGTGAAATGTTCGAGATGCAAGCATGTCTTTACGGCCTATCATGAACCGGCCCTTTTCCCTGATGAAGCCCAAACGGTTGCCGTCAGTCAGCAAGAACTCGAAGAAACATTGGGGGCTGATATTGAATCCTCTCTCGACGAGGGCTTAACCGGAGACGACCTGGCAGACGATGACATAGACTTCGAGAATATCTTCGAGGAGTCTCTGGAAGATATGGAAAAAGTCGATGACGAACTATTCCCGGATGACCATCAGGCCTTGGAAAAGGAAGTCGTAGCGCCTGATACAGATAGAGAGGCGGATGCCGATCTCCTCAAAGGGCCTCCCCCACCGACGGAAGAGATCTTTGGAGATGAGCCGCAGGAAGAAGATACCGAGATGATTCCGGATGAATTACCAGAGAAGAGGGGCGGTGTGTCACGTTTTATTATCAGCTTTCTGGTGGTAGTCTTACTCTTTCTGGGTGCCGGTGCCGCC
Organism: Thermodesulfobacteriota bacterium; assembly: GCA_034189325.1. Classification (GTDB taxonomy): domain Bacteria; phylum Desulfobacterota; class DSM-4660; order Desulfatiglandales; family Desulfatiglandaceae; genus JAXHUM01. The sequence goes on from JAXHUM010000100.1 coordinate 10,933, forward strand.
GTATTTCTCTGGGCTCCTCAATGGATCCCTGATTCATTGTCCATATTGAGGCCCGTGGAAAAACAGAAGAGTATGGATATTGGCGTCCGAAGACTTTCTTTTAAAGATGTCAATGGATTCTTTGTCGATTCAAGAACAGAAGGACGTCTTTTCGTCATTACGGGAAAAGTGAAAAATGATTATCTTGATAAGAGGAGTTTCATCCTGGTGAAGGGAACGGTCTTAGATGATAAGGGGCAAGTGGTTGAGTCCAAAATGGCGTATGCGGGAAATAGTTATGCTGAAGAGGAGATCAAAGCATTACCCATGCAAAAGATGACCAATGCCATGAAAAATAGATACGGCCTAAACAAGCAGAATGTCAATGTCCCGTCAGGGGGAAGCGTTCCATTTACAGTTGTGTTTCAAGATCTTCCCAAGAATCTGGGAGAATTCACTGTTGAAGCGGTCAGCTCGTCACCCGGCACTTAGAAATCTGTTAGATATATGTTGATAGACTGAGAAGGGGGCGTGAAGCCCCTTTCTATTTGGCCACGAAATGACTCAGAATACTGCGACCCGGGGCTCCAAAAATATCGTCCGCGCGCTTGTCATGTTAAGTGTCGTATTATGCGTAGGTACGGCAGGATACATGGTCCTTGAGAATTGGGAGATGTTGGATTCCTTGTACATGACCGTCATCACAATCACCACGGTTGGTTTTCGGGAGGTCAAGGAAGTCTCGCCAGCAGGGAGGGTTTTTACCCTCATCCTTATCTTCATGGGCATGGGTATCATGGCTTTCGCCGTTGGGATGGTTGCCCAGCTCATGGTCGATCTACAAGTAAGGTCACTATTGGGGAGACGAAAATTGGGATTGAAGAAGCGATTCATCAAAAATCACTATATTGTATGCGGATACGGCCGTATTGGAAAAATAATCTGTCAGGAGCTACGGTCTCACGGGATTCCCCTTCTCATCATTGATTATGAATTGGACGCAGGCCAAGAGCTGGAAAGTGAAGGCATACCATTCATTATAGACGACGCCACCAGTGAGGATGCCCTGATGGAGGCGGGGATCGAAAGAGCCAGGGGATTGATCACAGTCGTCTCGTCAGATGCGGATAATCTCTTCATAACCATGACCGCCAGGGGACTCAATCCTTTGCTGTTCATTCTGGCCAGGGGAGAGGAGGAGCACACTGAGAAGAAGCTTTTAAGGGCCGGTGCCAACCGCGTTGTTCTGCCATACATGATTGGAGGCCGCAAGATGGCCCAGATCATTGTCAAGCCAACGGTAACAGATTTCCTCGAACTCACAGTCCATGACAAAAATATAGAGCTCGAGATGGAAGAGTTCGTCGTAGGAGAGGGTTCCAGACTAAATGGGGTGACCCTGGCTGAATCCGGAATCCGGCAAGAAATGAATATTATTGTGGTGGCTATCAGAAGAAGGGATGGGGTAATGACCTTTAATCCTTCGTCTCAGACCCGAATTGAGAGTGGAGATACACTCATTGCACTTGGCTACGGCAGCGATTTTAATAAGTTGACCACCGTCTTATCAGACAGTTAGAAGATCTCATCCACTCATCAGGCGAAACGATTCCTGGACTTTCTCAAGGGCATCGCGGTCATCAACTCCAATCACCTCTTCTTCCTCTGTCAAGATATATCCTACGGGGTGGTCGTCATCATACATATACTCGATAATATCGGTCATGAAATATTCCTCAACCTCCCTCTGTCTTCCTTCAATTTCCTTAAATACCTTATGGGGCTTTGCCCCCAGCACTAGGAGATACTTGAGCAGATCATGTCTCCTTGCAGCATAGATTCCCGAATTACAAATATGAAGAGATTGTTTTTCTTTGTCGGAGTAGGTTGACCAATACTTCCACTCGACAATTCGACGTACCAGCGGACCTTCCGTCTCAAGTATGCCGTATTGTTTTCTCGATTTCGGTCGGAATCCAAGAACGACCAAGTCGTTGGTCTCCAGTTCTCTGATCAGTGCCTCGTATGTCGTCCTTTTGACCAGAGGCACGTCACCCATGGTTATGATGACGTGATCACAAACCAGATTTTCGAGAAAAGAACGAGCCGCCAACAGGCCGCCACCGGTTCCGTTTAACTCCGGTTGGTGACAATAGGTAAGGTGAAGACTCGACGTGGCTTTTTCAATATGGTCTTTTCTGTAATGGACAACGATCGCCTTAGGTCCCCCAGGCAAATTGCTAATGATCTCAAGAAGCATAGGCCGCTTTCCATCATACGGACTACCCTCCGGAATAAGGGGGAGGAGTGTCTTGTTGCCGGTGAAGTCCTTCATGCGGCTGCCCCTTCCGGCAGCCAGAACAACCGATGCTATTTCCCTGATGGTATCCAAAGTTCACAACCTCTTGCTTGCCTTTTCTGATGATTTTTAATATACTAAAAACGAATGAGCAGACATAATGCTGACTTATGAACAGCCCGAAGAACCACGAAAGATTGGACTCACAGTTTAGACGATGGATAACAACAAGGCCTTTATCAAGGCTTACTATAATTTCAGGGAAACGGTTGATTTTGGGAAAGAGGGGATACTCCCCGAGCTGGACAATGTTGTGTGGTGCATGCTTATGGGAGTGCCCGAAGTCCCGGCAGACGAAGATAAATCCTCGGATGCTTCAATCGTGGCGATAGACCAGAGGGCGGCCATTTTAAAGGCCATATTTGTCGAGATCAACAGGACCCAGCCGGAAGATTTTGTTGACAAAGGGCTGGCCAGATACGATCAGGCGGGGGAAATGGCCAAACAGTTGCTGAAAGATAACCCCGCTGAGTCCTGATCGATCTGCTAAAGTGTGCTTGAAATAACCACCTTTTGGATCTGACTGGTTCCCTCGTAAATCTGGGTTATCTTCGCATCCCTCATCATCCTTTCAACGGGGTATTCCTTAACAAAGCCGTATCCACCAAGGAGCTGTACAGCGTCTGTTGTTACCTTCATGGCCGTTTCAGCAGCGAAAAGTTTGGCCATGGCTGAAATGCGGATCTGATCTTTCGTCAGCCTGTCGAGGTTCTTCGGGAGTTCTCCAAAAACGGAAGCGGCCTTGTAGGTTAAATGTCTCGCCGCTTCCAGTTGAGTCGCCATGTCGGCCATCATCCACTGAAGCCCTTGAAAAGAAAAAATAGGCTTGCCGAACTGCACACGTTCTTTTGTATACTGAATGGCAAAGTCGAGAGCTCCCTGGCCTATTCCAAGCCCCTGTGAGGCAACAGGTATACGCGTGAAATCGAGCGTCTTCATAATAATGGCAAAGCCCATGCCCTCTCCGGCCAAAAGATTCTCAGCCGGGACCCTAACATCCTCCAGTATGACTTCTACGGTTGACGATGCCCTGATCCCGAGTTTGCTTTCGTGTTTGCCGATGCTCAGACCCGGAGTCCCTTTTTCCACAACAAATACGCCGGCCCCCTTATGCACAGGAACAGATGGGTCGGTAACTGCAGCAACGGTGATATAATCAGCCACATTGGCATGGGTGATGAACGTTTTGGTGCCGTTTATGACATAGGAGTCCCCATCCTTCACCGCTTTGGTCTTCATTCCGGAAACATCGGACCCTGCGTTCGGTTCGGTCAGCCCGAAGGAGATCAGTTTCTCACCTGCGGCCAAACCCGGCAGATATTTGGCCTTTTGCTCGTCGCTCCCGCCCAAGAATATCGGCATGGTCCCTAATTCATGGACAAGCATGACCACGGAAGTAGAGGCACAGACCTTGGCGATTTCCTCCCCGATAAGGCACAGAGAGAGAAGCCCCATCTCTGATCCACCATATTCTTCCGGAAAGTCGGCCCCGAAAAGGCCGTTTTCCCGAAGGACCTCTACCATATCCCATGGAAATTCGGCTTCTTCATCACGTTTTGCAGCGCCCGGCGCTATTTGATCCTTCGCCAGACGGGCGATCGTTTCCTTTAACATAACTTGTTCTTCGGTCAATTCATAAGACATATCTCTTCTCCTTTATTAGTGGCCCGATATTATTGAGAGGGGCACCCCTCCCCAGGTTTTCAGACCAGGCACAAGTTTCAATATTAAAACAACCAAGACCCGTTTCATGAATGAAGCGATCGCCCGTTTTGAAATGATACAGAGTCGGACTCCTCTCAAATATATCGGCTGAAAAATGGTGAGGTTTTACACAACATGACCAAATTTTAAAAGTTGTATATATAATATACTTTCGGCTCTGACAAGGCATTTTTTGGGGTCTTTTTTTCAGTTGACCTTGATCAGGCAAATTGTTATGTTCCAACCAAGACTGAGCAGGTTTTTTAGCCCTTTACGACGCCAAGGGGCCGGAGACGAGCGACCTTGACGGCCAGATCAGCACCATGTACTACCTCCACCACCTGTGATACATCTTTATAGGCCTCTGGCATTTCTTCCTGGAGGGTTCTTTTACCTCTGGATTGCACAAAAATTCCTTTGTCCTCCAATTCACGATGTATTGCCCGGCCTTTTGCCATTTTGGAGGCTTTAGTCCGACTTAGGAGACGACCGGCCCCATGGCAGGTCGATCCAAAACTCTGATCCATGGCTCCTTTGGCCCCGGCGAGGACGAATGAATATGTCCCCATATCGCCGGGGATTAATACAGGTTGACCCGCATGACGATAGGCGTCGCAGAGAAGAGGGTGCCCAGGAGGGAGGGCGCGGGTCGCACCTTTTCGATGGACACAGAGCGTGATGTCGTTTCCCTGTACTGTATGGATTTCTTTTTTCGCGATGTTGTGGCACACATCGTAGAGGAGCCTCATACCTAGGTCTCTTGGTCCTATGGAAAGGGTCTTCAATAGGGTTTCTCCGGTCCAGTGCATCAAGATCTGACGGTTGGCCCAGGCATAATTTGCTGCACATGCCATAGCCCCCAGATAGCGTTGACCGAGAACTGATGTGAGATAAGAACAGGCCAACTGCCTGTCAGGGAGTTCAAAGGGCCTTGCTGGCGTCTGCCGGGTCATCTCCTTCAGGAAATCGTCGCATATCTGATAACCGAAGCCCCGTGAACCGGTGTGAATGGCAAGGGTCACTTGACCTTCGAAAAGACCAAAAACCTTGGCTTTTTTAGGATCATATATTCTGTCAACAACCTCTATTTCGAGGAAGTGATTTCCAGAGCCGAGCGTGCCCAATTGGCTTCTGCCTCGCTTAACGGCCCGTTCGCTCAGAAGCGATGGATCCGCACCTTCCATGGTGCCGTGATCTTCCGTTCTTTCAAGGTCTTGAGGCTCTCCGAACCCATTTTTGATTGCCCAGGCCGCTCCCTGTACCGCCACATCGGCCTCATCCCTTTGTGACAGGCGAATGGAGCTTGTCGAGCCTATGCCGCAAGGGATATTTTTGAAGAGGGCGGAAACCAGTTCTTTTATCATGGGTTGGATCTCGTCGGCCCTCAGTAGGGTGGTCATTAGCCTGCAACCGCAGTTGATATCGTAGCCTACCCCTCCCGGCGAAACAATGCCTTCGGACATGTCAAAGGCTGCCACACCTCCGATGGGGAAACCGTATCCAAGATGTATATCGGGCATCGCTAACGATTGCCCGACTATGCCGGGTAATGTGGCCACATTGGCCACCTGATGCAGGCTCTGATCGTTTTGGGCCTCTTTGATCAATGTTTCGTTTGAAAAAACCATGCCTGGTACACGCATGGCACCGGTCTTTGGAATAATCCAACGGTGTTTGTCGAGCTTTTCGACTTTTATATCCATATCAACACCTCATTGATGTGGTTAGCATTGAGTAAGATGATCTGTGATGGGTGTGAAAACCCAAAAGCGGGGCCGCGAGGCTTCGGGAGAACTAAACAACGCGCTTTTAAACAATGACTCATAGGGTATTGTAGCCCGTGAGTAGAGATATTTGAACATGAGTGATTCTTCAAAGATCGAAGATGATCCTGGCTTCCCAGCCATCGGCTTTTTCCCTCACTTCGATCTGGTGATAGGTAACTGCCTTGATCTCGCGGAGCGGATGATGTCTGCTCGGGTCAAAGGGGACCGTTTCAAGCAGGGCTTTCAGATGAAATGGGGAAATAGAATCAATGTGAGCGTTTGTCACGATGCGGTCTTCTCCTACAAAGAGATAGAGTATTTCGCCGAGCCACCTGACCAACAGGTCGGCGTAGTCTTCGCCGGAGACAGTGAGTTCGATTGTCTCGGTTTCCTTGATAGGGGCGCTCGTGACCATAATATGCATCATTGCCGAACCCGCCGTCTTGAAGAGAGATTCAATATTCGATCCACCGACAACAATACCTAGATCGGCAGTGTGGTTGAGGAGAGTATATTTTGGTCTGTCCCAATCCATCGGAGAATCATAACGTCTTAATATCACGTTGTCCATTGCATTGCTGGAGGAAAATAACATATGAAATGTGCCTTTTGTGGTGAAAATATCCCCAAAATAGAAAAAATAGGAAGAAATGATACCTGCCCCCATTGCAGTAAAGATCTTCGTTGCTGCAAACAGTGCAAGTTCTATAACTCCCATGCGTATAATGACTGTCAGGAGGTTGCAGCAGAGCGGGTTATAGATAAAGAGAGGGCCAATTTTTGTGATTATTTTATGCCGATCGGTTCTTCAAGTAAGAAACTGAACAGGAAGGAGGAGGCAAAAATGGCCCTGGAGGCGCTCTTCAAAAAGTGATCTAGAGCCGAAACCGGATCGACACCGACAGGGGTGTGTCGATCTGCGAGGGTGGCTTCATCATCCCCCTTAGGTCAGTTTATCAGGTCACAAGGCGGATTATAATAGACAAGAAGTGGGAAGAGTTCTCTCAGTTTGACCGAACTTTCATTATTCTTCGGCGTAGGCATCGGTCCTCTCCAGGATCCTGAAAAGAACTGTAGTATGAACTAAATGAGACCTGAGGCCTCCAGACCGTCAGCTACCCAGGAGAGCCTCAATGTTTCCAGTTTCTTCCTGATAGGTATGCCTGTCTTGGAATCCCAGCCGCGCTCATCATAATAGTCATCCAAGAGTTTCTCTATGTCCGTCGCCTTGATGTCCTGAGTCCTATAGTAGTTCTTTAGGTTGTGGATTTCGCCTCCTACTTCCAGAGGCTGAAGCCAATTATCCGGAATCCTGTCGTCTTTGCGGTCGAACCCCGCCCTCGCATTGAGGGCCTTCCATAGATTCCAGGCCCTTTCGCCGAACAGTACGAGTTTATCTCGACTTGTCTCGATACCGGTCAGGGCGGAATACATTTCAGCGAGTATATCAATGTCGTAGAATCTGCTTATATACAGACGCTGACACTGGCTGAGACTGTTGTAGACGGAAGAATAATCCTCCCCATACCGGGTTAACCTGCCAACATTGAAGGCGTCGGAAGTGAAGATCCGTTCTATCGCTTCATTTGGAACTCCCTGTTTATGGGCCTGCTTGACCCAGCCCTGGATCGGCATCATTGGGTTGTATGCGGAAGCCCCGAAGTAACCCTGAAAACATATGCCGCCTCTAGGGCTCGTTATGGCGGAGAATTCCATTGTCCCTAAACCCTTGAGCCTCGGCTCGGCAAAGGCACAGTAGCCCTTGATGGTAGTGGCGTACTTCTCGTCTTTGCCCATGATCTTGAGGGCCTGTTCGGTTCCTTCGGCCAGAATTTCCCCAAATCCCTCCCGATAGGCAATCATCCTTAGGAGTTCAAGGACGGTCTCGATGTCCCGTTTGAGTTCAAGACCTCCTGTGTCCGCCTTGGTGATAATTCCCTTTTCATACAGATCAAGCATGACGGGTAATACACCTCCACCAAAGAGCATGTTATGGTGGTCCAGACCGTATCTATTGGCCGCGTCCTCGTACCTAACATGATTCTCGTAACCCTTTAGGGAATCTTTGGCCTCAAAGCCTTCCCACAGCCCCATGAAAGCTGTCATGTAGGAACTGATGCGAGTCTCACCACTGAAATAATCAACACGCTCCTTGTCTGCCATGGGGCAGGTCGGACAGGCAATTCCTTTCCTGAAACCCTTATGTATGTCACTGATTTCATTCTGGTCCCAGGCAAAGCCGCCGCCCAGTCCGACCCATCCGCTTGTCAAGGCGATCGCTCCCCGCTCAACAAATTTGGGACGATGATGATACTCCATTATCCTGTTCAACACCTGATCAATCGCTTTCTGGAGTCTTCTTCGATCAGCGATTTCAATCGGCTTTGAGCCCTGCTCAGCCACTATTGCCTTCAGATTTTTCGAACCCATGACCGCCGGCCAACCACCGGCGCCCAAGCCACCTCCTTTATCGAGAAACGTCACCGACACCTTGACGAGGTTCTCTCCCGCCTGTCCAATGGGTATAATACTGCATGGGTCATGACGCTCTGTTAATACGTCAATCGTCTCGAAATTATCCATTCCCCATAAGTCTTCGGCATCGCACAAATCTGCCCCGTCGTCTGTAATCCGGATGTACACGGGTCTTTCTGATTTACCGGTTATGACAACATGATCGTAACCTGAGGATTTCAGCATATGAGTAAATCTGCCGCCTGCGGCGCCCGTGTCAAAACAGCCGTTCAGCGGCAATTTCGTAGTGAATGTCAGCTTTGATCCACCGGGGATATGGGTGCCACCGAAGGGGCCGGCATTGAGGATCAGGGCGTTTTCAGGAGAGAGGGGATCAGCCTCAGGCGGTATGATATCCCATGCCAGCTTCTGACCAATGCCCCATCCCCCTAAAAGATCCGTTACCAGGTTGTCATTCAAATGTTCTTCGATGATCCGACCGCTCGTCAAATCAACATACAAAATCCTGCCTGCATATCCTGGAATTCCCATATCAAGCGGCCTCCTGGGCTTTCTTCTGAGTGAGAGCACCATAAAAACATCGCCTGGCACAGATGCCGCAATTATCACAATCTTCGGTAAAAGATATTTCAAATTCAGTATCTTTGTTGACGAGCCTTCTTATCTTGATCCTGGCCTTTGACAGGTTGACAGCTTTTTCAAATCTTAAGGAACAGTATAATTGGCACGTCAGGCACCCGTAGCATCTTGAAGAATCGCTCATAATTGGGAGCGCCTTTTTCTTGACTGTCATGAGAGATCTCCTCGGTTGGTAGTCCTGAAAAGTGGAGAAGTTAGAGGTCTGTCTAGGCCGCCTCTTGAACCTTGTTCAATTTTAAAAGTTCAGCAAAGGTCTCGACCCTCGTCCTCACCTGCTGCGTGCTGTAATCGCGGGAGTCATAGATATCATATTCCAGCAATAAAACCGGTATCCCCAGATCCTCTTCCAATGATCTCTTTGCCATCATCGGTGGTGTGGCGGCAGGGCGGCATGAAAAAGGAAAATTCAGAATGACTCCGTCAATTTTCCATCTCTCAGCTATCTCCTTCATGTAAGCGATATATCCTGAGGCACTATGAAAAGCCCCCCGTCTTAACATGGCCTCTCCAATACGTCCGCCGAAATCTCTTAGATGCGTCTTTTCCATTTCCCTCGGGATGAGCCAGTTCAAGCTGCACACAGGTGCGGCGATCCCCAGCTCATGAGTGATCAGGTATGAGAATTCAGGGTCAACCCAAGAGGGCAGCATAATGATGACCCTTGGGGCTCCCTTAGGGGTGGCTCCTTTGCCTGCCTTGACCATCTCTTTCACTTCACCATGAAGGATTTTGAGGGCCTCGGCACCCTCGTTAACAAATCTTTTCATCGGAGAGATGACCATGAAGAACGGGAGCAGAATCCCGTTTGATGGAGTCAGAGGCACCGGGTCGGCCCTCATCAGTTCGACAATATTGAGATAGGCAAACCATCCCTTCCCGTTCTGCTTAAAGGCGGCGCTCTTGGCTTCCTCCGTCAATTTAAGACCCATTATTTTTTCAAATTCTTTCATGGATCTGTCGATCTCTGCACCAAAATACTTTGCATCCCGCATTTCTATGTTAGGGTATTCGTCCCAATCAGGTTCATAGCACCGATCAATAAATATGTTGGGCACACCGTGGATCTCGTGAATCAATTCATCTGTTTTAGGAGCTTGATCACAAAAAAAACCGGTCGTCAAGGTCACGTCAGGTACTGGGACAATACCCTTTGTTATACCTCCAAGCCGGGCCTGCAAGAGACCGCAGTGTGCGAGCCCAGGCCCCATTCCATTCGTCTCCGCCGCTTCCAGAACCGGGTTGATGGCTCCAAAGATACTTCCCATAACCACTTCAAGTATTACCTCAGGGGCGCAGACATAGACCTCCTCCGATGTGAATAATGCTGAAAGACCAAATTGAGTTACCGACGGATAAATGGTGTAGGCTACCTTCTTCCCGTCTTCTTTCGCCAACACCATATCACTGAATTCCTTCATCCAAATGCCCAGACATTTCCGGATCCCAAGCAGCTCGATATCGAAATGCTTCCTCACCCTCTCGATAGCCCTTTCAATGTCTTCGGAACCCAGCCCCGCGATCTCAAGCGCTCTTTCGATCCTTCTCTTTTCGTTGTCCATATCCATCTTGTCAAAACCACACAATTCCAGTAAATTATCCAGCATCTCCCGGTCCTCCCTTGCAATTGGTTGACAATAACAGAAACGACATTTTTGCATTTTTAGTATATTTTGGCAGGAGTAGTGTGTCAAACAAAATAGCCCGCGATCAGAATTCATCCTATTTTGCTTGACATGATCTAGAATGTATCTTATCCGATTGACTCATCGTTCATTCAGGCGTTTTGACCCATAGTTGAGTAACCCATTACAGAGCAGAGGAGATGCCCCAAAGAAGAACTCTATATATAGACATCCCAGGGGAATACCCCGAGACCCAAGGAGGTTTTTCCTTAATCTCGAACACAGACAGAAGACCCACAGGGACAGGTCTTCCTGCCCTGTTTGGAGGAACTGAAAGGTTTTCTGTTTTCCGGCATGGTGTTAAGGATTGTCAAAAGGTGCAAACCCGCTGGAAAAATCGCTCCTCCGGACTGAAGGGGTTCTATTTTCGTATTGGAAAAGGACAATAGACGCCCCTATCCACTCGCGATGAAGAGCTAACCGACTCTTTCAATTCAAGATCCAGGCATTGGGAATAATAAGCGCAGGACTATGCTTGGCGTTTCGAGAATTGTTTTCTTGGAGTATAGAGCGGAAAACAGGTTTATGGAAAGAATTTCGATGAACAGCTTTAGAGAGGAGATTTATGATGGACTTTGATGGTGAGAGGCCTCCCAAGCCTCGAGGCTCTCAATTGACCAAGGAAGAGAGGAATCGAATCGTGGCGCAGGCCCGTCAGGCCCAGGATGAGCGGATGAAAGGCTATCGGGAGCGGTCACTGAGGATTCATCCCTGGGTGTGCGCCCGTTGCGGAAGGGAATTCACCAACAAGAACCTCCATCTTCTTACTGTTCACCACAAAGATCACAACCATGACAATAATCCTCCAGACGGGAGCAACTGGGAGAATTTGTGCATCTATTGCCACGACAACGAGCACAGTCGATACATCGATCATGTGCCCGGTGACACGGGAAAGAGCCCTGACAAAGAAGTTGCTCCGGTTACGCACCGGCCTTTTGCCGCCCTTGCCGACATGCTCAAGAAAACAGAGAAATAGCCTTATCCATTCGTCAGCCTGCTTCTGCAGGCCGGTGGAGAGCGAGTCTTTTGTTGCGACATGGGCAGTATCGGGCGAATAGAGAACTTGGAACATTAGGTGCCGACTAAAGGCGGGCCTAGCCTGTCACCTGCAATGAACATCCAAGCGCAGCATTACGGAGAGTGCCGAGGGAAGGACATTTAAATGTCATTTTCCGATCGAGAACTCATCCTTGCAACAGACGCATCGCTGACAAAACGCCTCTGAAAAAATCAAAGGAGACTGAAAGGAGAGGGAAGAAAGATGTCGACAGTTGAATCGGGCAGGACGGGTGTGGAAACAGAGAAAAGAACCGCCCTGATTATCGCCACCTTAAACTCCTTTGTCACTCCTTTTATGGGTTCTTCCATCAACATCGCCCTCCCTTCCATTGAAAAGGAGTTGCATGTAGATGCGGTTCTACTGAGTTGGATAGCCACCTCCTACCTCCTGGCTGTTTCAGTATTTCTGGTGCCTTTCGGCAGGTTCGCAGATATTTACGGAAGGAAAAAGATCTTTGCAAGCGGTGTCATTGTATTCACTCTAGCCTCCATCCTCTGCGCGGTTTCGACCTCTACCTATGGACTGTTGGTATTCAGGGTCTTTCAGGGCATCGGGAATGCCATGGTGTTTGCAACCGGCATGGCGATCCTCGTCTCTGTGTACCCTCCTCAGGAGAGAGGAAGAGTCCTGGGCATTAACGTGGCGGCTGTCTATATCGGACTCTCCGCAGGTCCTTTCTTGGGAGGGATCTTGACGCACTATTCTACCTGGAGGAGCGTCTTTCTTGTCACTGTTCCGATCGGTTTGTTTATCCTTCTTCTAATTTTCTCGAGGTTGAAAGGCGAGTGGGCTGATGCCGCAGGTGAGAAGTTCGATGTTCTTGGGTCTATCATCTACGGGGCAGCGATTGTATCTATTGTTATTGGCATCTCCATGCTCCCCGCACTGAAGAGCTTGTGGACGATCCTGGCAAGTCTCCTTTGTTTTGTTGCCTTTTTCAAATATGAACTCCGTGTGACCCATCCCGTTTTTGAAGTGGGCCTTTTCAAAACCAACCGAGTCTTTGCCTTCTCCAGCGTAGCCGCCCTGATCCACTACAGCGCTACCTTTGCCGTCACCTTTCTGTTAAGCCTCTACTTGCAGCATGTAAAGGGTTTGACCCCTCGTTCAGCGGGGCTGGTATTGGTCGCTCAACCTATCATGATGGCGATCTTTTCACCTTTTGCAGGGAAGCTCTCCGACCGTATTGAGCCCCGCATTGTGGCGACCTACGGGATGTCCCTTACAACCATCGGTCTATTCCTGATGACGTTCCTGGACAATGAAACGTCATTGGTATATATCATCGGCTGTCTCCTATTGTTGGGATTCGGTTTTGCTCTCTTTTCTTCCCCCAATACAAATGCTATTATGAGTTCGGTTGAGAAACGTTTTTTCGGTATTGCTTCAGGGATGGTAGGGACCATGCGAACATTGGGCATGATGGTCAGCATGGGGATCGCGACCGTGGTATTCAGCATCCTTATAGGAAGGGTTCGGATCAGCCCGAAGAATTACCCTCTCCTGATGGAGTCGATAACCGTCGTCCTGACTATCTTAAGTATACTCTGTTTTGTTGGGATCTTTTTATCCATGACAAGAGGTGATGTGAGGTTGAAAACGGATTTAGGTGAACGTTGAGACCTTTCAAGACCGATCCTGTCTTGGAAAGGGACATCGGTCCATTATGATGACGAGCCAGGGTGATTTCAAAATGGTATTTAAATGGGGCTATGCTTTTGGGTCTCACTGTCCGTGGAGAGAGAACGCAATCCATTAGGGCCTGTTTAATATTTCAGGGGATATAGGTAATGTCATACTCGGAAAAAGATGTCATGGATCAGTATCGTTACTTCCTAAAAGACAATGTGCGATTGACCATTGATTTTAGGAAGACGGATCAGCGCTTGGGCCTGGATCCGCCACCCATTCAAAAAGAGATAGCAGAAGATGACGAACTCATTGCCCTGCCTTCTTTTGAACAATCGGATGCAATTCATCCTGTGGATATGGTTGCCGCCATTCAAAATCGAAAGAGCCACCGTATTTTCATAGAGGAACCGCTCACGCTTGAAGAGATCTCCTTCCTCCTTTGGGCTACGCAAGGAGTACGGGATCGTGCCGGTCCGGCCAGGGTTTATCGAACGGTTCCTTCGGCCGGGTGTCGTCATTCCTTTGAAACTTATTTGTGCGTCTTAAACGTGAATGATCTCGACATCGGCATATATCGCTACCTACCCCTTCAACACAAACTCCTTTTTGAAAAGACCGAACCGAATATGGCTGAAAGTATTGTAAAGGGCACTCTTCATCAGTCCTTTGTCGGTCGGTCCTCCCTTTTATTCATATGGACCACGATCCCCTATCGGATGGAATGGCGGTATGACCGGGCCGCCCATAAGGTCATCGCAATAGACGCAGGCCATGTCTGCCAGAATCTCTATCTCGCGACATCGGCCATCCACTCAGGAATCTGCGCTATTGCCGCTTATCACCAAGATCTAATGGATCGGCTAGTAGGTGTTGACGGAGAGGATGAATTTGTCGTCTACATGGCGGCTGTGGGGAAGATAACTCAGACGTGAGCTGATCTCGAGGGAATCAAAGATGAATTGGGTAAAGATGCAAACAATATCGGTAATCGCTCAATACCCGATTTGAAGAAGGCCCTTCGTAATTGAAGCGGTCAAATTCCGATGCTACATGTCAAGCCCTTGAGACAGAAAGGAAGATGTTTTTATGTCCTCGATTCGCTTCACAGGCATTAATCACCTTGCAATGGTTACGCGGGATATGGATATGACCATTCGGTTCTGGAGGGACCTTTTGGGAATGCGTCTGGTTGCGGGGCTGGGAGACAGCTTATACAGACACTACTTTTTTGAGATATCCCCACATGACATGATCGCTTTTTTTGAGTGGCCGGACGTTGAGACTCCGGAGATTAAAGATCATGGGGTCCCCCAAAAGGGCCCCATCATGTTTGATCATGTCTCTTTCGAAGTGGAAAATGATGATGCCCTATGGGCTTTGAAAAATAAGCTGGAAGCAACCGATACATGGGTTTCCGATGTGATCGACCACGGGTTTATCCATTCAATCTACACCTTTGATCCCAACAACATTCCCATTGAATTCAGTGCGCCGGCAAAAGAGGTGGATTTACGAGCACGGCCGCGCATGAAGGACCGCCGTCCGACTCAATGTGCGCAGGAAGGACCGGACCCACAGAAGGGTTATCCGCCTATACCTTTGATGAGCACTCCGGAAGAAGAAAGGGATATCTTTGAAGGTGAAGGCAGAATACTGGTTGAAGAATAGCTCGGGCCTTCACGTTGAAACCTCAAAAGGGGTGTGTCATGAATGAAGAAACTGAAAAGAATCTCACCTACGCCTTTGCCGTAGAATCGAAGGCAGCCGTTCGGACTCAAACCTATGCCTTGAAGGCGGATCAGGAGGGATATACTGAATTGGCGAGGTTGCTTAGAGCGATTGCGAACGCCAAAACCGTTCATGCGCAACGATTTCTCCGTCTCATGAGGGGAAAGGTCGGGACTACCAAAAAGAATCTTGAAACCGCTTTGAAGAGCGAGGTGGAGCTCATAAAGCATGACTATCCTTCCATGATTCAACAGGTCGCCAGAGAAAGAAGCAAGGCTCTCCAAGAATCTTTCGAGCATGCCATGCACACCGACGCGGAATATGTCGATTTTTACCGGGACGTCCTGAAAAACTTACAAAAAAAGGGGCCTGAGGTATACTATGTCTGCCAGATATGCGGGCATATGGAAAAAACCGGAATTCCCGAGAGATGTCCGGTGTGCCATGCAGTCAGTACAAGATTCAAGAAAGTGATTTAGGAGGGTACGTCGAAGGCCGATGTCGATTGCTTTTACACATGTTATGGTGTCCTGTTAGGGAGAAAAGGATCGGGTTTGCCGGTTAATAGACAATCATTATAGAGATGGAGGAAAAAGGTATGAAAATTCCCAAGTATGTCACAATCCAAGAGGTCAAAAGGGTTTGCAAAGAGCTCAGAATCAGCGACTGGACCAAGAAAAAGGAGGCAAAGGTATCTCTGAGAGAGGCCAAGATTATCCTTTCCGAGGTCCATAATGGCAAAGCTGAATTGAATCCCAAAGATTTTAAAATGGGCCTTGAAGTTGAACTCGAGCATGGGTTGACTTATAAAGATGCCAACGTCACCAATAATCATCCCCTGCTCACCGGTCTGATAGTCCTCGCCCATTTCAAAGAGTCACTGGACTATTACAAGCTTTTAGAGGTGGCGGAGTTGGAGGGTGATCTCCTTAGGGCGGTGGTGCGAGGACGGACAAAGAAGATCAAGGTGTACTATGCCCGGCTTGCTCAGGCAAGGATCGCCCTGAGAAAGGCGGAGTTGGATCGGCTGGTTCAAGGGAATGTCTAAATCTTGGGATAGACATACGATCCATTGACGTTCCCGGCCGAATCCTACAAAGGGGATGCCCCACGGCCGTTGATGAGAGCACCTATGTGAATCCTGAAATCCGCCCTGAGTGCAGAAGGATCGATCAGAAACTCTGGTTAGCACCCCTGTTTGCAGAGGTGATTGCCAGGGGGGTGAATAGAAGTATTTGGGGATTTGCGAATCTTATCTGTTTTTCCTAATCATATAAGGTATTAACAGCCTCAATCCGTTCCTTATGATGGGGCCCCTCCTGTTCTTTATGAATTAGACCGGGTGGTTCTCCCACTCCAAAACAGTCGAAGATTCAAAAAAGCGGCCTTGTGATCTCTTCCCGGACTCACCAGGATATCGCCTATCTCTCTTCCTGATAAAGGCATCGATCTTGCCTTTATGGTTGGTCTTTCCTATATTGTCAGTGGCCAGAGAAACAAAATCTCTGAAAAAGGTACTATCTGAGTATCCAGGGATCGGCTATCTTACATGAAAGAAAGGGGATTTGAGACAAGGCCGGAAGAGAGCATAAAGGGATGATTCGTTATTACTGAATACGATTTTGTCATTCATAAAAAGAGGCGGCTCATGACGGGGGTGAGAAACAGGATAGAAAGATGGTTCCAAGCGATGGCGGGTGTCATCTTCGATTGGCCCTGGCTGTTCATCCTTATTGTAGCCGCCCTGCTGGGTGGTTTTGTTGTTCAGATTCCTAAACTTAGACTCGACACATCCAATGAGAGTTTCCTCCATAAAGATGATCCCATACTGAGCGTTTATGAAGAGTTTAAGGAACAGTTCGGACAGGATGAATTGATCATTGTTGCTGTTGAGCCGCCTGATATTTTTGATCTCGCCTTTTTAGAAAAGCTCAAACAGCTCCATAACGATCTGGTTGAGAATGTCCCGCACCTTGCAGAGATCACTTCCATGGTCAATGCGCGAAACACTCGAGGCGAAGAGGATCGCCTTATTGTTGAAGACCTCCTGGAGAAGCTTCCGGAAAACCGGGTCGACCTCAAAGCCCTTGAGGAGCGGGTCATGTCAAACCCCCTTTACCTGCACCGGCTCATCTCGCCTGATGGTCGTATAACCTCCATTGTCTTGGAGACAGAGCTGAGCGCTACAATGGGGGACGATGAAGAGGTCCTGTCAGGCTTTGATGAGGATCTCGGAAACACCAAAACAGGGCAAGAACAGGCTGTAAAGAGCGATGTCATTGCCAACACTGCCCTTGACGCTGTAGAAAGAGTCGTAGAGGAGTACCGGGCAGATGATTTCAGGATATACATCGCCGGCTCGCCCATTGTTACAAGAACCCTCAAGGCATCCATGATCCGCGACATGAGGCGATTCTTGCTTCTGGCCACGGTTGCCATCGGAATCTGCCTTTTTATCCTGTTTCGTCGATTATCGGGTGTATTCCTGCCCCTGATTGCCGTTTTCCTCGCCCTGATCTCGACACTCGGCCTGATGGCCTGGTGTGGGATCCATTTCAACACTCCCCACATGATTTTGCCTTCCTTCCTACTGGCCGTGGGTGTCGGTGCAGCGGTCCATGTCCTGACGCTGGTGTATCATCATTTTGACCTCAATGGAGACAAAAGAGAGGCGGTTCTTTATGCCCTGGGTCACTCGGGTCTTCCGATCTTATTAACCAGCCTGACAACCGCGGCGGGCCTTGTTTCATTCGCCACCTGCGAGGTGGCCCCTATCGCCTATCTGGGAGTATTTGCAGGGGCAGGTGTCATGATGGGTCTTTTCTACACAATTCTGCTCTTGCCGGCGCTTCTCTCGATCATCCCTTTGAAATCTAGGCCTCTGGAACATAGCCGATCTCATCATGCAAGATTCGACCGTGTCCTGGAGTGGGTGACATGTTTTTCAACGGGCCATTCCAAGAGCATCACTTTCATCAGCCTTGCCCTGTTGGGCGTCTCCCTGTTCAGCGCGGCCCAACTTCACTTTTCTCACAACGTGCTCAAATGGCTGCATCCAGACTGGGACGCCCGAAAGGCAACTGAAAAGATCGACCACGACATGGGAGGCACAATAAACCTGGAAGTACTCATCGACACGAGAAAGGAAAACGGCCTATACGACCCGGAAATTCTGAAAAGCCTGGATACACTGGCAAGAGAGATCGAGGGGATAGAGGAAGACAGGGTCAAGGTTGCCAAAGCCGTTTCCATATCGGACATCCTCAAAGAAATTCATCAGGCGCTGAATGAAAACAGAAGAGATTTCTATGTCGTGCCGGACAATCCAGCCTTAATCCCACAGGAATTCCTGTTGTTTGAAAACGCAGGCTCAGATGACCTGGAAAAGGTCACTGATTCCAGGTTTCAGTTGGCCCGCTTTACCATTCAGCTCCCCTGGCAAGATGCCTTCTATTATGTTTCATTTATCAAAGACATTGAAAAACGTTTTAACGCCGCCCTTGAGGACCGGGCCGATATCACTGTAACCGGTATGCTGAGTCTCTTTAATCGGACCCTCGCAGCGGCTATGAAGTCCATGGCCAAGGGCTTTCTCTATGCCGGCCTGACCATCACCCTAATGATGGTTCTTATGATTGGAAGTGTGAAGATTGGTCTGATAAGCATGATCCCCAATCTGACACCGGTCATCCTGTCAATGGGCCTTTTGTACTGGCTCAACATGCCCCTTGATATGTTCACCATGCTCATCGGGGCCATTGCCTTAGGCCTTGCAGTAGATGATACAGTGCATTTTATGCACAACTTTCAGCGGTATTACGCCGAGACAAAGGATGTGACTGAATCGGTCCGCAAGACCCTGCACTCTGCGGGCAGGGCCATGCTGGTCACCAGCATCATCCTTTCTATCGGTTTCTTTCTGTTTATGTTTGCCTCTATGCAGAACGTTGTGAGGTTCGGCCTGTTTACCGGCATAACCGTTCTCCTGGCTCTTATGGCCGATTTTTTTACTGTCCCGGCCATGATGGTTCTGATTCATCCTTCATCGGAGAAAGAGGGCGAAATAGGATCGAATAACCATTGAGAGGAGGTCAAGGTGTCTGGAAAAGTATGTCCCGTCTGGATCGGATATTTTCTCTCAAGTCCTATGAGAAAACTGTTTCAAAACCCTTATACCATACTGGGGCCTTATGTCCGCAACGGTATAAAGGTCCTTGATATCGGCTGTGCCATGGGGTTTTTCAGTTTACCCCTGGCCCGCATGGTTGGTATGGATGGTCAGGTCATATGTGTGGATGTTCAGGAGAGGATGATTCAATCCCTTGAAAAAAGAGCCCGTAAAGCGGGGTTGACTCATAGAATCCAAACACGGACATGTCCCAATACCTCCCTTGGCCTCCATGACCTTGCCGGAGAGATCGATTTTGCTCTCGCCTTTGCCATGGCTCATGAAGCTCCTGACATCTCCTCTCTTTTTTCTGAAATGCATGAGGCGCTTAGAGAGAAGGGGAGGGCATTGATCGCCGAACCAAAGGGTCATGTCACAGAAAAAGATTTTGAGACAACAGTTTCTATCGCGGAACAGTGTGGTTTTATAGGGGTGAAAAGACCCGACATTACCCGAAGTCGTGCTATCCTTCTGGAAAAACCCAGACCGCAACACACTTAAAAAAAGGGGGGGATACCATGAATCTAGAAAAAACGATCACTCTTTTGGTAGTCTTTGCCATGGCCGCCTTTTCCATTCCCTATCCTGCCCAGGCCCTGACAGGCCGCGAGATCATTGAAAAGGTCGACGCCCGGGATGATGGCGACAACATGACTGCGGACCAGGAGATGATCCTGGTCGACAAAAAGGGCCACAAACGTGTGCGGAAGATGAAGGCCTTTAATAAGGACAGAGGCAGGGACACTCTGAGGCTGATGTTCTTTTTGGCCCCCGCGGATGTCAAAGACACAGGCTTTCTGACCTATGACTACTACTCAGGTGAAAAGGATGATGACCAGTGGCTCTACCTGCCGGCACTGAAAAAGACCAAGCGAATAGCAAGCTCAGACAAATCCTCGGCCTTTATGGGCTCTGACTTTTCCTATGCGGATATGACCAGGCGGGTCCTGGATGAGTGGAACTACAAGCTCCTGAAAGAGGTTGAGGTCCGTGGAAAGAAATGCTGGCTGATCGAAGCCCTCCCAAAGAATAGGGTTGTCGAGGATCGGTACGGCTACAGCAGATCAATCGTGTTTATTCGGCAGGATATCTATATGGGAATACGGGCGGTTCACTGGGTCAAGGAGGGCAAAAAACTAAAGTATTTTGATATGAAACAGGTCCAAAAAATAGATGGTATCTGGACTGGGACCTTGCTCGATATGAAAACGACCAAAAACAGGAAGACGCTCCATAGGACCTTCCTGAAATTCAAGAATGTCCGCTTTAATCAGGAAATCGAGGAGGGACTTTTTACCGTGAGGCAATTGGAAGCTGGAGTGCCATGACTCTCGTAGGATATCATGCCGGAAAGGCCATGTTTTTTTTTCTGATTGGGGCGTTTTTTCTGATCGGAAGTGGGGTGTTTGCGGAAAGGGCGAGGGGGGATCTGAATGAAATTGTATCAGGTTTTGAGGACCAGGAGAACTCCAAAGCATTTGAGATCGGGCCTGATGAGGCTATAGACGGATTTGACGAATCAACTGAAGACAAGGCAGATCAACCGAACAACACTCTAGACACCTTTGACCGTGAATCCGGAGAGATTGTAGCGAAAGATGCTCGGAATTCCCAATCGCCCGATCTGCCGGACTTAACAGGATCTATTGGTCTTTCAAGCGCCTATAATCTCCGCTCCCACAGGGCGCCCCCATTCACGATTGACCTGGATGGGTTTTCCAGGTTAAGGACCCGGGCAGAGCTCCAGGCGGATTTCAGCCTCCCCTCCTCCTGGCGTGCCAGGATAAGCGGTCACATTTTTCATGACTGGGTTTACGGGATTCTGGACCGGAACAACTTTACCCATGATCTCCTTGATGAAAATGAGACAGAGGTCGAATTGGGAGAGACATATATCCTAGGAAGGCTCGGACCGGACATCGACCTCAAATTCGGGCGGCAGATCGTTGTATGGGGCACGTCTGAGTCTCTGAGGGTGACGGATGTTGTCAATCCGATGGACCGGCGGGAGCCAGGTGTAGTGGATATCGAGGATCTCCGACTCCCTGTGGCCATGACACGGATCGACTATTACTTCAACAACCAATGGGGGATCACCGGCCTGGCCATCCATGAACTCCGCCCTGACAAGGAGCCACCGTTCGGGAGTGATTTTTTCCCGGGGGCTTTACCTCAGCCAAAAAGAGATATGCCCGACTTTTCATTCAAAAATCAGGAATGGGCCATGGCTCTAACCGGCAGACTGACAGGATGGGACCTTTCGTTGCACGGGGCATGGATGTTTGATGATTCTTCCTATCTGGACAGCGTCAATCAAGGAATTGTCAGGCGGAGCCACGCCAGGGTCGCCATGGTCGGCGGGACTGTCCAGGTGGCCCGGGGCAATTGGCTTATCAAGGCTGAAGGGGCCCTGCTAAAGGGTCTGAAACACTCTAACCTCCCGGATCATAAAAAGTCTCGCATAGATCTTCTTGCCGGGTTAGAATATAATGGGTTCAGGGACATGACGATTACTTTTGAGGCTGTCAACAGGCACATCCTTGATTATGATGACCGCCTGCAGGGCTTGCCTGATGATCTGGATGAAAACGAATTCCAGGGCATCCTGAGAATCGTGAAAAGCTTTTACCATGAAACCCTGCACCTCACCCTCCTTGCCTCAGCCTTTGGAATTGCTGGAAAGGGCGGAGCTTTTGAGCGGGCCCAGATCGAATACGATTGGACTGATGACCTATCCGTCATTCTTGGGGCGGTTTTCTACCAGGGAGGAGACAAGTCGTTCCTGGAGTCCATAGAAGATAATGACCGCCTCTTTGCTGAATTGAAATACAGTTTCTAGTTCGGCATAAAAGTGGGAAGAACGGAGGACGCATCTCTCGGAAGGCTCGACGACAGGGCCTTTTGAGTGACATACTCTATACAGTCAATGCACGAAGGAAAACCCAAAAGTCTGGATCTGCCGCTATCGGCCGCTGCTTTTACCTCATTGTTGTGTGTTATTTTTGGTTCCAATGCTGTTGCCATCAAGATCACCCTTTTCGGATTAGGGGCCTTCACAACGGCGGGTCTCAGATTCGCCATAGGTGCCTTCGGGATTTCTTTGTGGGCCGGAATCACCAGACGGTCTTTTAGTATCAAGAAGGGACAACTCCATCAGATTTTGATTGTTTCCATCCTATTCACTCTCCAACTCTCTCTGCTCTATTTTGGTTTCAGTAAGACCAACGCTTCGAGGGGAACGCTCTTGATCAATCTTCAGCCTTTTTTCGTGCTCTGTCTGGCCCATTTTTTTATTCCAGGAGATCGGATAAGCAAGAAGAAAATATTGGGTTTGATGATCGGTTTCGCCGGAATGGTATTGGTGTTTGTCGGAAAAGAGGGGACAACGGAGGATGTACAGATGGGGGATCTTATGATCCTTTCAACGGCCTTTGTATGGGCCTGTAACACAATATATTCAAAAAAAATCATAGATACATTCGACCCGTTTCATCTTGTCCTTTATCCTATGATATTTTCTGTTCCATGTTTTTTTCTCCAAGGTCTATTTTGGGATGGACAGGCTATAAGATATGTAAATCCGCAAGTCCTGGGCGCTCTTTTTTATCAAGGCCTTTTAACCGCAGCGTTTGGGTTTGTGGCCTGGAATTACATGCTCCAGAAATATGGAGCTGTTTCTCTGCATTCTTTTATATTCATTATGCCTATAGCAGGGGTGCTACTTGGTGGCCTGGTCCTTTCAGAACCGATCTCAATGAGTATCGTTTCGGCCCTAGTGCTGATTGTATCAGGTGTTGTGGTGGTCAACTTGAAGACCGATAAGTACGCACCCCTATTCCCTCCGCGAGGGGTGTGAGAAATGTTTCTCTGGAGGCGGCATGCTTGGGCCCTGGAGGCTTGCTCTTGTCTCAAGCTTCGAGGTCTGGGAAAATAATAGATTGAGTGGCTATATTTCACCACAACTTCGTTCATTGTTAGATCCGCTTTCCCTCAACAACATGGGGGCTGAAACGCCAACAGTGTGAGAGCAAGGGGCAGAGGAGATGAAGAGATATTTCAGATTATCATTGGTTGTTTTGTGGCTTTTGACGGTCATTGGCACGGCCCGAGGAGATGGAGCCTTGAAATCCGCTGAAAAGCTCAATGACGCGGGGGAGTATAAGGCATCGATCCGTCTCTTGAAGAAGATCACCAAGCAAGAGCCGTTAAACGCCGGGGCATGGACATTGATGGGCAACAGTTTTTTGAGTTTAGGAAAGAGCGAAAAAGCGGTCAACGCCTTTGAAAAAGCGATTACAGCCGAACCTGAGAATGAAGAAGCCTTTTTCGGTTTGGGACTTGCCTATGGCAAAATGCGTCAATATACCCATGCTACAGAGGCCTTCAAAAGGGCTATTACGATTGATCCGCAACATGCAAATGCCCACTTTGAACTCGGCCTTGTCTACGATCATCTTTCCAATATCAGTTATGCCTTTGAACAGTACAAGATTCTGAAAACCCTTGATAAATCCCTGGCTGACAGACTCTATCATATCATTCTGGGCAAATAATCAACCTTTGTGAGATCTGTTATGACATCCCCCGTACCTTCATCATTTTATCGATTACCTTTGGTGCTCCTGTCCACGGTGGTGTTTGTATGCATCGTTACCGTCATGAACCCACCTGCCGGACGAATCAGCTGGCTATTGGAGGTTGGACCGGGAATCGCCGGCATTGTACTCCTTATATCGGCCTATCAGCGATTCCCCATGTCTCACATGGTCTATTTTTGTGTATTTTTTCACATGCTCATCTTGATTTACGGCGGATATTATACATATGCAGAAACGCCCTTGGGAAACTGGGCCCAAGAGGCCTTTGATTTGAGTCGAAACCACTATGACAGGGTCGGACATTTGGCCCTGGGCGTGTTTCCGGCCTTTATCATCCGCGAATTGTTGCTGAGAACGACTCCCCTGAAACAGGGGGGGTGGCTCTTTTTTATCATCATCAGCATTGTTATGGCTGTTGCGGCTTTTTGGGAGATCCTTGAGTGGTGGATCTCCCTCGTGGTTGCACCTGATATCGGCATGGCCTTTCTCGGATCCCAGGGCGATATCTGGGATGCCCAGTGGGATATTTTTCTGGCCCTTGTTGGTGCCATGACCGCCCTGCCACTCCTATCGTGGCTTCATGATCGCTCCATGGCGAAGTTGAGTCGGGCCCAAGCGCACGTCACATAACCGGAGATGCCTATGATCGGGTGTTAACCGGGAGATTCTCAACCCCTCTCTTCACCCAAGAACCATCATTACTCGGAGATTGTCGCTTCCACCCTATCTCTGCATCATTCCCTGCATGGATGTTTGAAGGCGAGCCTGGGCCTTTCTGACCTCATCCGACTCCATGAAACGCATTATCTTCATAAAAGCCCCGGCAAACCGCTTCCCCACTTCTTCCGCCCTAGCCTGCGTTTCCTCGAGTTCTTTGGGAAGACTGCTCTGGTCTTTCAACTCGGGGTACTTTTTGGCAATTTTCGCCATCTGCGGACCTATCTCTTCCATTTTATCGGTAAAGCTGTTGATGCCGGCTGCCATGGCTTTGGGTGTGTCCGCCTTTTCAAGATCGGAAATAAAGCTTTCCATGGCCTCAATGTACTGATCGTTCACTTCAATCACATCAGAATATTTCCCTCCACAGCCACCCAAACAGAGACATCCGCAAATCAATAACATTAGAAAAATAAACCTGTAATTCATAGTTTCTTCCTTTCTTTTAATCAATCTTGAGATTTATCCTTTTACATAGCGTGTGCTCTCTTAACACATATGAGGAGGAACTGCAAACCTTACTCCATGCAAGATAGGATATTAGGCGCAATTGGACAAAGCCAGGAAGGATGGAAAATATGTGGCAATAAATTAACTAGCTAATATAAAAATAGATTCATTATATTTAAATATAACCTAAAAAGTATGAAACCATAAGATTGAAAATGGGCATACATAGGGTGTCCGATTTCCACAAGCATCGCACATAATGTGGAGAGCTTGATCGATTGAAAGTAGTTTTCTTTTAATAATTATATGCTTGACATACAGAGAATTCATTTATATGAAAACATATCAGTCTTTCTACCTGGGTTATAATCCTTAATCACTTGCTTTATTTTATCCTATGGATCAGCAAGAATTGAAAATTAAGGGATTCCTCCTATATAAATCAAATAAAATACCTATTTCGGCTAAGTATGCCTCGAAGTATTCTCTTCTTTTTAAGTATTCCGACAATCAGGATTTTTTGGGTATAGACGGGTCTGTTAACCTCCTTATACAGAATAACGGGCAGAGTGTTGAACTAGGCCCCTGCAGGATACTGCCGAATCATGGTCCTAATGGATATTCCGGACGTCTTGTTTTTGAGGGGGACATATTTGATCTTGAGAGGTTTTTTTCTACCAGGAAGTTATCTACATTGCAGTCTCCGTTTGAGGATTTGCCCCTTCTTTTATCTCGCAAAGAGAAAATAAAACCGGCCTTTGTCGAGTACACTGCAAAACTTACTTATGATCTCAATGTGTACAAAGGCCTTTTCGATAGCCTTGATTCCCAGTATCAAGATGAACCGGAAGATGTCAAAGAATCGATTCAAAGGACAATTATTGAAACAGAAGGAGATAAGTTTAAACGTTTTCTTGATGAAAAGCTGGATGAACTGGAACAAATTGTCTCCGATTTCAGCCCTGAAGAGCACCAATGTCATGGATATTATTTCAGGAAGCAGCTTTGGGATTTTTTG
>JAXHUM010000101.1:0-13793 GCA_034189325.1 Thermodesulfobacteriota bacterium
GCCCGTAGACTTGGGACGAAATATCATGATAATAAACTGACTATCAAGGTCCTCGGCAAGGACTTCATCGTAAATCCCGGGAGGACTTTGCATCAGATATTTATATCCGCTCATGGATTTCAATACCCCTGTTAGACTACATCATCAGTCGAGGCTGAGTCGCTGTTTCAGGGGAATGCCTTTCATTCAGGGAGTTCGAAGGCGGGAAGGCATGGGAGCACTTTTCAATTGAATGCAACTTCAGGATCAACCCTCCTCAAGAGATGAAAGTGAAACGCTTGGATGTAAACCCCTAATGAGAAGTGATCAAAGGAATGCAGAAATGAAAATAGAGGAAAGCAATCATAAATCATCAGGACATCAGGACAGAACTGAGACAAGCCTCAGAGAACTGGTCCGACTCTCCTGCCGACTCGGGGCCACGGATGCGGCCGTTCTTTCAACAGATGCCATCACCATTGAGGATCGTTTGGCCAATTTGTGCCGGGAACCTCGATGTGAGAATTACGGGCTGTCGGCCAAATGTCCGCCGAACGTTTCAGGCCCCTCGGGATTCAGGAAAATCCTTAAAGACTACGAACATGCCATCGTCTTCAAGATTGATCTTCCCTCGGAGATCCTGCTCTCAAGCCAGCGTCGAGAAGTCTTTACACTGCTCCATGAGATCGCGGCCGCCGTCGAGCAATCAGCCGTTGAAATGGGATTTAGCGATTCCAAGGCCTTTGCAGGCGGTTCCTGCAAACAGCTCTTCTGTAATAATCACGCTGACTGCCGTGTCCTGACAAAAATGGGGGAATGTCGGAATCCTCAAAAGGCACGACCATCCATGTCAGGATTCGGGATCAATGTTTCAAAGCTTATGGAATCAGCAGGAATGACATACGGGCAAGTGAACCCTGAACTGGAAGGAAAAGACATATCCATAGGGACTGTCTGCGGACTGATTCTTATCGGAGGATAGAAAGTCCCTCTCACGATGAGCAGGGACCCAGACGATCACCTCATGCTCTTGATCCGCTAATCCCCGGATTGATTTCTAGAAGACGGCACACAATGGGAATACAGCATTTGTTGACAGGCTAAGAAGAATCCAGAAGGGTAAGCATATAAAGAGCCCTGGATTAAGGGCCTGCATTTGGAGGGGAGATCCTTTCTAAATAGACATAATCCCTATTTCAGGATAGAATTAAAAACTTAGATTATAAAGAACTTCTGCAAAGGATGCGATTATGGCAGGAAATGACAAAGCAAATACACCTATATTACCGGTTGGTGTCCATGCTGAACGAATTAAGCAAATAATTTACTCTATACGTAGGCTGATGCAGGCTGGAGAATTTTACACAAAGGAACTAAACAAGATATATAACGTGAGTTCGGCCCAGCTCAATAGTCTTCTGTCCCTCTATGAAAACGGTCCACTGTCTCCTTCCCAGATTGCCAAGCATATCCTGGTCAATTCAAGTACAGTCACCGGAATTATAGATCGTTTAGAGCAAAAGGGACTGGTAAGGCGATTGCGGATCTCACCTGATCGCAGGGTGATTACCGTCGAGCTGACTAAAAACGGAAGGGTCCTTGCTGAAAATGCTCCCCCTCCTGTTCAACAAAAAATAATCGATGGCCTCAACAAATTATCGGAAGACCAAATAGAACAGACTGCCGACATTCTTCTCAGCCTCACGAATATGCTTGATGTCCAGGATCTGGAAGTGACTTGAGCCTAAGGTGAAAAACCATGGCCTCATTGGGATCGGCGGTACTTCCGGTGGTGAAAAGCACCTGTGTTTTTTCACAGGGCCATAGCACAGGTCTATATATCTTCAAATGAAAGTACAAGTCGTACAGGCTCCCTGAGTGGTGGAAAGAGGTTGTTTCAGAGATCAAGTGTCAAGTCCGGTTTCATTTTTTGATGGGAGGCATCTGTCTTCCCCCCTTGAACTTACCAATACTACAACCACCGTATAAGTCAAAAAAAGGAAAATCCCAAAAACAACTTGACTAATACCCCTCATTGCCCTATTACTTTCAATAGAAATAATATGATTTGATATTATTTGATTTCGCATAAATTCCGGACAATGTTGAGGCCCCTTTAAGGGGTGTCACCAAAAAAGTGCTTTGGAAGGAGAGAGGTTTGAAAGAGGAACAGGTTCAAATATCACAATCGGTGCTGGGTAAAGATACTGTAGATATGCTTTTTCAGGTCCAGAGGGATGCTCTCTGGATACTGGAAAACCTTGGGGTTGGGTGCAAGCAAAAGGATTTGCAGGATGTCTTCAGAGAATTCGAGAGCGCAGGTCAGGCTGTAGTCTATGAAGATCGGATTTATTTGACAGAGTCGTTAGTCGACCATTGTCTCGAAACCGTCCCGGGGGTTTCTGAATTTTTTGTTCCCCTGAACAGCTTTTTCATCGGTGGGACAGCTCCCTATGTCTATGATGAGGAAGAACGAAAGGGAGGCCTGTTCCCCACACCGGAACATGCGGCCCAGATTGCCCGGATCGCTGAAAAGAACAGTGTGGTGGCCGGAATGGGGCGGGGGATTAAGTTGAAGGACGAAGTCCAGCAGATGAACATAATGGTAGAGAACTGCACCAAGCCCCTTTATTTTGCAGTGACTTCGGATCCCTCCCTTGAAAGGGCAAAAGAGATCTATTCGGAAAGAGGGAATATCATGATCGTCTTTTGTCTCACCCGCCCTCCATTAGAGGTCAATGAAAATTTCTCTGATGATTTTGTTAAGGTAGTCAGGGCCGGGCTCCCGGTATTTATTTCCGCCATGCCTATGGCAGGCATCAGCGCTCCTTATTGTTATAACGGCGTTCTTTCCATGACCCATGCAGAGGTCCTCTTTGGCATTTGCGCCGCGCAATTGCTCAATCCCGGCATAACCTGTGTTCACGCCGGATATCCGACAATTGCCGATCCGAGAATTGAGTACAACCCGAACTACGGACTCATCAGCCACAACTTTTTAAATATCCTTATGGCCCACCTGAACCTTATGCTGGATCTCCCCACTTTTCAAAGCGCAGGCACGACCCATGAAGAGCACCCAACGGAAAAGGCCTATGCAGATGCCAGGATGGGTCAGGCCCTATGCCTTAAATACGGCGTGCACATTATCCGGCACCCCTTTGCGTTTCTCAGATATCTCATTGATTTCTCATTTTCAAAACTGGAAAAGTCTATAGAGATTGCCACAGAGGTGAGCCCGGAGGATGCTCCCGAAGTGGAGATGGCGGTCTATGACGAAAGGGGAATGGAATCCATCAAACGGATCGGGCTGGGGATGTATATGGAAGATCCCCTCACGACAGCCAATCTTGGAAAACTTTTTGTTGATTAGGATTTTTCAACTTGCTTGGAGGTAAAGAATGTGCGGCATAGCGGGATGTATCGGCGTAAGAGATAAAGAGGTTATTAACAGGATGCTGGATGCCCTCCCCCATCGGGGACCGGATGACAGAGGCATTCATGTTAACGGAAATGGTGTTTTCGGCCATACACGTCTGTCCATTGTAGACGTGGCCCAGGGACATCAGCCCATACTGGCCAGTGGGGGCAAACAGGGTATTGTATGCAATGGAGAGATATATAATTTCAAAAAAATCAGGGAAAAGCTCTCCTCTAAATACTCCTTCGAGACCCAATCGGATACAGAAGTCATTCTTCATCTCTACCAGGACAAGGGCACTGAATGCGTTAAGGAATTGGACGGCATGTTCGCTTTTGCCATATTTGATGGCGATGACTTCATGATGGCCAGAGACCCTATCGGAATAAAACCACTCTACTATGGGTATAAAGGGGACAAGCTCTATTTCACATCCGAGCTTGGTGCCATGAGTCTTGCCGGCCTGAACGAGGTCCATGAATTCCCGGCCGGCCACTATTATACGCCAAAACAGGGATTTGTACCCTACTATCAAATCCCTGAAATCGAAGACCACCTTTTGACCGAGATTGAAGAAACCTCGGATTTGATTCGTGAAACATTCATCCGTGCTGTCAAGAAAAGATTGTTGGCCGATCCGGAGGTCCCTGTAGGGTCCTTTTGCAGCGGCGGCCTGGACAGTAGCCTTGTGGCGGCCATTGCCGCCGATGAAATCCCGCACCTCCATACCTTTGTCGTTGGCATGGAGGATGCTCTCGGCGATGTGAGCGATGACGTAAAAGCGGCCCGGATTGCGGCCAAGCACATCGGTTCCACGCACCATGAGTTGCTCTTTACGGAACAGGAATACTACGAAGCCCTTCCCATAGTCATCAAAGAACTTGAGAGTTATGATCCTTCCCTGGTGCGTTGCGCCGTCCCCTGTTACTTCACATGCAAACTAGCTGCTGATTATGTGACAGTGGTGCTTACGGGCGAAGGCGCCGACGAGATATTCACCGGCTACCATTATATGAAGCATTTCCCCTTTGATAAACTCAACCTCGAAGCCAGACGATGCATCGGCAACCTCCACAACATCAACCTTCAAAGGGCTGATCGCATGGGCATGTTCTTCAGTCTTGAACTGAGGGTCCCATTTCTGGATGAGGCCATGGTCGATCTTTCCATGAAGATACCACCGGAACTGAAGATCCGCGAGCATAACAACGCAAAGATAGAAAAATGGATATTACGCAAGGCATTTGAAGACACAGGTTATCTCCCCGACGAAATCTTGTGGCGTTATAAGGTCCAGTATACTCAGGGGGCAGGCTGTGAAAGCCTGGGAGAAGAGCTGGCCCATAAAGAGATGAGTCAGGAAGAATTTGAAAAGATCAAGGCCGAAAATCCCAAGGCGACTATTAACAGCAGGGAGGCGGCCTATTATTTCAAGATATTTCGGCAGTTTCATCCGCAGGACTCCATCCTGGGCTCTATTGGGATATGGACCGGGTTTGACTTTGCCGAGGAGAGGGAACAAGTCCGGGGGACAGTGGATGGAGACTTAAAACATGACCACGGCAACCTCGGAACTGAGGGCGTTGCCTAATATAATATCTGCTGGATTTACAGGAGGGATAAAATGTCATTTCCAACTCATAAGAAGTATATAATCATCGGGGCCGGGATCCATGGCCTCAGCACAGCCTGGCACCTTGCAAGAGAGCTTAAGAACAGGGGGACCGGTTCGGGTGAAGATATTTTGATAATAGACAAGGGATCCATCGGGGCCGGTGCCTCGGGGATCGCCTGTGGTGTCATCCGCAACAACTATTATCAACCGGCCATGCAAGAACTCATTGCCCATAGCGTTGATGTGTGGGAGGAAGATGCGGAAGGATACGGGTATCTGCCGGTGGGTTATATGCAGATATCCCCTGAAAGGATGCATGCCGGCGTAGCCGACATTTACGGCAGGCAGGAAGATATAGGATATGATTCGGAATTCATTGAAGGGGAAAAAGACTGTCTGAAATACATGAGGAAGAACGTCTTTGAGGACTGGCAGGCCCAAAATGTAACCTCCATACTACATGAAAAAAGGGGGGGATACGCCCACAACACAAAGGCCCTCTATCGGCTGGCAAACAAGGCTGAGGCCGAGGGTGTTCGAGTTCTCACAGGGGTCGCTGTAACGGGATTGCCCTATAACGGCTGTGTAACTTCGGTAGAAACCACAAAAGGCACCATTGAATGTGATTATGTCGTTATCGGCGCCGGCCCATGGGCAAACAGTTTCTGGGATATGCTTGACATGCCGGCCAGGATTGATATCACGAACGAGAATGGAGATGTTCATCCCGATATTAAAATGTGGACATACTGGTCTCTCCAGGAAGGGACCCTTGGTGTTGAGCCGTCATACGGAATGGACAATAACGGCAAGATGCCTCCGGTCATCCATGTGGATACCGACGCCCCTCTCTTTTCCAGCGAAGACGGCTCCCTGATCACCGAACAGATGTGGGGGATCTACTACAAGCCTGATTTTCACTTCAACGGAATTCAGGGAGGCGCCACGCCGAACCTGGTTACAAAGGAAAAAGTATCGATTGACCCCTATGGCATTGATTCCCCGGATTTCATTGTGGGACCGGAATTCGCCCACACCTGGACCTCTGCCCTGGCCCACTGCCAGAAACGATACGAACACAAATACCACCGGTACAGGAAAGAACCCTCCGGCGGTCTCGGGGCCTTCACGCCTGATAATTTCCCAATCTTTGATGTTATGAGACAGAATTGCTTCCTGATCGCTGACTCCAGCCACGGATATAAGATGATCGGAGTCGGCAAGCTTGTAGCAAAAGAGATCATGGGAGAATCGCAGCCCCTGTTGGACCCCTTTCGATTTGATCGCTATGAAAAGGGAAAGATGCTCCCCGAATCAGACAGCCCCTTCCCATGGAGCTGATTCGTTGGATGTTACTATCCTCGGTTCAGGGGGATGCATGGTCATCCCCAAACCCCTCTGCCAATGCCGAATATGTGAAGAGGCAAGAACAGAGGGGATTCCTTACGAAAGGTCAGGGCCGTCAGCATTTATCCACGACGAGAATATCCTGATCGACACCCCGGCGGAAATCGCCTCCCAGTTGAACAGGTGTTCCATAAAACATATCGACCATTTGATGTTTACCCATCTCGACCCGGATCATGTGGAAGGATTTCGGGTGGTAGAACAGATCAGTCTTGATTTTCGCACCTGGAGATCGTATCCCCAAAAACAGATCCGATTGATTCTTCCTGAACCTCTAAACGAGAAGGTCGAAAATATCCAATCCCTTTACGGCCCGGTGATTCATTTTTATGTGAACAATGGATTCATAAAAGTCACAACGTTTCACGATACAATATCGGTCGGCGACATTCAGGTGACCGCAGTCCCGGTGGACAGGGGAGATCAGACGGCATTTATATATGTTTTCGAAAAACAGGGAAAGCGAGTGGTTTACGCCCCCTGTGATATCAAGCCGTTTCCGGAGGGACAAAAGGAGGTTCGGAAGCCGGATATATTGATCATTCAACCTGGTATTTTTGAAGAGGGGCTGAAGCATGGCTTCCGCTACCCGAAGGATCATATCTCCAGGACCACCCTTTATACCTTTGAAGAGACCATGGCCCTGGCTAAAAGGATAGAAGCCAAAAAGACTCTATTCGTCCACCTTGAAGAGTACTGGAACAGAAGCCACGATGATTATTGTGCTATGGAGGAGAGATTTGATAACATCCGTTTTGCTCACGACGGTATGCGAGTGCAGGTTTGATACGATAGGGATCACATTCAGATCCTGAAAAGGGCTCAGGGAGCAAAGCCGATCATGATACAATACGAAGGGGTGAGCAAGATCTTCGGTTCCGGACAGGAGGCCGTGACCGCCCTTAACAAGGTGACCCTTGAGATCGAGCAAGGGGATCTTGTCACCCTTCTGGGACCTTCGGGTTGTGGGAAAACGACACTCTTGCGCCTTACCAATCGGCTGCTTCCATTGACAAGTGGAACCATCAAGATCAATGGGCAGGATATCATGTCCGTTGACCAGGTGAAGTTGCGGCGATCTATGGGGTATGCAATCCAACAGATCGGCCTTTTTCCAAACAAGACCATCTATGGAAACATCGCTGTTGTTCCACGTCTATTGGGTTGGGATGAAGACCGAATCAGGGAGCGAGTGGACGAACTCCTCTTGATGCTCCGTCTGGAACCGGACATCTTCCGCAGCCGATACCCGGCGGAACTCTCCGGAGGTCAACAGCAACGCATCGGGGTCGCGCGATGTCTGGCAGCAGACCCTGAGATTCTGTTAATGGACGAACCTTTCGGCGCCATTGATCCTATCAACAGGGAAGAGATACAGAAGGAGTTTCTAAGGGTCCAGGCACAATTCAAAAAGACCATTGTCTTTGTAACCCATGATATCCATGAAGCCATAAGAATGGGCGATAAGATAGCCATTTTTCAGGAAGGGCGCTTGATTCAGTATGACACGCCTGAAATCACCCTGCTCCGCCCGGTAAATAGGTACATCGCCGACTTTGTGGGAACAGACCGGGCCCTCAAGATGCTGGGCCTGATGCGGGTTGCAGAAGCAATGAACAAAAAGCCCAAGAACATCATCAAGGGCTCGACAAGCACTCAGGAAGCGCTCAAATTCCTTGAGGAGAACGACTTTTCAGGTCTGATCATTATCCACCAGGATAAACCCATCGGTTATGTCCGTCAAAAGGCATTAAGGCACAAAAACACGGAAGTCAAAAAAATAGCAGAGCCCTGTCCGGTTATTGTCGGGATACATGACACATTAAGAGATGTTATGTCCAATATACTGATGCATGATGTGAGGGATCTATCTGTTATTGATGACAATGGAGATTTCGCCGGCACAATCAGCTACAATGATATTCAAAAGTGCATCCTCAGCATCTATACAGGCAATAGAGGGTGAGCGGATTGGAAACGTGAATACTCTTAATTTCATTCATGAAAACGCAGATATGTGCTGGACATTAACCCTGGAGCATATTGGGATCGTAGCTTTTTCGGTTTTTCTGGCCGCACTCATAGCCATTCCCACAGGAGTTGCCATCACGCGGCATGATAAGATCGCCAAAAAGATTATGAACGGGGCCAACATTTTTATGACCATACCATCCATTGCCCTTTTTGGACTCATGCTGCCCGTCTTATCACTCATCGGGCATGGTCTGGGAAAAGTGCCTGCCGTCATAGCCTTGATTGTCTACAGCCAGTTGCCTATTATCCGAAACACCTTTGTGGGTATTAAAAATGTCCCTCCTGAACTCGTGGATGCAGGACGGGGACTCGGCATGAATGGCTGGACAAGATTGAGAGAGATCGAGATACCCCTGGCTATTCCCGTCATCGTTGCCGGTCTGCGCACCGCTGCTGTCATGAATATCGGCATCGCCGCCATAGCGGCCTATATCGGCGCCGGTGGTCTGGGAGTCTTTATCCAGCAGGGCATTGCACGGGCATATGAGGAAATGATAATGACCGGGGCCATCATGGTAGCGGTCCTGGCCATATTTGTTGATGCCTCAATGGCGCTCCTTGAGAATATCCTGACTCCAAAGGGGGTCAAGATCGGAAGGACGTTGGGACAATGAGTAAGGCATGTGAAAAGGCCTATCGTCTTGCTCTTCTTGTTGTCTTGCTGGCTGCAGGCGTCTTACTGGAGCGGGCCGGATTGATTGAATATTTATCCGACCCCTTTGAAATAGATTATACCCTCAGGTTGATGGGTCAGCATATCCGGATGGTTGTGGTAAGCATGGTTATGGCCACGGCCCTGGGTTTGATGCTGGGCATAATCTTTTCCAGACCAAAATTCAAGAGATATACGGGCGTCATCATGTATGTTGTGGGGCTGGGGCAGACGATTCCCTCCCTGGCTGTAATAGCTCTTGCCATGAGTTTCTTGGGAATCGGGTTTAAGGCAGCTATCTTTGCCCTGTTCATATATTCTGTCCTGCCCATAGCGCGAAACACTCTTGCGGGAATCACCGCGGTGCCTCCATGGGTCATAGATGCCGCCAAGGGCATGGGAATGTCAGCTAGTCGAATCCTTTTCCAGGTCGAAATTCCACATTCAATGAGTGTGATTCTAGCCGGGTTCAGGGTGTCGCTCGTAATAAACATAGGAACAGCAGCACTGGCCTTCCTTATCGGCGCCGGTGGTCTGGGAGAGCATATCTTCATAGGCATTGACCTGATGCGGTACGACAAACTCCTTGCAGGAGCTATTCCAACGACACTATTGGCGCTCTTAGCAGATTATCTATGTGAACTCCTGGGTTTCCTGATTATCCCAAAGGGCCTTCGTCTGCAACAGGAAACCTAGACTTCACACAGATTTTAGATCTTTAAAACTGCCGTGAGGACTAAAATGACAAACAGGATAGGTGGTCTTGTATTTGTTTGGCTTATTGCTTTGGCCTTGGTCATCGCACCGATCAAGGTTATGGCAGAGAAAAGAATTATCATTGGCGGTAAGAATTTTACGGAACAATATATACTGGCCGAATTGGCAAAGATATTATTGGAAAGGAACGGTTTTCATGTAAAACTAAAGATCGGTGTTGGCTCTACGGTTGTCCGCCAAGCCCTGGAAAGCGATCAAATTGATTTCTATTATGAATACACCGGCACGGCTTACACGGTGTATCACAAACAGAGCGATCGTGATGTGATGACCCACAAGGAGAGGTGCTATGAGTGGGTAAAAGAGGCCGACAGCAAGAAAGGGCTTGTCTGGCTCGACAAGGTCGAATTTAACAACACCTACACCCTTATTATGAGGAAAGAAAAGGCTCAAGAACTGGGGATCGCTTCTATAAGTGACTTGAGCCGGTGTATGAATAAAGATCCTGGAAAGCTTATCATTGGAGTTAATTCGGAGTTTTGGGAACGTCCGGACGGATTCAAGCCACTCATGAAACTCTATGGTTTTCGTGTGCCTTATGACAGGGTAAAAAAAATGGACTCCGGTCTTGTATATAAGGCCCTCAAAGAGGAAAAAGTGGATGTTTCCATGGGATTTGCCACTGACGGACGGATTGCGGCATTCGGCTTCATGAACCTGGAGGACAACAAATCCTACTTTCCCATATACAACCCCGCTCCTGTAATACGGGCTGAAGTATTAGATAGTTATCCGGAAATTCGTCCTATCTTAAAAATTATTACGAAAAACCTTACAACAAAGGAGATACAGAAGCTGAACGCTACAGTGGATATCGAGCATAAGCAGATTAGAGAGGCAGCTCGCGACTGGTTGAAGACCAAGGGTCTGCATTGACAATCAGATCGCCATTCTCCTCCTTGCATTCCCTTGGGAAGAGCAAAGAGATCGACTTCGGCAGCG
Organism: Thermodesulfobacteriota bacterium; assembly: GCA_034189325.1. Classification (GTDB taxonomy): domain Bacteria; phylum Desulfobacterota; class DSM-4660; order Desulfatiglandales; family Desulfatiglandaceae; genus JAXHUM01. The sequence goes on from JAXHUM010000101.1 coordinate 10,828, forward strand.
TTTCATTTTACATAAACTTCTTATTGGATGAGATCAAGATATGGGATCAATTTTGAATGATTTAGCACCAAATGAACAAAAGAAACATGAAGAATCTCCTTTAGAGGATAGAGAGTTTTTGGGCAGGATTCACAAGGATGCCCTTCGTGTGCTGGAGGAGGTAGGGGTCAAATGCGAGTCTCAAGAGGTGAGACGGATTTTTGAAGACACCGGTATGGCCGCCTTTGACGAGAGCACAGGACATATTCATATACTCAGTCCTCTTGTGGACCAGGCCCTTCACACAACGCCTAAAAGGGATCAGTACTGGATCCCGGAAAACTCATTCGGGGTGGGAGGAACAGCGCCCTTTGTCTATGACGATGGGAGTGGTGATCTGGTGGAACCGACATTGGACCATCTTGTGAGGATAGCGCAAATCGTCAATGAAGCGGATGTCGTCAACTTCATGGCCAGAGGGGTCTTGATAAAAAATCAGGAAGTGAAGGTCATGGATACGATGATCGAGAATTGCCACAAACCGATCTACGTGGCCGCCGTGACAGAGGCAGGAATCAACAGGGCCAGGGAAATCCATGAGACAAGAGGGAAAATCACTGTCCAGTTCTCTCTCATAAACAGTCCTTTGAATATTATTGAAAGTATGATCGATCCGTTTCTCTCATGCGTGCGCATGGGGATCCCCATATATGTCTCCACCATGCCCATGGCCGGCCTCTCAGGGCCTTATTCCATGTCGGGTCTTCTCACTCTGACCCATGCGGAGGGCCTTTTTGGAATTACCCTGGCCCAGCTCGTCAATCCCGGTATTACGGTAGTCCACGCAGGTCTTCCCTCTATTGCTAGTATTCAAAGAAACTATGCCGTAGACCTGGGTCTTATTTCACATAATATAGCAAACCTTATTCAGGACAAAATTAACAAGATGCTTGACATTCCCTCTATACAGACCGCCTGCACCACCTCTCAGGAAACACCTAATCAGGAAGCGGAAGCAGATGGTATTAACGGATTTGCACTGATGAAGAAATTCGGCTTTCACCAGATGCGACACTCATTCGGATTCCTGAATGAGCTCATCTCCTTTTCCATAGCCAAACTGGAAAGGCATATAGAGCTTTGCAATGAAACAAGGCCTGATATGGCTCCCGACTATAACCTCGAACCCTATGATACGGAGGGCTTTGAGGTTATCATGCGCAACGGAAGCAAGGCCAACTACATGAGGGATGATCATACCCTGAAACACACGGGCAAGGCCTTTCTACTTTAGATCACGGGAGGAATCAGAATATGAAAGTCGCCGTATACCAGACCAGCCCAAGGCTGCTCGACCTCAAGGCCAACCTTGAAGATGTTATCACCAAGATACATCAGGGTCGTGAAAAAGGTGCTCACCTGGTCGTGTTCCCGGAATTGGCCCTGACAGGGTATTTTGTCGGGCAAAGCTATCACGAGGTGGCCCTCAGGCTGGATTCCACTGAAATCAACCGCCTGGCATCTGCCACCAGGGGCACTGCGGCCGTGGTGGGCTTTATTGAAGAATCACCATCCATGAATTTCTACAACTCCGCCCTTGTAATGGTGGATGGCAGCATCCTTTTCTCATATCGCAAACTCAACCTGCCCAATTACGGCGTCTTCGAAGAAAGGAAATACTTCTCTTCCGGAAAACAGGTTATGGTCTTTAATCTCCATGACTTCAATATTGCGGTCTTCATCTGCAATGACCTGTGGCACCCTTCCCTTCCCTATCTGGGCGTAACCAAAAAGGCGGATATCTTTATTACTATATTCAATTCTTCGCAAGGTTCTATGGGTGATGAATTCAGCAATATAGAAAGCTGGTCCATTATTAATAGCTTTTACTCTCGTGTTTTTGGAATTTATAATATCTGCGTAAATCGTGTGGGTGAGGAAAGTTTTGAGGAAAGACGGTCAACCTCTACGATATCACAAAACAGGACAAGACAAAGAACAGAATCTACACAAACATGCCGCACAGAGAGCTATCGATTCTGGGGAGGGAGCGAAATACTCAATCCCTTTGGAAAGCATGTTGCCAATGCCAGGCTCTACCAGGAGGATGAGATCTTCGGGGATATTCAGAGAGATCTGCTTCGCCGAAAGAAAATATTGCTCCCTTACTTGAGAAATGATGATCCCTATTTCACACATCGAGAGCTTCAGAGTTTCTTATTCGACAAAAGCGGCGTCCACCCTCATTGAGACAGTAAAACTCATTCAATAGGTATCATCTCAAAAAATATGGGTACAGACAACTATCAGGGTCTCGAACCCGCCTGTCGTTGAAGTATTGTACGTAAAATAGAAAGCCACTGATATGCATGAGCGATAAGTATCTTCCAGCCCCCATTCGGTATGATACGGTAACCTTCGCTTTTTTCGACAAGTTGCAATAAAGACTATTTGCAAAAGAACCGGGAATGATTTGGCTAAAAGTGGTTTTTCTGTGTGGCGTGGCCCTGCAAGGAATATCATGCATTTTTCCATAGCACCATCCTGCCAGGTTCTGATATATGGGGTCCTGTTTTCCATATCGACTATTATTCATAATAATGAAAATAGTCGGTACCCCTTTTTTCTCAACAAAGCCGACCCAAACCAACTATGAGCCTCATCAGGTAGCCTTATAGTGGATATTCACCAGGCAAGCACAGGCCCCTTTGGCCTGGTATAGCTCTTCCGGCCTCCTCTTTCCCTCCTACTTGCTGGAATTTACTTGCTTTTCACTTTTTTTCTATTTTATAATTTATCGATTCCATTCTTGAATCTCTCCATTTTTTTTACATTGTAGAGCCTGTTTCAAAATGTTCCATTTTTTTTGAAGTCAAGGAAGGCACAAATTTGTACTACAGCAATACATTGAGTATTCCGAGGATTAAAATCTGAGCCTGACATAGAGATCGCACAAAAGGGGGCGTGAGTGGGCCGGAAGGAGATGA
>JAXHUM010000102.1:0-13905 GCA_034189325.1 Thermodesulfobacteriota bacterium
AGGTAAAATAGAGCACCTCAAGAACTTCAAAGAATGGCATATAGATGAGTTAATGGCAGAACCCTATCCTTGTTCAATGGATGCTCTATTGCCTTGTTCACAGCATTGAAAAGTTGTTCAGCTCTGGGAAGATTTACGCGTTAGCAGACGGAAAAGCTATTGACACGCTCACCCCATGCAGGCTTATCCGGAACTCGGAGCCCCATGATGCGGCGCGTTGTCCCGACCATAATATCGTGCGGTCACTATTCCCTTGACACCCAAGCCCGTTTCCACTATATCCCGTCCCAACAAAAGCGAGTTCTTATCGACCTATATCCCTACCCAACGAAAGAGAGTTCTTATCAACAATCCAAAGACAGTCCCCCTGGGTGGCCGCACGGGTTTCCAAAAGGATATTTTCCAGAACCTATAGACCGCCTGTAACCAAAAGGGCTTTCGAACGTTCTTCTCTCATGACGGAATCCTTTGACGCCTTCTATGAAGAAAACAAGGAAAAGCTGTTTTCCTATCTTATGCGGGTCACCGGCGACTATGAACTCTCCAGGGACGTGATGCAGGAGAGTTTCACACGCTGTCTGGAACATTACGGGTTCAAGGACATGAGCGCCAGCCTTCTCTACACGGTTGCCCGTAATGCGCTCTGGGATAGGATAAGGAAGCGAGGGCGGCGAGCAAGCCGTTTCCCGGGCGGGGAAAAGACCGCGATAGACCAGGAAGCCTATCTCATGATTCGAGACGAATACCGGCGGGTCCTAGAGGCCATGATGTTTCTAGCGGAAGATGAGCGAGACCTGCTGGCCCTGGTCGTGGGGGGAGATCTGACATACAAGCAGATAGCGGCCATCACGGGTTTGAGCGTGCCCAATGTGAAGGTGAAGGTACACCGGGCGCGCCGCAGCCTGGCAGCAATCCTGGACGGAGGATAACTATGGAGCAGTTGCAAAGTCTTTTCATTGATGACGAACTGGGTCTGGACGAGAAGATCCACTTCGTTCAAACGGTAAACGGAGACAGTGGTTTTTCCAAGGAGACGGTTCGGTTGCTCGAACAGGAAAAGCGCATCCGTGGGAGAGTAACCATCCATGTACCGGACGTCCTTGTCCCTCGCAAGGGGCAAATCTTCGGTCGCATGTGGAGACCCGTCGCCTTGGGACTGCCCGCCATTGCGGCCGTTGTTCTCGTTTTTATTCTGTGGTCAAGTCCCAAGACCACCTCTGACCATAGACACCGTTTTGTGCTGTTCGAGCCAGATGCCACCAGTGTGGAGATTACAGGCAGTTTTACGGGCTGGTCAAGAATCCCCATGGCGCCGGCGGGAAACAGTGGCTACTGGCAGGTCACCCTGGAACTTCCCCAAGCAGATCATCGGTACGCCTACATCCTCGACGGAAGAAAACGGATACATGATCCTACGGTCTTGCGTCTTGAACAGGACGATTTTGGCGGCACCAACAGTATTCTTCTAAAGGGTATTGCCTCATGAAACTATATGCCGTCTGCTGTTTCGTGCTTCTGTTCCTTGCAGGGTGCTCGTCACATTCGGTGAAACGCGGCCCAGAAGGTCTACAGTTTCGCCTGAGAGCGAAAGACGTGAGATCCGTCGTGCTGCATTGCTCCCTGGACGGATACCTGCCGAGACGAGCCAGTGTTGAGGAAAATGGGGTTTGGGTGGTGACCGTTCCGGCCGGGCACGCGTTTCGATACTTTTATGTGGTGGACGGGAAGGTCTTAACCCCTGATTGTCGGTTCAAGGAGCGGGACGATTTTGGGAACGAAAACTGCCTTTATGTTCCCTTCCTGTAACCTTACCCGCCTTCGAACGTTTCAGATCAAAAAGACAAATAGGAGGAAGACCATGAGAATATGGCTGAGCACAGTGTGCGTTCTTTTCTTGCTGGTCACACAGGTGCAGGGGGAGGACAAGGAAGGCGACTTCGTGCTGATGGAGTCGCAGCAGATCAGGGCATCCATCAGACACATGGTCCAGGCGGGAGTGCCCAAGGAACAGGCCCTGAAGATGACCAGACGCATGATCCAAAATCGATTCAGGGAAGAACAGGTCATTCGTGTCAATGCGAAAATTCAGAAGAGCGCGGAACTGGGGCTGCCTGCGGAAGACCTGGTGGACAAAGTTCTTGAGGGGACCGCAAAGGGTGTATCAGCCCAGTCTCTCGTCACGGCCCTTGAGAGGGTTGCGGCACGCCACGCCTTGGCGGCAAAGGAGTCTGGGCTCCTGGTGAGGGAAAGGTCTCGTCAGAGGACTCTTACGCGGATCATGGCGCAAGCCTTTGCGGCTGGCGTCGAAGAGGAGGACATGTTGCGTCTTCGGAACCAATTGTTGCTCAGGGCCAGGAACCTTCCGGACCAAGAGCAGGAAGATCTGGCTCTGGAGACCTGGAGACTAACGCGAGAATTGGCTCGCCTGGGCGTACCCTCCTTTGACGCGGCCATTATGGCGAATCATGCCCTACGGCAGCGGTACAACACCATAGACATGATCAGGGTTCGCCGGTCATTTCTGAAAGACAGTATGAATACGCCGCCGGATATCCTTGTGGGACGCTATTCGGTCGCCATTCGTGCGGGTGCAGACTCGGAGGATCTGGAGAAAAATGGACTCTCCGGGATTGGAGGGAAGCAAAGGCCCCGGTCTTCATCGGATCCCTTTGGCGGAGGCCAGGGTGCAGGTGGTTCTGAAGGAAGTGGATCAGGACATGGCCATGGAGGCGGATCGCGGGGGCGGTGATGAGACTGGGTCCGCCAAAAAGTGTGATCAGGGTGAAGTCAGAAAGGTGGTTGGGTGGGACCGAATGAGTCTCTGCGATCAAAGCGAGCTGAAGATGTCCTGAACGTTGAAAGGAAAAGATGAAATCATGGGAAAACGGTCTTGGAATGCTCGGGTTTGCGGTATTCCGCCTAGGATGACATACAGGTTTCATGTGCGGCTTCAAACGCTTTTTACCTCCCTGTGAACAGAAATAGTAGATATGGCCCCGGAAGGTTGACTGAATACTCGTATCTTTGGGATTGACTTCCGTTGCGCAGACGGGATCAATATGGATTTCATGAGTTGTCTGCAGGTTCCTCATGGCGGCGCCTCCGGCACTCGGGTGGGTGTTGCCCAATGGAACAAGGCACATAATCTGCCACAATGTGGTACTTATCAATGAGATAAAGACGTAACTGAAGATATCAAGGGCAATCTCTCAACATCTAGATTTTGAAAGACTATAGCGAAAATATGCGGTCAGATGCAGGGTTTTCGTTGACCGGGATGGCCGCTATCACCTCTCTTAGGTCAGAAGCGAAACAGAAAAAGCTGATTTAGAATGAAGTCCCTCTGTTTTGTATGGTTCTTCAGCGAAAGACAGGAAAGGAGGCGGGGGCTCATTTGATCGGATTTGGTTTGAATTTTTCGGGGCTTTTTACAATAGGTCGGTCGACTCTTTTGGCCACCTCTTTGAGCATACCACCGAAGAGGAGGTCATGAAAAGGCAATAGGGCATACCAATAAAGCATTCCATAAAGTCCCCTGGGTCTGAATCGAGTATAGAGGTTGAGTTCCACACCTCGGCCTGATGAGACGACATTGAATTCCATAATGGCCTCCCCGGGCAGTTTCATCTCGGCCACAAGTGTCAAACGTTTCGGAGGTTCCACCTCTAAAACACGCCAGAAGTCAAGGGCGTCGCCAACAAACAATTGTTCAGGATGGCGACGACCGCGGCGTAATCCCACCCCACCTACAAGGCTGTCCATCCATCCCCGCAATTGCCACAGCAGGTCCCCATAGTACCAGCCGTTCTGGCCGCCGATCCGGCTGATAATGGGCCAGACTTCCCCGGGTGAGGCCAGCAGACCCACCCTAAATCCGCCCTGAAGGAGTGTGCCACCCGCGTAAGGGGCGTCTCCGACATGGACCCATTCCGGGGGCTTCAACTCACCCGCGTCCGTCCAGCGGGTCTCAACCAATTGCAGGGATTCCTTCTGAATGGCCCGTCTTATGGCATCCCGGCACGTCATCATATCCTGCGGAATGATCCGGGTGATCCGGTCATCCCTGGCGACCACCTGGGTTGTAGCGCCCTCCAGAAGAGGCTCGGAAATGCTCGGCGGTACCGGCAAGATGAGTTTGGCCAAGGATATACCCAATTTCCGGCCTAACCTGCTGATGGGAAGAAAATAGAGGGTAATGAACAGGGGTTTGCGCAGACCGACCTCCTGCGCATACAGTTCCAAGAGTTGTCTATAGGTGATGATGTCCGGCCCGCCAATGTCGAAGGTTTGACCGATTGTTTCATCCTTGTCAAGGCAGGTCACAAGGTAGTTGAGGACATTCCGGATGCAGATCGGCTGAACCTTGGTGTTTGCCACCCTGGAAGGGATCAGAATGATGGGCAACCGCTCGACAAGGTAGCGGAGTATCTCAAAGGAGGCGCTCCCTGATCCCAGTATATGGGCCGAGCGCAAGTAGGTGACGGGAACCGGGCCGGACTGGAGGATCCTACCCACCTCTGCTCGACTTTTCAGGTGGGGACTTGAATCTGGCGAATCGCCTCCAAGCCCACCCAGATAGATGACGCGTTCCAGATTCATCCCGGAGGTGGCTGCAACAAAATGATAAGCCGCCCTGCGGTCGGCCAGGGAAAAGACCGGGTGCTCGGGGTTCATGGAGTGAACCAGGTAATAAGCCGCGAAACAGCCTTGAATCGCTTTTTTCAACGAGGCAGGATCCTGAAGGTCAGCCTGGGCAAATTCCAGTAAGGGGTGGTCCGACCATATCCGGCCGCGCAATTTGTCCAGAGAACGGGCCATGGCGCGAACCCTGTATCCGGCTGCCAGAAGCCTCGGAACCAAACGCCCGCCCACATACCCTGTTGCCCCAGTGACCAGAATCGGTCGAGTCTTCATAGAACTTCCGTACTTTTTTCATTGCACATTGGACGTCCAATCTATTTTTTGAGTCATCCTGATGGCACTTGTCATGAGAGGGTGGGGAAAAACGACGTGTTTTTCAACTAATCAGTATATGCAGCCGACGCTTTTTCGTCAAGAATAACCCCTTATGCTGATCAGGCCCACACATCAAGCCGATTTTTGTCCATAAAGCTTAATGATGTGAATGGAGGATTTCAATAAATTATTCTGTGAATCCTTGGAGCGGTACACTCTTCCCGGCTGAATATCAAAGTCTTTTTGGCCCCTATATCCTCTCGTTGAATCCGGAAGACAATTGGATGATTATTTTTCCGGAAAAACGCCGCTGGTTTTCAATCACTTTAGACATGCATGGTACACTTTATTAACGACAGGTTTTGGATATCCTAAACAGATCCCTTGGGGGATTGGCAAGGAAGCAGGCCTCTTAAATCCAAAAGCTGAGAAGTTCTTTGATACCCTGGAAAGGCTGGTCGCCATGTGCTTACACGTTCCAAGCAAGGGGCCAGATGGTCCGATATTATGGTTGTAACCGTAACGTATCTTGGCGCAAAAGGAAAAAGCAAAGAGGTAGATCCTGTTACCAAAGACAAACGCCACGGCAGGATACTGCCTGATTTTTCAAAAAAGAGCTGGGTTCAAGGAATCGCTTCTCTCAAATTTCCTCGATTTTCAGCCCTATCCTCAAATAAAAGCTCTCGACACGCTCACCTGCTCGCGGGCGTGTGGCCGAAGAAGATGCACAGCGCCGTTCCTGTTTGTCAATAGCCTACATCCCCCATGTCCACGATCTCCCTCGCGGTCTCATCGAGGGCAAGGGAGGTGGGTATGTCGAAATAGACCTCATCTCCCCCAGGTATTTCACACCGATTCAATTGGAAGGGAATCCCAAATCGCCGCAGCAGTCTCGCTCTCGCCCACAATAGCCTCGCCCCTGACATCTCCTGTCTGGATTAAAATCCTTCGGTCCATAGAATCAATACCTCCTCTTATTGCTGGTTAACGCTATCAACCTTGTAATGTGATTAGCCATGGAGCCGAAATAGACCGGCGATCCTGCTATGATCCCAATGGAGTTTGCAAAATAGATAGATGAATCAGAGTTCTGTTAGGCGCTCGCTTTGTCCTCATTGATTAGGAAGTTAATGGGAATTAATTAATCATTTCATGGAGCCATGTAGCATTATTGGTTCTGTTTTTCCATCTCCTGCACTATTTCTTTTAACTTCTCTCTCTGATTATGCTCCGGATTCTCGATAACCGCTTCAAGGAGCTTGTTGAGGATCTGCCCCACCCTTGGGCTGGAGGGCAAGCCCGTTATCGTCATGACGTCATGACCGTTAAGTTCCAAATCGGAGATGGTGAGTGCAGGCGATCTTCTCATCATGGAGTGAACTCTCTTCCTGAATGCCTCAATCCGATCCCCGTGATCCGTCCCCCATCCATGTGCTACATTATCGGCCTTTCTCAGGTCGATGAGATCATCGATGTGTTCCGGGCCCACCCTTTTAATAAATCTCCGGATCGCCCTATCGCTCAGCTCCTTTTTAAAATCAAACATGTGATGTGCAATCAAGATCGAGGCTCGAGAGATCAGGTCATTGCTAAACCTCAACCTCACCATGATCTCCCTGGCAAGATCGGAGCTCGCGCCGGCGTGAGAAAAAAAACGCCATCTCCCCTCGATCTTCTCCCTCACCCGAGGCTTGGCAATGTCGTGAAACAGGGCGGAAAGCCTCAAGACAGGATCGCTCTCGATCGCGTCAACAGTCTCCATGATGTGCCGATAAATCGTGTACCTATGGAACTTGTTCTGACGTCTTCTGTACCCCTCCATCAGTTCCGGCAGGATTACCTGGAGAAGGCCCGTTTTTCTCATCAGATTGAACCCAACCGATGGACGTTCGACCATGAGCATCCTTACAAGCTCATCTCGTATTCTCTCTAACGCTATCCCGCTGATGGCATGGGAGAAGATTGTAATGGCCGCAAGCGTCTCGGGATCAATCGAGTATCCCAGGTCCTGGGAGAACCGTATCGCCCTCATCATCCTCAACGGATCTTCTTGAAACCTCTCTATTGGGCGGAGCACCCCCCGAACCACCCTTCTCCTGATATCCTCCATGCCACCAAAAGGATCGATAATCCTCAGCCCGATGAGGTCATATGCCATGGCATTGATAGTGAAATCACGATGTGCCAGATCCTCCTCAATGCCCGAACCTATTCCCCCTCCCGGTCCTCGAAAGGTGGTCACCTCGTAGTGCGTGCCCCCAATCAACAGGGTTATGGTTTCGTGTTTAAGGCGAAAACACCTGGTAGTCGGAAAGAGATGGCGGATTGTCTCCGGCGTCGCATTGGTTGCCACATCCCAATCCTTGGCCTGAAAACCGAGCAGGAAATCCCGTATGGCCCCTCCCACGAGAAAGGCCTGGTAGCCCCCTTTTGTAAGCCTTTGTGAAATCTCCCACACAGGGGCAGGAATCCTATCATCTTGTATCATTGGAGAGGTTTGTGTTTTCATTGCACAGTCCCGAGCATAGTTTGGGCCACCTATTACCGCTCCATGACGGGGCATGGTGGGAGAAGCTATGCCCAATTATACGTTGTATTTAATTATAACTTCATATCAAAAGCTGTTTCAAGGGAATGGATTGACAAACCACTCCTCTATCCATACCATATCGCTACGAGCAGAGAAGAGTACATCGGCACTTTCTTCCGATCACTATATCCTGCGGTTACCTTCCCCTTGACACACAAACCCGTTTCCGCTATATCCCTTCCCAGCAAAAGCGAGTCCTTATCGGCAGACTGGGAAAAAAGGAGGGAACCTATCCATGATCCGGAATGACACGGCGAGTTTGCAAGACAGCGCTCGCTTTTTTGAACCCCGAAGTATCGCTGTGATTGGATCTCCTAGGGAGGCCTTTTTCGGAGGATATGTGGTGGTCAAATCCCTGGTGAGTTCGGGCTATAAAGGCAGGATTTATCCCGTCAATCCCGGCTGCAAGGACATTCTGGGGATCAGGGCCTATGCTTCCATCAAAGAGGTGGATGGAGAAATCGACGCGGCCCTGATTATGATAAACGCCCGTAGGGTCCCCCAGGTCCTCAAGGAGTGTGGTGAAAAGGGTGTCAAAGCGGTGACCGTGGTATCCGATGGTTTCGCAGAACGGAACGGGGAGGGAGTCCGGTTACAACAAGAAATCTTGGAGATCGCCAGACAAAGCGGGATCCGCATGATAGGACCCAATACCGTTGGGGTGGTCAATACCGCCAACGGCTACAACCCTTGTCCCTATGCGGCCGGGTCTTATTATACCCTGAAGGCAGGGCCGGTGGCGATTTCCTCCCAGACGGGCATGACCAACCCCCAGGCCTTTCCTTACATGGATTTCAATATAGGCGTCAGCAAGATCTGCGATTTCGGCAACAAGTGCGACCTGGACGAATGCGACCTCCTCCTTTACCTGGACAAGGATCCGGCCACAAAAGTGGCCAGCATGTACGTGGAGAGCGTCCGGGACGGCAAGAGATTCCTGGAAACCGCCAGGAAGGTCACCAAGCACAAGCCGGTCTGTATTTTGAAGTCGGGCAGGACCCTGCAGGGTGCCAAGGCCTCCGCTTCCCACACGGGATCCATTGCCGTGGATGACCGGATCTTTGATTCCCTCTGTCGCCAAGCGGGGATCTTGCGCCTCAACAAATGGCATGAGCTCTTTGATGTGCCCAAGATTTTTGCTCATCAACCTCTCCCCAGAGGAAACCGTATCGGCATCGTCAGTTACACAGGCGGAGTCGGGGTTCTGGCCACGGATGAAGGAGCCAAGTATGGATTGGAACCGGCCACTCTGACCCCCGGGACCAGTGCCCTCTTGGAAGAGGTGTTTCCGGGTTTTGGGAAGACCCCGGTGGATATCGGCCCCGTGGCCCCTGCTGTGCCGGATTTCTTTACCTCCTTCCCTCGCATCCTTGAGGCGGTGATTGGAGATGATCAGGTGGACGCCCTCCTTATGGTCATATGGGCTGATCCCACCAGCAACAACAATACAGAGGCCTGTTTGGAGGCCTACGAACGTCTGAGGAGAACCCATCAAAAGCCTGTGGCAACGTGGATCTACGGACCTGAAGTGTCTATGGCCCGTGACCTGGCCAACCAACTGGAGGACATGGGTTACCCCGTGTTCAGCGATTCGGAGACGGCCGTTAAGGCTCTGGGACTGGCCTTTCATTACTCTCAATTCAGGGAGTCTTATGAGAGAAATAGGACCTGGGCCACGAAGGACAAGGGAATCCATCTGGAGGGGGGCGGCCCGCAGCCCCGATGATGCGATCGCCCTCAATCGTCTGGGACTGGCTCTTGCGGAGTTTGGGTCCCTGTTTCGGAAGGGTTTGCTCCTCTCGTCCCCCGTTACCTGGAATGGGCCAGGAACGCGGGATTCTATCATCTCTCACACGGCCGCCCGGGAGGGGAATCCCAACGACATCTCAGGCCTGGAAAGCCGCTATCTTCACAGCATCCCGCATTTCCTCGAGCTGATACCGGCACTGAATTTTTACGTCTTGATCATCCATCCCTGGATGGATCCTCCTGTTGGCCGTCCCAAGGTCGCTCTTGAAATGGAGGACTCCCCTGCCTCGGCGGTGATTATGACATTGCCCATGATGGCATTGGGCAGGGTAATCTCCACTTCATTGCGGGTCAATATTCGCCTGCTGTAGATACCGATATGGGTAACCTTGCCAGGCTCTCCCGATTACAGCACGATGAAACTCCCGAGCTTGTAGGGCGCATCGGCGGGATGAGCACATCGACACACTCCGGTTCAAACAATAATTATGGATCGCAATTCCGCATCGGCCCATTCGGGCTCTTTCGCCGATCGTTGCTTGCCTTGACAGTCAAAGCGCGCTAAAAAGCAATAAGTGCTGGCTGATAACGTAACATAAGGAGTTTTGTTCTCATGTCCAAACGCATTCTGCGCTGGTTCTTGATCCTGGTTGCCATCACCGCCGGCGTCGTCGGCGTCTGGCATTACACCCGGCCCGACCCGATCGCAGTGGAGGTCAAACCGGTGAGCCGTGGCACGGTGGAACGGACCGTAGCCAATACGCGGGCCGGAACGGTCAAGGCCTGCAGGCGAGCCAAGCTGTCTCCCGGCATCGGCGGGCAGATCGCCAAGCTACCCGTCAAAAAAGGGGATTCGGTCACAGCCGGCCAGCTACTGCTGGAAATCTGGAACGCCGATCTGGCGGCCCAGGCCGAGCTGGTCCAGCGGGAGATAACCGCGGCCCGGTCGCGCCGGGATGCGATCTGCCTGAAGGCTGATGTGGCCAAGCGCAATGCGGACCGGCTGGTCAAACTGCTGCGTGGCAATGCGGTTTCAGAAGAACGCGTGGACAACGCCATTGCCGAAGCGGACACTTTCATGGCAGAATGCCAGGCCGCCTGGGCCGAAGTCAAAGCGAGGGAGGCCCAGATGGCCGTTGTACAGGCCAATCTGGCCCGCACCCGACTGGAGGCGCCCTTTGACGGCATCATCGCTGAAATCAACGGCGAACTCTATGAATATGTCACCCCGTCGCCGGTAGGTATCCCCACCCCACCGGCCGTGGACATTATCGATGTCAGCTGTTTTTACGTGGCCGCTCCCATCGACGAGGTGGATGCCGCCGATGTGCGGGTCGGCATGCTGGCCCGGATCACCATGGATGCTTTCCGCGACCGCCGTTTTGAAGGTCATGTCCGCCGAATATCCGATTATGTGCTCGATGTCGAAAAACAGGCCCGAACGGTGGAGGTGGAGGTGAGCTTCGGCCGGCCGGAAGAAATCTCGGCCCTGCTGCCCGGCTACAGCGTCGATATCGAGGTTATTCTGGAGGCGCGCAGCGATGTGGTTCGGGTGCCCACCGAAGCGATCATGGAGGGTCGGCGCGTATTTGTATTTCAGCCCGACCAGGGCACGGTGGCCCTGCGGGATATCCGCATCGGAATTTCCAACTGGGACCAGACAGAGGTGCTGGAGGGTCTCACACCCGACGAATTGGTAGTGGTCAATGTGGACAATCCCGAGCTCGAGCCGGGCGCGACAGTTGTGCGCATCGAGGAGCGTCCATGATTCATCTGGAGAACATTCAGCGGGTTTTCCAAGTCGGCGATGAGCGGGTCTACGGCCTGCGTCGGGTGAACCTGAACATTCGGTCCGGAGAATACGTGTCTATAATGGGGCCCTCTGGGTCGGGCAAATCGACGCTGCTGAACATCATGGGACTTCTGGATCGTCCGGATGAAGGCGTCTACCGCTTGGAAGAAGTGGACACCACCGAACTGACTGATCTCCAGCAAGCCGAGGTGCGGCGTCATAAAATCGGGTTCATTTTCCAGTTCTTTCACCTGATACCGCGCCTGACGGCGGCGGAAAATGTCGAGTTACCCCTGGTGCTGGGCGGTGTTGTCCCCTCCGAACGCAAAACGCGGGTGCTTGCAACCCTGGACCGCCTTGGGTTGGCCGACCGGGCCCGGCATCGACCGGATCAGCTCTCCGGCGGCCAACGCCAGCGCGTGGCTATTGCCCGCGCCACCATCATGCGGCCGGCCGTCATTCTTGCCGACGAACCCACCGGCAACCTAGACCGCACCTCGGGCAACGAGGTGATCCAAACAATTGAAGATTTGAACCGCTCGGGGATGACCATTATCATGGTCACCCATGATCCGGAGCTGGGTCGGCGCGCGGCGCGCCGCTTGCGCATGCTTGATGGACGGGTGGTCGACGACGAGGGAACGCCGTCATGAAAATAATTGATGTCACCCGCTTTTGCTTTCGGGCCTTCTCCGGATATCCGCTACGCACCGGGCTGATGCTGCTGGCCATGTCAATCGGCGTGGCCTCGGTTATTCTTCTCACCGCCTTGGGCGAAGGGGCCCGGTTCTATGTCTCCCAAAAGTTCATATCGTTGGGATCCCATCTGCTGGTGGTGCTGCCCGGGCGCTCTGAAACCGTCGGCGGCCCACCGCCCATGATGGGTGAAACCCCGCGCGATCTCACCCTCTCAGATGCTCTGGCCCTGCTGCGCAGTAGCAGTGTGCGACGGGTGGCACCCATCGTGGTCGGATCGGCTCCGGTATCCCACCGCGCTCTGGAGCGGGAAACGACCATCCTGGGCTCGTCCGCCGACCTTTACGAGATCCGTAACCTCACCATGGCCCAGGGCCGCTTCATCCCGGCCGGCGAGGTCACCCGGGCCGAAGCGCTGTGTGTACTGGGCCACAAAGTCAAGAAGGAACTGTTTGGAAACGATTCGCCCTTGGGGCGCTTTGTGCGGATCGGCGAACGTCGTTTTCGCGTCATCGGCGTGCTAAGCCGGAAAGGTCAATCCCTAGGGGTGGATATCAGCGATGTGGCTGTTATCCCCGTGGCCTCGGCCCAGAACCTGTTCAACCAGGATTCCCTGTTCCGCATCCTGGTTCAGGCCCGCAGCCGCGAAGCGATAGCACAGGCCAAACAGGCTGTCTTGGACATTATTCGGGAACGGCACGACGGTGAAGACGATGTGACCGTCATCACCCAGGATGCGGTGCTGGCGACTTTCGATCGGATCCTGACCGCCTTGACCCTGGCCCTGGGCGGAATCGCCGCCATCAGTCTGGCGGTTGCCGGGATTCTGATCATGAACGTCATGCTGATCGCGGTTTCCCAGCGAACTGCCGAAGTCGGCCTGCTGAAGGCGATCGGCGCCCCCGGAACTCAAGTATTGCTGCTGTTTCTGTCGGAGTCGGCCATGCTGTCGCTGGCAGGAGCGGCTTGCGGACTGCTGGTGGCCGCGCTGGGCGTCCTGAGCGCGCGCCATATTTTACCTGAATTCCCGATCGTCGTGCCATTCTGGTCGCCGCTGGCGGCCGTGGGGGTGGCCTTGGTGTCGGGGCTGATCTTCGGCGTTCTGCCCGCCCGGCGGGCGGCCCGACTCGATCCGGTGACAGCGCTCTCTCGCCGATAGGTTCGGCGAAATGTAGCCGCTACGCCCCAAACTCAAAACCATCGAATACTTCCATGCTGTTTCGCGACACTGTCAAATTGTCCATCCAGGCGCTGGTCAGCCACCGCCTGCGCAGCTTTTTGACCGCCCTGGGCATCGCGGTGGGCATCGCCGCCGTGGTGCTGCTCACCTCAGTGGGAGAGGGCGTGCACCGCTTCGTTTTGTCCGAGTTTACCCAGTTCGGCACCAACCTGATCGGGATCAATCCCGGGAAAATATCCACCACGGGATTTTCCGGCGCGATCATCAGCAACGTGCGACCCTTGAGCCTCGAAGATGCCCTGGCCTTGGAGCGGTTGCACCGGGTCATCGCCGTTACCCCGGTCATTCAAGGCAATGCCGCAGTGGAGTATGATCGCCGCAGCCGCAGGGTGTTTGTCATCGGCGTCGGGGCCGACATGCCGGTGGTGTGGCGGATGCGGGTGGCCCAGGGCCGCTTTCTGCCGGACGAGGACCCACGCACGGCGCGTGCCTTCGCCGTCCTGGGCAGCAAGGTTAAGAACGAGCTTTTCAGAGACGAAAATGCCCTGGGGCGGCGTATCCGCATCGGCGGGGAACGCTATCGGGTGATCGGCGTGATGGAATCCAAAGGTGAAATGTTGGGTTTCGACCTCGACGACACCGTCTATTTGCCGGTTGCGCGTGCCATGACGCTCTTCAACCGCGAAAGCCTGATGGAAATCGATTTGCTCTATGCGGCCGGAAGCCCTTCGGAAGAGGTGGCGCGGCGGGCCCGGGCCCTGCTGAAGGAGCGTCATGGTGCCGAGGATTTCACGATCATCACCCAGGAACAGATGCTGGAAGTGCTGGGATCGGTGCTCAACATTCTCACCCTTGCCGTGGGCGTGCTGGGCGGCATCTCGCTGCTGGTCGGTGGCGTGGGCATCCTGACAATAATGACCATCGGCGTGCATGAACGCACCG
>JAXHUM010000103.1:0-2540 GCA_034189325.1 Thermodesulfobacteriota bacterium
TGATCTGACGTTCCTGAATAAGATACATAATGGCAGACAGAAAGGCGATGGCGAATACACCATTACCTAAAAAGACCGTCCCCACATGTGCGGTCAGCCATAGGCTCTTGAATATTGGTTTGACCGGCACGTCAATCCATGGCATGGCATAAGAAATAATCATCAAACATGCAGAGAAAGGCGCCACAAAAGAGCCGAGTACCATCAGTCGGAATCTCGCCTGGAACGCAAGGAAGGCCAGCAGAATGGTCCAGGAAAAAAAGGAAAGGGCTGACTTCAGGTTGAGGACAGGCGCTGTCCCCAGGAGGTAATAGCCATAGAGCAAAGAAATACTGTGACACACAAACCCGACAAAGAGGATCCAGTAGGATACACGGAATACCCATTTCTCCTGCTTCACGATATAGACAATAAACCCGCCAGTTGCAAGCAGCTCGAAGATGAGCGCCAGATGTGACCATATGGAAGTCATCACTCTCCTTCAACTCTCCTGATAAGATCCAATATACTCGTGGGAGAAAGATCCTCAGGAAGAAGTGGTTTAAGTATGGCCTCCATGGCCTCCCAATCTCTTTGGGCCAGGGCCTCAAGGGCATCTGAATCGACGATCTTGCTGAAGATCGCTTGATTCTCCTCCTGCGGATAGCCTCTTGAGAGAATCTCCCTCCTCAAATAGCCCATCAGGGTCAAAAAGAAGCTGTATTCTTCTCCGAACTGACCTTCCAGCCTCTCACGTATCTTCTTTGCGAGGGCCGGGCTCTTACCTGCCGTGGATATGGCGATGGAGAGATCTCCCCTCTTGACGACGGAAGGGACAATAAAACTGCAGTCTTCCGGCTGATCCACGGCATTGACCAAAATGCCCCTCTTTTGAGCCCATTGGCTGACCCGATGGTTCAATGGCTTGTCATCAGTGGCTGCTATGACAAGGGAGACTCCCTCTAGGTGTTTCTGCTCGAACTCTTCACCGAGGCAAGTGATTGTTCCATCTTCAATGAGTTTTTTCAATTCGGGCACCACGGTCCTTGAGACAATAAGGACAGACGCGCCGTACCTAAGAAGGGTCTCGGCCTTTCGGCGTGCTATGTGCCCGCCCCCTACAATAAGGGCTGTACGGCCTTCCAATTTGAGAAAAACCGGGTAATAACTCATTAAAACTTGTAACCTCTAAAGCCTGCTCCAGCGAAGATTGAACCGATCATCTGTCAATAGGTTGATTTTATGTGGAATATTATAAGGTTGGCAGGATAGAATAATGGTTGACGCATCGGACCATGAGGCCCAAAGCCAAGAACAAACGTTTCAAAATCTCCCCTGACTCCTTTGCCCATAACATTGAGAGTGCCTTCTTTAGGGCACTCTTTATGACTGCTACCTGGCCCAAGATTTCACTCAAGACCTAAATATACCTGTTCACCATTTCGGCCATAAAACTTTCCACTCCTTCAGGACCTTCTTTCTCTTCTATCTCATTGATAAGATTGCTTATTTTTCCGTAGGTTTGTGGATCCCGTCTCAGGTCCTCAACGGATCTGTAAGTGCCTCCCCTCCTGCCCAATCTGAAAATCAGCCTTTCAGATTCGGGAAGATCTTGATATTCCCGGATCACGTCGAGCATCTTTTCCTTGTCTTGGGGAAGTTTCCCGGAAACCTCTTCCAGGAGATTCATAATGTGATCGCTTGCGATAGTGCTGTCAATGCCATCGAGGTTTTCAATAAAGAGCTTGATCTCTTCAGCCAGCATATCGTCTGTCTGCATGGTGAAAGTGCCATCTTTCAGTTTCTTGTAAAGGGGGATATGCCTCGGGATTCTCAGGCTCCGGAGGCGGATAAAATGGGGATTGATCTGATTGAGAACCCGAGCCGTCTCAATGGCATGCTCACGCCACATCTCCTGGCCACCCAGGCCAGGCATAAAATATTCCGATAATTCAATGCCGGCATCTACGACCTTTCGCCCAGCCTCTACGTGTTGGGCCCCGCTCACCCCCTTCTTCATAAGCTTCAAGACCGGATCATACCCGCTTTCAAGGCCAATATGTATTCTATTCAGACCGGAATCATGTATCTTTTGCATTGCTTCCAGGGACTTTCGAACGATAGTCCGAGATCTCGAATAGGTCGTTATTCTGGTGATTTCCGGGAATTTCTCTTTTAGAAATTTCAGGATATCAACCAGCTCTTCCGTTTTCATAATCATGTTGTCCGCATCCTGCAGGAAACAAGATCCGGTATTGTAGTAGAGCCATGCCGCAACACTTCGGTAGCTTTCGCTATAGCCGGATTGACCAAAAATAGAGCTGATAACGAGATCATTGGTATCTCCACTCTGGCCGAGTTTCCATGAGAGCGCCTTGATATCATCCCTGATATCTCCTGCAATCTCAATGTCTTTCTTGATCTCCTCAACGCTCCTCAGAGAGAACTTCGAATTCTTATACACAGGACAAAAAAGACATTGGTTCCAAGGGCAATTCCTGGTGAGTCGCAAAAGAAGGCTCCTCGCCTCGCTTGGGGGCCGAATGGGTCCTTGTTCGAAA
>JAXHUM010000104.1:0-2930 GCA_034189325.1 Thermodesulfobacteriota bacterium
GCGATATCCCGGGTCAGATCGGCATCCCCGTCCTCCAGGAACGACCTGACATCCTCGACCAGGTCAGATTCAAGGCCGTCGGAATCGTTCTCTTTCTCCTCTTCTGCTGGGGCTTCCGCTCTGGGGGCAGCCTCGTCCCTTAACAGGACCGAATCGGGGCGGGGTTGTAACTCTTCCCACCCGGAGATAACATTATGAATCTCTCTCCACATCTCTGTGTAGATTTCAACCCTCTTCTCTCTCCTTGCCCCCGGGGCAGGAAGCGAGACAACCTCCCTGATGCCGTTCGTATGTCTCAGCAGTATCTTCAACGGCGTGTCATAATAGTGGTGCAAAGGACGCTGCCGCTCACCTATTAAAGCGCTCATCTCCCAGATATTGGCGAGGCTTGCCGGGCTTGGGGGGAGTGACGGATCCCTCATCACTTTGCAAAGCTCGGATTCCCAGTAGTTGGATAGATAGAGTGACCAGATAGAAGGCTTGGTCAATTCATCTACATAGATATCCTCTGCCGCCGCAACCAGGTATTCCATATACGGCTTTTCCCCCTCGGGCATGGTGGGGACCAGGTCACAAACCCGCTGTTTTACCCAATCAGTCCATTCTATTGATGCAAAGGCCTGGCAAACCACCCGGCCAACAAGGATGTCCATCTTCTTGAATGCGATGGGGTATTCCCCTTTTACCTCATCCGGATGGAGGAGGATTGAGCTGTTGTCATGTTCTGTCATCCCCATCCAATATACGGGCTTCACATTGCTCCCTATATGTCTGGCCACTTTGCGGAGCGCTCTCAAAACCAGTGCCAGCTCGTTGGCCTCGTGATGGGAACGATTTTTCCGCCAGAATGCAGAATAGGCCTTCACGGACTTCTCGCCGGCCGTGTCGCCCGTTGAGACTATATTGAAATCAGGGACAGGGTTGCTCATTGTCTAGGATTTCCAAGGGATATACGGCCCATAATGCCCGGGATCCGCTTCTTTCTGTCCTGTCTCCACGTGCAAGGAGAGAAGCAGGGATTCCAAGGCATCAGGTGAGATCTGAAGGCTGTAGATAAGGGCCTCCCGCAAGGACGCGCCAAATGCAACTAACTCGCCAATCATCAGACTGTGCCGGATGGAGACGTTCATTTCCATCTGATCATTGCCTCTCAATTTAGTCACCACCCGGATAATCCGGGCGGCCTGGGTTTCATCGACGCCTGTCTTGAGCATCAGGACCTTTTTCTCCACCTTTGAAGGAAGATGTTCAAGATGTATGCGATAGAATCTGTCTCCGAGGGCGGCATCAAGACGATCTGTCCCGGAGAACTCCTCGCCCTCGTTCATCGTCGCAAAAAAGATCACCGCTGGCGCCACCTCAACCAGACCAAGCCCGTCAATCCAGATACTCCTGTCCTCAGAGAGTACTGAAAAGAGCTCATTGAGGGCATGAGGTGTTTCTGACCTGTTGATTTCTTCCAGATGTATGACGCAACCGGGGTTTTGAATCGCTTTTGGGAACAAAAAGCTCTGAAAATAGGTTTCGCCGTTTCTCAAGCCCTGCTGCCCGAAGAGTTGGCCTGACTCTATGAGAAGACCCACCTGAAAAGTGGCAAGCGGCCTCTTGTAAAAACCGGCGAACTGTCGCACCAGGGAAGACTTTCCACACCCCTGATTCCCTGTTACCAGGATATTGACAGGATGCCTTTCCGAGAGCCTCTCCAGCCTGTCCAAATTTGATATGTCCTCTTCCAAGGCGAAGAAGTTGTTGTCGAGGGCCGGGATTTTCAGTTTGTTTTCAAGATTCATACGATTAAGTTGCCTTTCATTGCGAATCTGAATGCAAGCTCCAATCCCCCGTTATTATCGAGGAAGAGGTTGGTCCAAAGGGCAGGATAAGAGGGTAAATCTTGGGGCCTTTAGTATCCTTGTGGGGCCGTCCTTTTCTACTGCTCCCAAGGGACAAATACCTCATCAGGATGATCAAAGATATAACACAACCTTGATCGGGCATCCTCCCTTGCAATATCGGCCTGGGCCCTGTCAAGGTTTCTTGACCGTATCCACCGTTCCAAAAGCCTCCCCCCAGGCATCCACATCTCCATGGTCTCCCTTTCGGAGACCCAGGCCTTGAGCATTACTTCATGTTGGCGGAGTATCCGCCAGACATCGTCTCGCTCACGTTTGTCACAGTAGACCATCATGACGCACTCCTCCACTCCCAGATTTACAGAAGGGGCACGATCATATTTGATACAGGGTATTTTCTCTTCTTCCACTGAGGGATTCAGTTCTCGGGCCACGTGGTCAAGCCACTCCCTTTTCCCCAGAACGATCCATTTGCCCCAATATTCGAGCATTTCCCCGTTGGTAAGTTCCTTCCCCTCATAAACCGTATACTTTTCGCCACTGAAAACCTTCGGGTGATACAGGAATATGAAATGGGATTGCGGATGATCTACTATCATGGCCGTCAACCCCCGGCTGCAAAGGGGATAATGCCAATTACATCACCTGGTCGGACAGGCGTCATACCCTCTTTAAGGCCCTGGATGTTTTCACCGTTAAGGAAAACAAGCACATCGCTGTTTATTCCTCCTTCCCCATCTTGAAGCCTATGCTTCAGCCCGGGGAAGCTCCCTACAAGGCTGCCGATGCACTCTCCAACGGTCTCGCCTTGACAGAGGACCTCATCCCTTCCCTCAAACCATTTCTTCAGTGACGATGGGACCCTTACCATTACATCCATGGCATTCTCCAGTCTCAGTTAAACCCCTATATGCCCTGGCCCATATCAACAATGGGCCTGGAGCCCAAAACCTGGAAGATCACCAGGTGTTTTAAACTCTCTGCGGCGTCTCCGACCCTTGCCCGGACCCCCTCCTTTACCCGGTCAAAGGTCTCGCCGCTGTCTTCCATGGACATGGCTTTGAGATAGACACGGCAGCC
>JAXHUM010000105.1:0-14198 GCA_034189325.1 Thermodesulfobacteriota bacterium
AATGGTGCGGGCAAGACCTCTTTACTCAACTGCATTTCAGGATTTTATCATCCCCAAAGGGGTGAGGTCTTTTTTCAAGATCGAAATATTTCGAGTTTCAATTCGGTCAAACGATTCAAGATAGGTATCTCCCGAACTTTTCAAAACATGGAACTCTACAACGGACTGTCGGTCTTGGACAATCTCTTGTCTGCCAGAGAGAGCATGATGACTTACGGTATCGTTGCCGCTGGACTCTATTTCGGAAAGGCCAGGAGGCAGGAGATCGTCCATAGAGATGTTATCGAAGATATCATTCATATCCTGGAATTAGAGGCTATTCGGAAGAGCGTGGTGGGTAACCTGCCCTATGGTTTGCGAAAAAGGGTCGATCTAGGTCGAGCGTTGGCAAGTAAACCCAAGCTGCTGCTGCTCGACGAGCCCATGACCGGGATGAACACGGAAGAGAAGGAGGATATGGTTCGTTATATCCTGGACATCAGGGAGTTGTGGAATACCACGATTGTCATCATTGAGCATGATATGGGTGTTATAATGGATATATCTGATCGGGTGATAGTCTTGGATTTCGGCACCAAAGTTGCCGAGGGCAGTCCCGGAGTCATCAAAAACAATCCAAGAGTTATCAAGGCCTATCTGGGTATGGAAGAGGCCCAAAAAGGATACGGTGTTTAAGGTATGACGGATCAGACAGGTATGTCACCAGATACACTACCAAAACTGTTGCTCCACCACTATCAAAGGCATGGAGACTCCAAAATCGCCTTAAGAGAGAAGGACCGAGGGATTTGGAAGAAATACACCTGGGCCGACTATTATGCCATTGTTGAATCATTGACAATGGCATTTTTGGAGTTGGGCATCAAAAAAGACGATAAGATAAGCATTATCGGCGAAAACAAGCCACATGTCTATTGGTTTGAACTGGCATCTCTCACATGCAGGGCCC
This sequence comes from Thermodesulfobacteriota bacterium, assembly GCA_034189325.1. Lineage (GTDB taxonomy): Bacteria > Desulfobacterota > DSM-4660 > Desulfatiglandales > Desulfatiglandaceae > JAXHUM01. Next base: position 950 of record JAXHUM010000105.1, read on the forward strand.
CGGTAGTCGGGATTTTCTCCGACTGCACCCCACCGGAGATCAAGTACTTCATCGAACATTCAGATTCTCGCTTTGTCGTGTGTCAGGACCAGGAGCAGGTGGATAAGCTTCTGCAGATCAAAGATGAGGTGCCTCAAATCAAGAAGGTGATTTACTGGGAAGAAGATGGGATGTGGAACTATGTCGATCCCTTACTCATGACCATGGATGAAATGACTAAGATCGGTCAGAGACGAGCCAAGGAAAATCCCGGTCTTTTTAGAGAGATGATCAACAAGACCCAAAAAAGTGATGTGGCCGTCTTCTTCTACAGCTCGGGAACCACCGGTCTTCCTAAGGCAGCCATCCAGACTCATGATAATATTATCATGATGTCGGAGCGGATGGACAGGAGATATCCTATCGACAGTGGTCACCAGAGCGTATCTTTTCTCCCTATCGCATGGATAGCCGAACAGATCTTCAATGTGTCCTATTCCCTGTTCAAGGGTTTTGCCGTGAATTTCCCTGAAAGGCAGGAGACGGTTCAGGAGAATATACGGGAGGTAGGTCCTCAGAACCTCATGCTCAGTCCCCGCTTATGGGAGGACCATATCAGGACCATACGTGTCAAAATGAACGACGCCGATTTGCTGAACCGGCTTGCATTCAAGATCTCCCTCAAAGTGGGTTATCGGATGGGCGACACCAAAATGAAGGGTGAAAAGGTCGGTGTCCTCTTGAGATGCCTCAATTTTGTCGCGGAAAAACTCGTTTTCAGGCCTCTCAAAGACCGCTTAGGCTTGAGTAGGACTCAAATCGCGAGGACCGCGGGAACAGCCATCAGTCCCGATGTGATCCGTTATTTTCACGCCATAGGGGTTCCATTGGTTCAGCTCTATGGTGCGTCGGAATTCGGATGCGCCACAATGCATCCCAATAACCAGATCAAGGCCGAGACCTGCGGGACCCCCCTGGACGATTACAGTGTAAAGATATCGGAAGAAGGTGAGATTCTCATCAAAAGCCCCTGCCTTTTCAAGGGGTATTATAAGGACCCGGAAAAGACAGCCGAAGCCATCAGGGAAGAGTGGTACCACACAGGTGATTTCGGCAGGATCGATGAAGACGGACATCTGATCGTGATGGATCGTATGGACGAACTTCAAAAAACGTCAGGGGACAACCTGTTTTCTCCTCAATTCGCAGAGATACGATTGCGATTCTCACCCTATATCCGGGAGGCCCTGGTCGTGGGACATGAGAACAAAGATTATGTGGTGGGGCTCATTAATATTGACTTCAACAATGTTGCCAATTGGGCAGAGTCGAATCGTGTTGAATATACGACCTTTGTCGATCTGAGCCAGAAACAGGGCATTATCGAATTGATCAAGAAAGAGATCGCGACAGTCAACTCGTACCTTCCCGAATGGGCGGCCATCAGAAAGTTCATCAATCTCCACAAGGAGCTTGATCCTGACGAGGCCGAACTTACACGTACACGGAAGCTTCGTCGTGATTTTATGGAAAATAAATACAAAGAAATGCTTGATGCCCTTTTTGGCGATCAGGACTTTGTCGATATCACGGCCGCCGTCACGTATCGAGATGGAAAAAAGGGTGAGATCAAGAGTTCACTTTCCATCAATCGAGTCAATTAACCTCCTCTTTACTCAAGGTTTGCCATGCTGTTTCTTCAGTTCTTGATTAGTGGTATCCTGACAGGTGGGATTTACGGCCTCATCGGCGTGTCCATCGTTATTATCTACAAGTCAACACAGATCTTTAATTTTGCCGTAGGAACCTTGATGACTTTCGGCGGATTGGTCTGTGTGTTCCTCCTTTCCACGTTCAATCTTCCTTTCTGGCTGGCCTTAATATTTACCCTCATGTTGTGCGGTGCTCTCGGGGCGTTGATCGAACGGAGTTTTCTGCGGCCACTCCTCGCACAGCCGATTCTGACATTGATCATGGCGACCCTGGCTATAGAGAGCATCCTTCGTGGGGCCATGCTGATGATATGGACCGGATATACGGTCAGTTTCCCTCAGGGCGTTCTTCCCGGAAAGACCTTTTTTGTCGGTCCTTTGTTTATCTCCTTCGAATTTCTTTATGCCTTTGCCGTGGCCCTGATTACTTTTGCCCTGATAGGACTCTTTTTCTACAAAACCCACACCGGCCTAAGGATGAGAGTCACGGCAGAGAGTCACGATGTGGCCATGTCTTTGGGAGTCAATATCACCAAGATTTTTGCAGCCACGTGGATGTTGGCGGCGGCGGTTGGCGCCATAAGTGGGATATTTATAGGCAATCGAATGGGTCTGCAGGTCAGCATTACCTCTGCTGTGGCATTCAAGGCACTGCCGGCGATTATTTTTGGTGGGCTCGATTCATTAGCCGGAGCCATTATCGGTGGCTTCATCGTCGGAGTCTTGGAGAAGTTGGCAGGGGGTTACATTGATCCGAAGGTGGCGGAGATCACACCCTACATCATTCTCCTGTTGGTTTTGATGATTCGACCTGAAGGTCTATTCGGCCAGAAAAGAGTTGAGAGGATTTGACATGTGGCGTCCCTGTGGAACTATTGACGATTCGTATGAAAAAGACCTGGCAATTGTGCGAACACCGCTACAATGGATCTTGATGATTACCGGATTGCTAGTCCTCTTCCTGATGCCTTATTGGGTGTCCCCTGTGATGCTCAATACGATCAATTTAATAGGCATCAGTATTATTGCTCTGCACGGAGTCAATATCCTGACAGGCATGACAGGTCAGATCACGCTGGGACAGGCGAGTTTCATGGCTGTCGGCTCCTACTCCATGGTCCTGATGGTGAAGTATTGGGGCCTCAGTTTTTGGGTCGCCACACCTATTGCCATGCTCGTAGCCGGAGCCGTTGGAATCATTGTGGGTCTCCCCTCACTACGAATCAAGGGGTTTTACCTCGCCCTGGCTACTCTCGCGGCTCAGTTCATCATCCCCTGGCTGATCGTGAATGTCAGGCCTGATTTGACCGGGGGCGCCGACACGCTCACGGTGCCCTCTCCGACAATCGGCGGGTTCAAATTCAGCAGCCAAGAGAGTATCTTCTATCTCTGCATGGGTACGGCGGTCTTAGTTACTTGTTTTACCAGGAATATTCAGCGGAGTCGTTTTGGGAGGGTTTTTGTTGCCATCCGTGACAATGACCTGGCTGCTGAAATCATGGGAATAAGCATTGTTCGGTACAAACTCCTTTCCTTTTTCCTATGCTCCGCCTTTGCGGGTCTCGCCGGTTCATTGTACGCCATTTGGATGAGAGGGATCAGTGTGGATCATTTCACTCTGGAAGAATCCATCTGGTACCTGGGCATGTTGATCGTGGGAGGGATGGGCAGCGTGTCCGGGGTTGTATTTGGGGCGACCTTGATACGAAGCCTCAACATTTTGGTATCTTACGTGGGTCCCTTTATTGGGAGTTTTTTTCCTGCAGCCACAAGTCTTGCCATTGAAACAGGTATGGGCCCGGTTATTTTCGGGCTGGTCGTGCTTTCCTTCCTCATTCTTGAGCCTAAAGGGCTGGCCAGGATCTGGGAGCGATTTAAGGCCTTTTATCGGCTTTGGCCTTTTTCCTATTAAAGGGAAAGAATGTGGGAAACGGCGATATATCCATTTCCTTAACGAAGCGTTTGATCAATTTGAGGCATGAAGCGCTTCATGACTATATAACCATCAAATGATACTGAAGGAGGTAAAGATTATGACAGAGAGTCAAGCGAAATGGCTGGTAAATTTCAGTTTTTTTGTTTCCGCAATCTTAGCTTTTTTTATCTGTATCATGATTCATGGGAGTGCTTTTGCTTCGGACAAGCCTGAGTTCATTCATACTGCGGCCATCGGCGATTTCAGCGGCCCTTATGCCCCGTCTGTGGGATCGACTCGTCCCGGGACCGAAGATGCGTGGAGATATATCAACGAGGAACTGGGGGGGGTCCACGGCGTGGAAGTAAAACCGGTCATTCGAGATATGACGGGAAAGGTCGCATTGGGGCTCTCCATGTATAATGAAGTGATTAACCTGAAGCCGAAACCGAAATTTGTGGATATTTTTATCACGCCCCTATCAGAAGCGCTCCGTGAGAGATATGTAGAGGATGATGTCGTTGGTCTTCATGCAGGCGCTATCGTCAGCCTTTATCCCCAGGCCAACAGTTATGCCTACTATCCTCTTTATCCGGAACAACTCACGGTCATAATGAAATGGATCAAAGATAACTGGAAAAAAAAGGGGACCCCTCGATTCGGTATTATGACTTGGGATTCATCATTTGGTCGGGCGATTATCACCGACGAGTTTTTCGCCTATGCCGAGAAGATAGGTGTTGAAATGATTAAAGAGCCCCAGCTTTTTGGTGTCCGAGATGTTGATGTGACAACCCAACTTATTAAGTTGAGGGCCCAAAAGCCGGACTATCTCCTTTCGGCGCTGGCCGGAGCAGGGCCTCTGACCATAAAAAAGGGATGTAAAGAAATGGGGTGGAACGTAGGCCTCATTAATGCTGTGCTCGAGTGGGGCATGGTCGATTTGGATACTGCTCTGTTTGAGGGAGATATGGGACCGATGCCCATGAAGAGCTTTGATGAAACCGACGACCCCTCCATACAAAAGGTCATGAAGTATTATAACTTGAACAAGCGTACGAAAAAGGATAGGGCTTTGTTCTATCTGATAGGCTGGTACGGCGCGCTTCTCGAACACAAGATTATGACGGATGTCGTGGAGAAACATGGATGGAAGGGTCTCAATACGAAGAATATAAAGGAAGCACTGAACAATCTGAATGATTTTGCCCCCCTCCAGGGTTTGACACGTCTCTCGTTCTCAGATAGACGGCGAACACCGAAGGTAACGCGAATCTACAAGTGTCAGAGTGGGAAGCTTCTGCCTATCAGCGATTTCTTGGAGGTCCCGGACCTCAGGCCGGCTCAATATCGATAAGGGTCGAAGGCGTTTTGAGGTCATCGAATATCGATGGTGGGAGAGGGCTCCTGATCAACAGCCCCTGCCTGAGACGTTGGTAAAACGATTCAGGCGTACGAGGAGATGAATAGAAGTGCTTAATTTGCAGCATATCGAGGTGTTCTATCAGCATGTCATTCAAGTCCTGAAAGGAGTGTCCCTTTCCGTTTCAGACGGCCAGATTATATGCCTATTGGGAGCCAACGGCGCCGGGAAATCAACAACTTTAAAATCGATCTCTGGTTTATTGATCAGTGAGGATGGGGCTGTTACGGACGGTCGTATTGAATTTGACTCGCAACGCATTGATAATCGATTGGCTCATGAGATAGCCCGCCTTGGAATCATTCAGATCCTGGAAGGCAGGAGGGTTTTGGAGCACCTCAGTGTGGACGAAAACATAAGATCCGGCCATCTTGGTTCAAAAAGAAACATGGCGGCCAAGATTGAACGGGTTTATGAGATGTTTCCGCACCTCAAGAATTTCGGGAATAAAGCCAGTGGGTGGCTGTCTGGGGGGGAACAGCAGATGCTGGTTATTGCACGAGCCCTGATGGGAGACCCCAAGTTGATGTTGCTGGATGAACCTTCCTTGGGGCTCTCCCCCCTTCTTGTGGAACAGATCTTCAAAACGGTCAGAAGAATAAACGTTGAAAACAAGACGGCGATTCTCTTGGTTGAACAGAATGCGGCCCGGGCCCTTGAAATCGCTGAATATGCCTATGTCATGGAAAATGGTCGTATCGTGATGGATGGGACCTCCAAAAAGGTGAAAAGCAACCCGGATATCAAGGAGTTTTATCTCGGATTGGGCGAATTCGGTGTCCGAAAAAGTTATAAAGATACGAAACACTACAAGCGGAGGAAGCGCTGGCTGTAGCTTTGATCAACGGCCCTAAGCGACTCCCTCCGCCTTGGCGTGCCTGTCTATTGTGCCTTGCGTTCACGGAGTTGCCGATCCAACGATCGGATCTTTGTCATGTCTCGTCGCATGGCGCTCCATCCATACCATAGTGCGTAATCAGGGTTGGCGTGAAAAACTCCCTGAAACGCCCTCATACGGTGTTTAAAGAACATTACAAAAAGGGTCTGCTCGATTTCCGTGGGCGCGTCGTGAAACGATAGAATATCGGGAAAGGGATAGGGGTATTCCTTTGACTTCACGAGTATGCCGTCTCTATAGAGTTTGGCCACGATTTCTATGGCTTGAGCCATCAGCAGATCGACATTCCTGATCATCTGATCGCCCTTTTCCAATTCACCCCTGGCAAAATTGATGGAGTGACATTTTCGACATGTCCTTAACATCCTTTTTCGGTTTTCTTGCCAATCCTCTTCGGTAAGCCTTAAGAGATCAATAGATTTGGCCGCATCAAGTCTGGGCGTGGGCTTCCCTTCCATGTCGAGCACGCCTAAAGACTGAAGAATAATCCTCCTTGCCTCAGCCCATTTTTCGTCTTCCGGCATGGGCAATCGAAGTGCCATGAAGCCCCACGGGGATATCACATCATGATCTCCCCCCTCCATATGACAGGTCTGGCACGTCGGGGCCGCCGTGGTTTCCGGCAGGAGCCCAGTCTGCTTGAGAAAGTACCTGACACCATGTTTTGATGTGGAATACATCTCCCATTGGGGATGGTCAAAACCCATATGACATGTCTGACAGGCCTGCGGCTCCTTGGCCTCCTTTACTGAGAAGAGATGGCGTGTGTGGCAATTGTCGCACGAAGCCAGACCGAACTTAACTCCCTCCTTTTTCAACTGCCCAATCTCATCCTTGGTCTTCAGACCGACCTTGTGACAACCACCACAGCCTTTCATCCCCTCAACCAGGGCCATCGGCTGCCAGTGGGTCGTAGGCATCGCCTTCATTGCCTTCCATGCCAAGGCATGTTTTCCTTTTTTGAATTGATCCCCCCGAACCTGGTGGCATTTGATGCATCGATCCGGCTTAACCGATTGCACCTTGTCCACATCATCTTCGGACATATGGGCCGCATCGTGGCACACAGAGCAGGATACCATGTTCTTGCTGTGTTTACTGAGCTCCCAGTCCGCTACGATATTCGGGGTAATATCTTTATGGCACTCAACACACTTCCTGGTAATGACGAATTTGCTGTCGGTTGGATATTGGGCCTTGATCCAGTCTCTATATCCTCCCTTGAGCGCGTAAACCTTCTTGAATCCCTGCGTCATAAGTTCCTGTGCCACCCTGGCACTGGTCGATTCTCCGAATCAGGCTCAGTAGATAACCAGCCTTTTATCCTTCGAGTATTTTCCAGCCCAGGATGCGACGGCATCAGGGTCTTCGTGTATGGCGCCGGCTATTTTCTTATCGCTTAACAAATATTGTTCTTTAGGTCTGACATCCAGAATAATGACATCCGGGGTTCCCAGGATGGAGTTCAGCTCTTGTATGTGTATCCTAAGAACATCGGGGAAAGGCCCTCTTCTCTTACCACCGCCTGTCTGAGCGTAAGCACTTATGATGACAGCTACAAGTAACAAGAGCATAACAGGTAGAAAAATACGTTTCATGGTGACCTCCTTGTTAAAGGTGTCTTAACTGAAGACCAAAGAAAATCGAATTTGGATGCCGTTGAGACCTTGTAAAATGAAATATGTCCGGCTCGGAGAGCCGGGGCGGATCAGTCAAATCCCCAAATATATCCCTACCATCACCGATTGTGTTTTACAAGGTATTATAAAAGGAGTGAAAAGTTCTCGCTGAACAGACCCGGCCTGTTTGTGTTCCTGTCATGTCCATGTCAAAAACCGTCTGCCTACTGCTGTGTGCGGCTGGGGGAAAAGACCGGGAAGGGTGGCGGGCACGTGGGCAATCAGAGGGTATAAGCTGTTCAACGAGTTAATAGGTGTGTCCTGCGGCTTGAGTCATTTTGAATGCTCAAGCACCATGGAAACCGCCTTATTAGTCGTGTTCACAAGTCTTTTTGCAAGGGATCTGAGCAGACTTCTGAGCTGTTGAGGAATAGCGTCGTAGTCTTTAAACAATTGTTCGTTGTCTAGGATCCCCACCTGCAATGGGCCGTCCGCCACAACAGATGCGGTCCTGGCTTTTCTTCCAGTCTGAAGAAGGACCAATTCTCCAAATATTTCGCCCTCCTTGAGAGTATCGAGGGTTATCATGCCTTTTGGGGTCCTTTTCTTTACTTTGACCTGACCTCTCAGAATCACAAAAACCCAGTCGCCGGAGCTTCCCTCTTCAAGGATGATATCACCGTCTTGGTATGTTTCTTCCTTTGCAATATATCCGTATATAAATTGTTCGATAGTCATTTTCAGGGCGTTTTTTTCAGGGCATCAGGAAGAACCCAAGCTCCTTCCTGACCCCATAGGACATGTCAATAAAATTCATTCCCAGGAACAGTTTTCCAGGTGCTTTTTCTTTGTTGAGAACTTCGATTTTAGCCCGGAAATCTATTTCTTTTCCGTTGGGCAGCGTGGATGAAACAGTGAATTTATCCCCTGGATTATGAGGGACATTTACCGCGTTGCCGGCGCTGACCTCCAGGCCCATTCCTCCCATACTGATATCCTTGATCCGGCCCTTTAACAGGATCTTCGCCAGAGGTCCTATCTGCCTGTAAGAGGCTTCCAGATCCACATCCTTTCGATAATAGGCCCTTTTGGGTGCCCATGGGTCCTTTTCCCGGGGACTTCTCTCTCTTTGATCCCTCATGGATGCTAAATGGGTGATGAGCTTGTTCATCCTGACAAGGCGGTTCAAAGATTGGTTGGTAATGTATTTGACCATTGGAGGCATTCTCTCATATTCGCTTTCGAGCATTTTAGGATGCCAAACCTCCAGTTCGGAATCTTCCAGGGCTATTGCTGAAGCGGATCGAACCTCTATGTCATTATGCAGAAAGGTCATTTCCCCGAGAACTTCGCCACGACCAAGGGTGGCCAGGGCGACTTTTGAAGTTGTCCCGGATTCGCTGTAGATCCCCACCTTGCCTTTAATGACCTTGTAGACGGATATTCCGAAATCGCCCTCCTTAATGATCATCTCGCCCTTTTTGAAGGTGAGGTGAACAACGGAAGGGATGTTCTTTTTATTGCCTATCATGGTGTGTCCTCAAAAAAGTATGGGGAGACGTGAGCTTCGTCTTGCAAGAAGGAACGCTTCAACCCAGACTTTGATAAGTTTAGAACTTTTAATAATACCTTTTTCTTGACAAATTATCAAGACTTTTAATTTCAAATGAGTTTTCGGTGAATCGGCTGCGAGAGAGAGAAATACGTGGAAACTTGTGTCAAATATGATAAAGAGGCATATCATGAAGGTCAATGAACCGGTCATCCTGTGTGGTGGTCGCCAAAGAGGCCTGCTGAAGCATTGTCAGACATGAAACGAGGACGTCAATACAGTGACCCTTTCCGATTATATCCAATCGATCCGAACCGGATCCGAATTTCGTGACACCTTTGTCCACCACCAATATCTCCCTCCTGCAAAGGCCGTTTACGGTCCTCAAATAGCTCTGCACAGAGAGATCTCCAAGAGCCTCAAGCACATGGGCCTCGAACAGCTCTACAGCCATCAGACCGACGCGATCAATTGCTTGAGACATGGAAAAAATGTCCTGGTCGCCACGCCTACTGCGAGCGGAAAAAGCCTGATCTACAATATTGCGGTCCTTGAAGAGATCCTGAGAAACCGTGATGCAAGGGCCTTGTACCTCTTTCCTCTTAAAGCACTGGAGCAGGATCAGATCAAGAATCTTCGCACGATGTGCAAGGGGATCGAAGGATGTGACATCTCAGCCGAAATCTACGATGGGGATACGAACCCCATGATGCGGAGAAAAATCAGGGCAAAGATCCCTCAGATCCTTTTTACCAATCCGGACATGCTCCACCGCGGGATACTCGCCCACCACCATAACTGGGAAGCTCTCTTCAAGAATCTCTTATTTGTTGTCCTTGACGAGGTCCACACCTATCGAGGGATTTTCGGATCCCACCTCAATCAGATCATCAGGAGGCTTAAGAGGATATGCCGCCACTACGGTTCCAGTCCCCGGTTCATCATGTGCTCGGCCACTGTGAGCAACCCAAAGGACTTTGGTGAGAGCCTCGTTGAAGAGGAGCTTGAAGTGGTCAGTTCCGTGGGCTCTCCCAGCGCTGGCCAGCATTTTCTTTTTCTCAACCCCGACCGAAGCGCCAATTTTTCTTCGGCCAAACTCTTTGCCACCTGTCTCAAGAAAGAGTTCAGGACGATCGCCTTTACCCAGTCCAGGAAAGCGACCGAACTGATCCATGTCTGGACCTCCCAACTCACGCCTGACTTGAAACAAAAGGTCACCTCTTACCGAGCAGGTTTCAGACCTGAAGAGAGGCGGGAGATTGAGCAAAGGCTGGCTGCCGGTGACCTTTTGGGCGTGGTGTCTACCAGTGCCCTTGAGATGGGTATTGACATCGGTTATCTTGATATCTGTCTTCTTGTCGGTTATCCAGGCACCATTATCAATACGTGGCAGAGGGGAGGCAGGGTGGGCCGTTCCGGCAGGGAATCCGCGATAATCCTCGTGGCCAAGCCGGATGCCCTGGATCAGTATTTCATGAAAAATCCGAATGCCCTTTTTGAGAGATCTTTTGAGGCAGCGGTCCTGGACCCCCATAACCCCTTTGTTGTCGAGTCCCATCTCCCTTGCGCAGCCTCGGAGATCCCCATCACCCTCAAGGATCAGGAGTATTGGCCAAAAGCCCTGCCTTCCCACTTGGATAAATTGGAAAAACAGGGTCACCTGGTCAGAACGGTGGAGGGGGACCCGGCCTGGTTTTCATCCAGAAACAACCCTCAGCTTTCAGTGAATATTCGCTCGGCCGGCGAAAGCTACACGATCTTTGAAAAAGGGACAGGCGAGGCCATCGGCACCATCGACGGTGTCAGGGCCTTAAAGGAATGTCACCCGGGCGCGATTTATCTGCATCGGGCCCGCCAATATGAGATCGATCATCTGGTACTTGAGAAGAAAGATATTGTGGCCCACAGATCTCTCCACAGGTATTACACACAAACCCATTCTGAAAAGGAAACCGAGATCACCCGGGTCACCCGGACCAGGCCTGAGGCCCAATTTATTGTCCGAGAAGGGGACCTAAAGGTCACGGAAATCATTGTTGGATACGAGAAGAGGGCACTGCCTGGTCAGGAACTTATGGGGGTCTACTCCCTGGATCTGCCTCCTCAGACCTTTGAGACCATAGGCTTTTGGATAGAGATCGAGCCGGCCCTGAAGCGTTTTGTCGAAGAAAAGGGTCACCATTTCATGGGCGGCATACATGCCATTGAACATGCCACAATCGGTATTTTCCCCCTCTTCGCCCTCTGTGACAGGAACGATATAGGAGGCATTTGTTACACGCATCACAACCAGGTGGGAAAGAGCGCTATCTTCATTTATGACGCCTATCCCGGAGGCGTCGGGCTTGCACGGCGGGGATTTGAGATTGTCGAGGAACTCCTTAAAGAGACCATGAAACTCATAAAAGAGTGTGAATGTGAGGATGGATGCCCCTCATGCATTCATTCCCCCAAGTGCGGTTCGGGAAACAAGCCCCTGGACAAGGAGGCCGCCCTGTTGGTGCTTCGCGGTCTTTTGGGGGATATCCCTTTGCCCCGATTGTGTGAATTGGAAATGGAATCTGACCCTGTATCACCGGTTGAGGACAGATGCATTGCCGACCGTCCCACAGGGCCCAGGGTGATCTACTTAGATCTGGAAACACAAAAGCTGGCTCAGGATGTCGGGGGATGGCAAAACGCCCATCTGATGAGGGTATCGGTGACCGTTATCTTTGACAGCCTTGAAAATCGCTTCAAGACCTTCTATGAAGAGGAGATGGACGATCTTCTCGCCTTTCTTGAAAAGGCGGATCTGATCGTGGGTTTCAATATCAAGAGATTTGATTACAAGGTCCTGAGCGCTTACTCCACTATCGACCTGTCGGCCCTACCCACATTTGATATCCTAGAAGACATCTTCACCAGGCTCTCATACAGGCTGGGGCTTGACCATCTTGCCAAAGAGACCTTGGGCCTCGGCAAGACAGCCGATGGGCTTAAAGCGGTGGAGTGGTTTCGGCAGGGTGAGATGGAAAGACTCACCGACTATTGCACCCGTGATGTCACAGCCACTCGAGACCTGTTTCTCTATGGATTGGATCACGGGCATCTTATCTACAGAGAAAAGCGGTCCAATGAGAGGGTCCGGCTTTTGGTTGATTGGGAGCTTGAGACCCTGATCAAAAGCAGGAACCGGTGATCGTATCAGTTTTTCCACGGCCGGATAAGATGTTTGACAAGATACGGATACTCAGGAGTCTGGGGGACCTCATCTATCCTCCGCGATGTGTGTCGTGTGAGGCGTTTCTTGGGCATTCCTTTGCGGAAGAGGAGGCCCGGATCAGTCTCTGTTCTTCGTGCAGAGGAGACTTGCTCAAGCTTGATTCCCCTCTCTGCCCGATATGCTCCACCCCCTTTTCATCAGAGGTCCGAGAGGATCATCTCTGTGAAGACTGTATCAGAAAAAGACCCTTTTACGAGGCTGCGGGGGCTCCCTTTCTCTTTAAAGGGGTCCTCAAGGACGCCATTCACAAGATAAAATATGGAGGGAAAAGCCACATAGCCGATTCTCTCGGGCCTCTCCTTGCACGGTTTGCCGAGGAATGGGTCCGGGATTCTCACGGCCTTATAACAATACCGGTTCCTCTTCACCCGAAGAGGCTGCGACAAAGGGGGTTTAATCAAGCCCTTCTGTTGGCCAGGTATGTGGCAAAAAGGCTGGAGACAGATCTGGATTTCCTATCTCTCCGAAGATTGAGGCACACAGTTCCACAGACGGGCCTGGGAAAAAGGGAAAGGGCGAAAAACGTGCGAGGCGCCTTTGTTGTGACAGACCCTGAAGCCGTGAAAGGGAAGACCGCTTTGATCGTGGACGATGTGTCAACCACGGGAAACACGCTCAATGAATGCGCCAAAACACTTAAGAAATCCGGCTGCGACAAGGTGTTGTGTCTGGTGCTTGCCAAGGCCCCAGGTCCTTAGAATGCAAAGGATTATCCGGCCGCCCGGATCAAGGGAGGTTTTTTCTGTTGCCCTGTTGTCAGAACAACCCAATTCTGGTATATTACTTTTTTGACTGTTATTGCGCCCATGGCTCAGCTGGATAGAGTGACGGACTACGAATCCGTAGGTCGCAGGTTCGAATCCTGCTGGGCGCACCAGTTATCCTC
>JAXHUM010000106.1:0-25378 GCA_034189325.1 Thermodesulfobacteriota bacterium
TGGTAGCGGGGGCTGGATTCGAACCAACGACCTTCGGGTTATGAGCCCGACGAGCTACCTGACTGCTCCACCCCGCGACAATCTGATATTAATAACTCCTACCAGCCTGTTTGTCAAATAAAAAACAGCAGCTTACTTATAAGGACGATTCTCCGTGAGATTATTCGCACGGGAGTTTTATGAAAAAGCTTGTCCCTTCACCAGGCAGGCTGACCGCGGATATTTCTCCGTTATGGGCCTCAACAATCTTATAGGAGATTGAAAGACCCAGCCCACATCCCCTCTCCCGGGTCGTATAAAACGGCTCAAAGATACTGAGCAGGTTCCCTTCAGGTATGCCCCGCCCTTCATCGGATATCTTGATTTCCAGACCGTCGAACTGCTCCCTCGTACTGATCCTCACGGTCCCTCCTTCATCCATCGCCTCGACACCATTGACAATGACGTTTATGAACACCTGCTTCATTTTGTCGGGATCACAATGGACCTCTTTGAGGTTGTCAGGGAGATCGGCGACAAACAAGTATTTTTCCGAGGGATAGATTTCCGTCATGATCTTTAAAACGTCGCGGATCACCGAATTGATATCCGTTGATCTCTTCATGAGACGGTACTCTTTGGTAAAGTCCCCCAAATTCGAAACCAGCTTATCCAGTCTGCCGACCTCCTCGAAAATCAGATCGAGTTTTTGAATGGCCCTATTGTCCGTCAGACTCTTTCGGATTTGATCGGCGAACCCCCCTATAATCATCAAAGGGTTCTTTATTTCATGAGCCACATGCGCCACGGTTTGTCCTACGGCGGCCAAACGCTCAGACTGCAATAGGTTTTTTTCCATCTTTTTCTGATGAGTAAGATCTCTTATGATCGCGGTAAAGGTGATCTCTTTCTCCAGTTCATGGTAGGACAATCCGAGTTCGATAGGGAACTCCTGCCCCCCCCTCCTGAGGGCGGTCAGGGAGAGGCTTTCTCCCACAACCCTCGGCTCTTTTGTGTCCAGGAATCGTCGTACATGCTTGTAGTGGTCACCATATTGTAAAGGGATGAGGATCTTCAGGTCCTTGCCGAGGATTTCTTTCCTTCTATATCCGAATATACGCTCGGCTGCGTCATTAAAGAGAACGATCTTGTGGTCTCCATCAATGCTAAGTATGGCGTCGGTAGCTGTATCGAGTATTGACTTGAATCTCTTCTCAGAGGCCTTGAGGTCCTTAATCAGTGTCCGGTATTCTGTCACGTCCCGAGAAATTTCAATAAAGTAGTTGAAGCCCTGTTTCATATGATCCACAGGATAAATGACACGCACGATCTCCTTGGAATCAACTCCCTTATGCTCAACCAGGTGGGTCGTCTCCACCCTCTTTCCTGTCTTCTTTGCATGGATCAAAGGACAGATCTGTTTGCCGAAATCACAGGGCTTATCTGTGTTGTAGGTTATCTCATGGCACTTACGGCCCACCACTTCCTCTTTCTTCAGGCCATAACGCTTTAAGAAGACCTTATTGACATCATTGATCACGAAAGAAGGGTCTATAACCATGATTTCTTCGTCAATCTCTTCAAAAAGGGCTCGCAAAAAGCTATTGGCTTTCTTCAGCTTTTCAATTTCAGATTCCGTTTGGACCTGGCGTTCTTTGAGTTCCCTGATCTGATCCAAAAGCGGGCCCCCTTTTTCCGTTTTCACCATCACTCACCCCCCCCAGGACAAAAAAAGACGTATTCGTTGGAGAGGACATCAAACATCTCATCCGTCCCCCTCCTTATGGCTTGATAAAGCTCCTTGAGAGTGTTGGCCGATGCTAGTGTTGCGGCATATTCCGATTTGTCGTAGGACCCCGGTTCAATAGGAAGCAAGATGTCATCAAGAGGGCCGTACCAACGGACGTTGAGCTCCTCTTTCATCAGAAAGATCTTCTTATACATGGCCCGAAGAATATCGGTTCTTAGGATAGGACTTATCTGGTTGGTTATGCAGTCCATAAGGCCTGCAAGGAAATAGGCCTCTCTCATCCGTTTTTCATCTTTTCGATAGACCCATACGGCCCGTATTGTGAAGCCCAGGCCCCTGTCCAGCAAGACATAAGGGGGACAAAAACCTCTCAGTTCTGTCTTTCTCTTTTCAGCCTTTCCCCGAAAAGACTCAAAAAAATCACACTGAGATTTTGGTGCCTGGACAAAATGGTCTGTTTTCCAGCACGCCCGACGGAATTCCCATGGCTTCAGCGCAATAAGGTTCTCATCTGTCTTCCTTTGAGCATTCTGTTTCAGGTCTATGAGCTTTCCCATGAATCACCCTTTCCCATGCCCTTAAAGTCATTGTCTATCAAGGTCTGGGATGATATTTCTCGTGGACCTCTTTCAACCTTTCCCTTGTCACATGGGTATAGATCTGTGTGGTCGCAATATCTTCATGCCCAAGCATTATCTGAACGGACCTGAGGTCGGCGCCACCCGCAACAAGGTGACTCGCAAACGAATGCCTCAGGCTGTGAGGGGTTATGCGCTTTTGAATGCCTCCCATTTTGGCATATTTCTTGATGATTTTCCAGAACCCCTGCCGGGACAACCGGTCTCCGCTGGGATTTAAGAAAAGGTACGGGGAATCCGAACCCTTCTTATGAAGGGAACGCCCCTCGGAAACATAACGTCTGACAGACTCCACCGCCTTCTCCCCCATGGGCACGATTCTCTCTTTTGAACCCTTTCCTAGGGTCCTGACATACCCGGCCTCCAAGTTGATATTGACCAGTTTCAACCCCACCAGCTCCGACACCCTCAGGCCCGTGGCATACAATAACTCCAACATAGCGGAATCCCTCCGGCCTTTGGGCCGGGATAGGTCGGGCTGTGACAGAAGTCGTTCGACCTCGGACCTGCTCAGCACCATTGGGAGTTTTTTCTGTAGACGCGGCGTCTCAACCAATCGTGCCGGACTGTCCCGGATAATACCTTCGGAAACAAGAAATCGGAAAAATGTCTTTATCGCGGAAACGTTCCTGGCCACACTTCTGGAGGAAAGGAACTGTCCCAGGAGGGCCACGTACTCCGAGATCCTTTCTCCCGGCACCTCTTTCAGTGAGAGGTCTGTGTTTTTCAAGAACCGGATGAATCTGACGATGTCCCTGCTGTATGCCTCCAGCGTATTATCGGAAAGGCCTCGCTCTATCCTGAGATAGTCGATAAATTGATCAGCCAGCTCGTACATCAGAAAACCCTTCGAAAGGTCTCAAAAAATCCGGGACGGTGGAAGCGACGGTGGTGTCTTATCTCAACTATTTTACCCGAACTCTTTGAGATCTTACACCCCTTCCACGCAGGGTGAGACCTTTGCAAAACGCCCCCTTTTGCCCAATTGCGGTGTGAGGTTCACATTTTAATCCTCGAAATATTCAATATATTCATCCGGTTAAAATTTTCCCTCCCTTGCACTTGAACAAAATTGAGTATTTTTCAAAGGTCTCTGGGGCTCGTCAAGACGTAAAATCATAAAAATGATCGCATTCGGTCAGGATTCTCGCTCCTCCTTGCTCGATGACGACCATCTCTTCCAGTCTGACGCCACCCATTCCTGGGATATAGATTCCCGGTTCCACCGTCACCACCATCCCTTTTTTGAGTTTTTTTGGTTTCAGCGGTGAAAGCCTTGGTCCCTCATGAGTCGCCAGTCCGACGCCATGGCCGAGACCATGACCAAAACAGCGGCCAAACCCTGCGTCACGGATAATTCCTCTTGCCACTGAATCAGGGTGATTACTCTCCACACCCGGCCTAATCTCTTCCAACGCTTCAAGCTGGGCCCGACGGACTGTGGCGTAAATCTTTTTAAAGTCTTCCCGTGGTTCTCCCAGAAAAACGGTCCGGGTCATATCGGAACAATAGCCATCCAGTTGAACACCCACATCAAAAATGATCGGCTCACCCTGGTCCAGTCTTCTATCGGTGGGAACCGCATGGGGGAGCGCGCTGTTGGGGCCGGAGGCGACAATCGAGGGAAAGGCCAACCCGTCCGCCCCGGCCTCCCTAGCCAGGCTTTCGATCCGCCACGCGACCTCTCTTTCCGTAAGACCTGGATCGAGCGTATCGATCACTTCATCCAGGACGTAACAAATCAGTTTCGCGGATCTCTCCAACGCATCGATCTCCTCCTCGTCTTTGACTTCCCTCATATCCTCAACCATGCCGTCTAAAGGCCTCAGGTGAACAGGAGGCGAAAACGCATCAAAACTTCTCGAAAGCTCGTTATACAAACCCCAGGTCACATAGCCCTGTTCAAAGCCCAGGTTATTTGTGGCGGTCTGCTTGACGACGGCCGGGAACTCATCTGCAAAACCCTTCTTGAGGGTGTGAATCTCAAAATCCGGGACCTGGTCCTCCGCATGGGTCGTATACCTCGAATCCACAATCAGCAGGAGCCGGTTGGAACCTATAAGAAGAGATCCCGACGACTCTGTAAAATGTGTATCCATTGCGTCGTACCCGGAGAGGTATCGCCTATTTTCGGGGTTGATGATCCATGCCGTATCAAGAGAAATGCCCTTCAAACCTTTCCTTACTTCTGCTATGCGATTCTGAATCGTCGGTCTTTGCACAAATTTAATCCTCATATAATAGAATTGGACATTTTCTATAGGTCTGATTATAATTTTTTATATTACCAGACTGGTTGGGTGATTGCAATTCCAATGGAAATGGGGTTCATATGTCACTTCCGGATATTGACAGATACGGCGCCAACTGCTAGTAGTCTGACACTCTATGTGACAATGAATCACGGACTTTAATAATGAGCCAAGGAAAAATCATAGAATATATAGATCAGGGAAAAATCGTTTGCTCCCTCTGTCTGCAGGACAAGGTCAACAAACTGCAGCTATTGACCTGCTCCAATCGTCAAATCAGTCTGTCTCCCAAGAGGGCGATCCTCACGTCCAGAACAGGTATCGACCTTTCAAGATCCAGGGAGGAATTTCTCGAAGAACTGAAGCAGACCGAAGCAAAGAGGTGTGCATTAGAAGCAGACGTCAATGTCCCGGAACTCTGGGACCTGGTCGAAAGCGAAAGTGAGAGCTTTGACGACAAGTACCTTGCCGAACTGGTCTTCGGAGAGGTCATTACCGATGACCATCGGTCCGCTCTGATACGGGCCCTATTTTCCGATCATCTGTATTTCAAGCTGAAGGATGGCCGTTTTATTCCGAACTCAAGGGAAAGAATCGACCAGATAAAACGGCAAAGACGGGAAGAAGCGCTGAGAGAAGAAAGGCTTGTCAAGGGAAGCGCCTGGCTCAAAGAAACACAAAAGGGAAGAAGGCCTGAAGCGCCCTCTTGCAGCGATTATGTGATTCAGCTTCTCACTCAACTGGCACTCTATGGAAATGACGCGCCCGATTTCAAATATGGAAAAGAGCTGTTTGAAAAGGCGGGCATTGCCGATACTGGGAAGGCGAAAGATGTTCTCATCAAATTGGGCGTATGGGACCAGGATGAAAACCTCGACCTTCACAGGCTCGGTATTAACACAACCTTCGGAGAGGAGGAACTCTCGGAATCGAGCAGACTCCAGAGGAAAGCCGTGGAACTCGATCATCGTGAAGACTTGAGGCACTTGCCCCTGGTCACGATCGACGGCCCTTCGACCCGTGACTTTGACGATGCCGTAAGCCTTGAGGTTGAAGGTGATCTGCTTCATTTGGGCATCCACATCTCAGACGTCTCTGCACTTATACTGCCCGATACTATCCTGGACACTAACGCGGCCGAGAGGGGCACGTCCATCTATCTTCCGAGAAACCATATACCGATGATTCCGCCGAATCTGTCTCAGGGCACCCTCTGCCTGGAGCAGGATGTAGACCGCCCTGCGATTTCCTTGATCGCCACCTTTCACAAGGAGGGGAATCTCCTGGATCACAGATTTGTTCCGTCGGTTGTTCATGTTCGAAAGAACCTGACCTACGACACGGTCAACGAAGAACTGGAGACGGACGCGGTTTTTCAAGAAATGCAGCGTTTGAGTCATATCCTTCGTGAAAAAAGAATCGAAAAAGGGGCACTCCCCCTATCCCTGCCGGAACTTGAAATAGACTTTCATGATAACGGCTCCTTCTCATACAAACTCGTTCCCCAAGAAACCCCCTCCCGCTCTATGGTGGCCGAGTTTATGATCTTCTACAACTGGGCGGCCGCGCGGTTCTGCAAGGACCATCTCATCCCGATTCTCTTTCGCAGCCAGGCGGAACCGAGTGAAAGGCTTCCCATTGATGAGATGTCGTACATCTACTACGTATTTCAACAACGTCGAAAGCTCAGTCCCCTCTCCATCGATACATCCCCCAAACCGCACAGCGGTTTAGGTCTGGATATGTACACCCATTTCACCTCACCTATACGGAGATACCTCGACCTTGTGATGCAGCGGCAACTCGCCTCTTTCCTGAGGGACAGAACGGTCTTCTACAATGAGGACGAGTTGGATAGAATCCGGACTTTGGTCGTGCCTGTCATTAGGGAGGTAGAGGCAATGAAGCGCAATCGCCTGCGCTACTGGGTGCTCAAACATCTCCGTAAGCGCCGTGGAGAGGCGTACAGGGCGATTATCCTTGATGAACTGAGGAATAAATACAGGGTGCTCTTAACCGATTTTCTCCAGATCGGAGAGATAAGGCGTGAAATTCACTTTTCACTCAGTCCATCGGATGAGATCTCGGTCGGGATCAAAAAGGCCGATCCCTGGAGCGGAATCCTCCAATTGGAGTGTGTGGACAGAGCCTGAGGGCTCTTCGGCAACAAGGTCATTAGTCCAATATAATCAGGGCACTCAACTCATTGGACTTCAAACATCTTCTCGCAAATCAACTCGCCTTCGTGATCGTACACAATGACCTTGATGAATGTGGGGGATATAGCTTCTGAATCGAAAAAAAACTCGCCTTGAATGATTTTAAAGCGTTTTATGACAAAATGCCATCCTGTCTTGTAATTGGCGGGAAGCCCCTCTTTAAGGGCGGCTTTGGGGTAGGTCCACAACTGGGGTCCGTCCGCGTCTTCGCCCACTGCGATCATATGAATATACCCCTTTAGAGGACCGCCATCCTTCAACTTATTCTCTAGCCTGAAGCTGGCCGTCAGCTTCGCGCCATCCTTGACGGTCTTGAGATCCCTGACCAGGGCCTTGGGTTCCGGGGAAGGTCTTTCATCATCCGGAGGAGTTTTGTCCTTCGCCCCTTCCTCCGCACTCTCTCTGTTTTCCTCATCAAGATCCCTATCGCCCAGGGGATCGCCGATGCTCTCTTCCCCATCCCGGACATGACCTTGAAAGACGGCCAGTTGTTGTTCCACCCGGTACAGGGCCCTTTTGACTTTTTCCGTCTCGGCCTCAGCCGCTTCGAGTTGTTTTGAAAGACGCGCATGAACGCGGCATTTGTCAAAATAATCGTTGATAATGTAGAGAGATCCCACAATGAAAAGGCCTAGGAAGAGGGAAACGATGATCAAGATAGTGGGCGATAAAGTGAATTTCCAGGTCTTGCCGATGCCCCTCATGACCATAAAGTTGAGCCTCGATCTATTCCCGATTTTTCCCTTTGCCTGTCTCGGTTTTTCGCTTTTTGAGCTTTTGTTCATCTTCTGACCCTGCATCGGTTGTCCCCTATAGGCCGAACACTCTCTCAAAAATCTGATCCACGTACTTGAGGTGATAGTCCAGATCGAAGAGATCTTCGATCTCCTGAAGACTCAGATATTCTCCTATCTCCCTGTCCTGAAGGATCATCTCTTTGAAGGAGGCCCCCTCCTCCCACACTTTCATGGCGTTTCTCTGCACCATCACATAGGCCTTTTGTCTTTCCACGCCCTTTTCCGCCAATTTGATCAGTATCTGCTGGGAAAATATCAGGCCCTTGGTCTTGTTCAGGTTTTCAATCATTTGTTCAGGATGCACCACGAGCCCACTGATAATACGTCCCAGGCGATGAACCATGTAGTGCACCAGGATCGTGCTGTCCGGCCCGATCACTCTTTCAACAGAGGAATGGCTGATGTCCCGCTCATGCCAAAGGGCCATGTTTTCCATGGCCGCCAGTGAATTGGAGCGCACCAGACGGGCAAGGCCTGAAATGTTTTCGCTCCCGATCGGATTTTTCTTGTGGGGCATGGCCGAAGACCCCTTTTGTCCCTTTGCGAAGGGCTCCTCCACTTCCAGGACCTCTGTCCTTTGAAGATGCCTTATCTCCACGGCTATTTTTTCAAGAGTCCCGGCAACCAGGGCGAGACTTGTAAAGTACTGGGCATGTCTGTCCCGCTGGACAATCTGAGTAGAGATCGGATCGGCCTTAAGGCCAAGCCGTTGGCAAGTCATTGTCTCAATCTTGGGGGAGACGTTTGCAAAAGTCCCCACGGCGCCTGAGATCTTTCCGTAGCTGATGACATCGCGGGCCTCTACAAGTCTGGTCAGATTCCGTCTCATCTCTTCGTACCAGACAGCCAGTTTCAACCCAAAGGTTGTGGGTTCCGCATGGATTCCATGGGACCGCCCTATCATCACGGTATACCTGTGCTCCATGGCCCTCTCTCCGATAATATTGATGAAGTCTTCGACACCATCAATAATCAGGTCCATGGCGTCCCGCATAAGGAGGGCAAGACTTGTGTCGAGGATATCGGAAGAGGTGAGGCCCAGATGAATAAACCGTGAATCAGGACCGACATTCTCCTCCACATTCGTCAGAAAAGCGATCACATCGTGTTTGGTCTCCTCTTCGATCTCTAAGATGCGCTCAACCGAAAAAGAGGCCTTTCTTATATTTTCAAGGGCATCTCCGGGAATGAGGCCCTCCTCCCCCATGGCCTCACACACGGCAATCTCGACCTCCAGCCATTTTGCGTAACGATTTTCAAGTTCCCAGATCCGACCCATCTCAGGCCGAGTGTATCGACTTATCATATTTCCCGCTCTCCTTATCCGACGCTTTCTGATATCCCATCCCGTGGCCTCCCGCCGGCCACAATCTGTCTCCAGCGCCCTTGATTTCGTGACACTTCTGCTTACTACTGAAACGACTTTTTATCAAGGAATATCCGGCACTCCCTCCGGATCCTCCTTGACATGGACAGGGGCGTCGCTCCATAAGGATGTTTGCCATAACTTGACCTGACAGGAAAAACCTGTTAGAAAAACAGCAAGGGCGATTAGCTCAGTTGGATAGAGCGTTGGTCTCCGGAACCAGAGGTCGCGCGTTCGAGTCGCGCATCGCCCGCCATTGAAACCAAATAGCAGCCTTTAAGCCCTCCCCTTCCCCAAACTTCCCATACAGGTTGATTGCTCAGGGACAGCCCTGAAGAGTTGTGGATCGGTTTCAGGCCGTTGCTGACCCAAAAAAGGGGTTGCAGCTTATCTACAACCCCTTATACTTACCGGCGGGGAGGATGACACTCGCGTATGCACATTTGTGCGACAAGGTGTCCAAAC
Source organism: Thermodesulfobacteriota bacterium (assembly GCA_034189325.1). Lineage (GTDB taxonomy): Bacteria > Desulfobacterota > DSM-4660 > Desulfatiglandales > Desulfatiglandaceae > JAXHUM01. Next base: position 9,467 of record JAXHUM010000106.1, read on the forward strand.
ACAAAACAGGAGACACTGCCTATCAAGCGTCCCCTTTGAGCCCGATCTCCTCTGCCACGCTTCTCATGCCCGCAATTGTTTCCGTGATCAGGTCCCCAATCTCCATGTCGAGCATTTCGGCCCCCTGTTCGATCACCCCCCTGTTGACCCCTGCGGCGAATCTCTTGTCTTTCCACTTCTTTTTCACCGATTTTGCCTTGAGGTCCATCACGCTCTTGGAGGGACGAACCAGGGCGGTTGTGGCGACAAGGCCGGTAAGTTCGTCAATGGCGTACAGGATTTTTTCCATAAAGGCTTCTGGTTTGACATCGGTGAACATTCCCCAGCCGTGACTGATCACGGCGCGGACGTACTCATCGGGCCAATGGTTTTCCTTTAGGATTTCAAGAGCTTTTGTGCAATGCTCATTCGGGTACATCTCGTAGTCAATGTCATGGACAAGACCGATAACGCCCCATTTTTCAGGATCTTCCCCATGTTTCTCCGCAAAATGCCGCAGGACGGCCTCCACAGACAAAGCGTGGTTGATAAGGCTGTCGGATTTGGTGTACTTCTTCAGCAGTTTAAACGCCTCTTCTCGGGTTGGATTGGTCATGGTGCAGCCTTATTGTTCGGTTGAATGTCTTGGCCCGGGCTTCTAAACCGATGGACGATCCATATCAATTCTTACCTGGAATCTGCCTACAAAACAATGAAAAAAATGGAACTCAAGGGAATTCGTCCGGATCCCCAATCCTGTCAAACCGTTGCGGCCCATTGCCACGGCATGATAGAATAATTATGAAACAACTCACTTAATTGCCACTTAGTTTTCTTATTTATTCTGAGTTTGGCCATAATAAGTTAAAACTTTTCTTTTTTGATGATTTCTAATCATATTTAGAACAAAAATCCAGGCATTATTTTCATTGTTTTCCGTAAATAAAATAGACTTTTTTCGAAATGGCCTTACTATTCAAATGTGCCTAACAAATCGTGTCTATTTGGGGCGGTGATCTGTTTCATTCTATAATTGACCCTCTTTCCCGATAATATGAATCTCTTGGAGTTGTCACGTTTGCAGGATCAACAGGAGGCTTCAAATGACCAAAAATCCTTAGTCACGTCCCGATAATCTTGGACCAAATAGAGGTAAAGGGGGACATTAACCTTTTCTCTCACACATAGAGAAGGACAGAGGGACGCTCTTCCGTAATTCCTGGCTGTGTTCCCTCCGGGGCCTCCAATGACCCACATGCTCCGGAACTCCTTGCGGTGAGCCACGCTGAAAGGGAAAAACAGGTGGCCGTAAGACATGCCAAATCCCACCCAAAAAGCCTGCAAAGGGAAAGCAAAAGCCATAAAAACCATGTATAATCTTATCATTCACCCAACTCCTCCTCATGATGTCAAAATTTTGTTTGCCCAATACATTAACAAAAATTGACCTTCTGCCGATAAACAGATATTATTTGACGAAAATCAAAGTTGGAAATAATGCAACAGCAGGAAGCTGCTGGATAAGAAATATGGTTTACGGAGGGCAGCTCTAATCCGACGCAGCCTTGATGGGCTTCAGGCTGCAACGTCGCTCCAAGAAATCGCCTTTCTTCCACAGGCCCGTTGCCATGCATCCAAAGGCAACCTTGCGGGAACACTTTCTGTGGATTTGGATCACCCCTATCGATTCCTTTCTACACCAGCGCATGAACCGATGCCAGAAAAGAGCTCCGGTGGGCTGGAGTGGGCCAGGGTTACCAAACAAAAGGATCAAGGATGATAAGATGCTTGCCTCGGACAAGAATCTCTCTCGTGACAATTCCATGACCGATCAGCTTTTAAAGAGTATTCATAATAAATCTCTCCTTAATATTGCTGAAAAGGTGATTCAAGGAATACCGGTGAGCGAGGGCGATGCCATGTTTATGCTCACAAGCAATGATATTTTGGAATTGGGAGCGATTGCCCATCATATGAGAACCCAATTGCATGGTGACAGGGTCTTCTATGGCGTCAACATGAATCTCAATTATACTAATATTTGCGAACTGCGATGTCCTCTGTGCGCCTTTTCACGTGATGAAGAGGATGAAGACGCTTATCTCCTTTCCCTTGATGAGATAGAGACCAGGGTAAAAGAAGCGGTTTGTCTGGGAATTGATGAAGTCCATATTGTAGGAGGTCTTCATCCTCATTTAAGAATCGAGTATTTCGAAGAGATGCTTCGTCGAATCAAGGGAATCGATTCCAATCTTTTCATTGTGGCCTTTACCGCAGTAGAATACGATTATTTGGCAAGGATAAATAAGCTTCCTTTGAAGGAGGTTTTTACAAGGCTGATCGATGCGGGGCTGGGAGCCCTACCCGGAGGAGGAGCCGAGATCTTTGCCCCTGAGATAAGGCGTATCATTGCCCCGAAGAAAATATCCGGCAAACGTTGGCTGGAGGTAATGCGTACGGCTCATTCCCTGGGGTTGAAGACCAATGTGACCATGCTCTACAACCATTGTGAAGACGTTCAAGATATTGTAGATCATCTCTCTCAGATACGCCTGGTCCAGGAGGAGAGGAGTGGTTTTAAAACATTTGTGCCACTTCCTTATCATGACAGTCATACTCAAATCCAGGCCCGGCGGAGAGAAACAACAGGTCTTGAAGATATTCGGTTGTTTGCGACAAGCCGAATCTTTCTCCATAATATTCCTCACCTCAAAGCCCTGTGGATGTATCTTGGGGATAAAATGGCTCAGGTCCTTTTGCGTTTTGGTGTGGATGAAATGGGGGCGACGTACCATAATGAAAGGATCGTGCATGCCGCCGGAGCGACTACTCCGGATTATGGAAGTGAAGCGCATCTCAGAAGGTTGATTGAAAATTCAGGATTGCAACCTCTAAGGACTACAGCGAACTATGAACCAGCAGGTGGAACATGAAGTTGGGGTATATAGATTATCTGAACTGCTATCCCCTCTATTATCATATGATGGAAAAGGAGCCGGTGGCTGATGTAAAGATTGTCTCAGGCTATCCCAGCGAACTTAATCGCATGATGATAGAGGGCGAACTTGATATGAGTCCTATTTCCTCCGCAAGTTATCCTGAAATAGTAGAAGAGGTTGTTTTGCTCCCTGACTTCTGCCTTAGTTCTGTGGGGTACGTACAATCTGTCATTCTCATCAGCAGGCATCCTATCGAACACTTGCATCAGAAGCGAGTGGGTCTTTCCTCGGCTTCAAAAAGCTCCGTGGTGCTTTTACAGATGCTCTTGCAGAAGTACTACAAGGTTGAGCCTGTCTATCTGCCATCAGGTCCGATGCCATCTCTAAGTGATGAGGGGCTTGATGCGGCTCTTGTCATTGGAAACGAAGCCTTGATGCCTTCTAAGGAACCGGTTTCTTATAGTTATGACCTTGGGGATCTCTGGTTACAAAAGACCGGATTTCCAGTTGTTTTTGCTGTATTTGCGGTAAGGATTTCAAGTATCGACAAGTATGCACCTCAATTAAAGGCTGTGTTGAATTCATATTCCCGATCCCTGCGTTGCCTTGATATCGAAAGAGAAGCACTAATACGAAAGGCTAAGGAAAGATATGCCGCCATCAAATATGACGTGGGCCTCTACTACCAATTGTTGCGATATAAGCTTACTCCTGAATTAAAGGAAGGGTTGGGATTTTACCTGAATCTTGCCAGAGAATTGGGGTTGGTCAAAAAGTTCAAGAGCCTCCGATTTATGAGACGTTAAATACGGTAGTTGATCCTTCAATCCATACCGTTATGGACGTATCCTATGAGTGAAAATCACGTCTTGAGAGAAAAAATATATACTGGAGAACGCATTACCTCCGTGGATGCCGTAAAGCTTTTCTCCTGGGACATTCTCGAACTGGGGATGGCAGCAGACCACAGGAGAAAACTCGTCACTCCAGGAGAAGAGGTAGGGTTCATTATTGATCGAATTATCAACTTTACCAATATCTGCCAGGCTAACTGTACATTCTGCGCTTTCCATGCCCGTGCAGGACTCGTCGAACCCTATGAACTCTCCCTGGAGGACATCTTGGTCAAGGTAAAGCAGCTTGCAGAGGCAGGAGGCACGCAGGTCATGCTACAGGGGGGATTGCACCCCCAATATACTCTGGATACCTACATGACCATGCTACGTACCATTAAGGAATATTTTCCTGATATCTATCTTCACTCTTTTTCCCCGGCGGAATTGGTCCATATGGCACAAAAAGACGGTCTTTCCCTCGACGAAGTCGTGCAAAGCCTCAAAGCCGCAGGATTGGATTCTGTTCCAGGTGCTTCAGATCTCCTGGTAGATAGAATTCGTGACCGCGTCAGTCCTAAAAAGCTCAATCGGGAAGAGTGGTGTGAGGTAATGTATTGCTTGAGCCGTCATGGGCTGAAGTCTAGTGCCACCATGACCTATGGTATGGGTGAAACCTTGGAAGAAAGAATTTCACATCTCAATCTAGTGAGAACCGTTCAGCATCAAACTGGAATATTGAGGGCATTTATCCCCTGGTCTTTTTCCCCTGCCCACACCCTCATGGATAAGATCCCTCCGGCGACTGGAATAGATTACCTCAAGCTTGTAGCGGTCTCCAGAATATTTCTCGATAACATTACCTATATTCAGGCCGGATGGCTCACGGAGGGCCTTAAATTGGCACAAATCGCGCTCACCATGGGAGCTAATGACATGGGAGGTGTGTTGACTGAAGAGGTAGTAGTGAAAGCCACAGGGATTCAAACGCGAACGAATGTGAAGGAATTCATCGATATCATCAGGGATGCGGGAAAGATTCCCGTTCAGAGGGATTCTCAATATCACAAAATCCGGGATTCCTTTGATTAACAAACTTGTTGAAGGTTCTTTCTTCGGCTAAACAGATGCTATCTTAAGGATTGGCTATGATTTCACTGGATATAGGTTTTTCTCCGTGTCCGAATGACACATATATCTTTCATGCCATGCTCCATCATATGGTAGACACAGGGCCTTTCAAATTCATTTCTCATGTCCTGGACGTGGAAGATCTTAATCATCTGGCTTTTGAAGGGACCTTTCCCATTACCAAAGTTTCTTTTTATGCTTATTTGCTTCTTAAGGACCGATATGACCTCCTTGATTCGGGTTCTGCCCTGGGCTATGGATGTGGTCCTCTGGTAGTGGCCAGGAAGGAGATAGCCTCTTTAGAAGACGCCACCCTCGCAGTGCCGGGGAGGCACACGACGGCCTTTCTTCTCTTGCAACTATGGCAGCCTAAGGTAAAGAAGATAGAAATAACTCGGTTTGATCATATCCTCCCAGGCTTAGCCTCCGGGAAATATGATGCCGGAGTGATTATACATGAAGGACGCTTTGTCTATCCTGCATATCAATGTAAAAAGGTGATTGATCTTGGAGAATGGTGGGAGTGCAAAACAGGACTCCCGATTCCCTTGGGATGCATTCTTCTCCGCAAAGATATGTCAGCCTATAAGCACCAAGTTGAATCGACGTTACGAGCTTCGGTAGAATATGCCTTTGCCCACCCGGGAAGATCGAGAGACTATATAAAAAACCATGCCCAGGAACTGGATGATCAAGTGATCGATAACCATATCTCTCTTTACGTTAATTCTTTTACCCTGTCTTTAGGGGAAACGGGCATAAAGTCCATTCATGCTCTTGAGGAGATGGCAAGATGTCGAAAGATTCTGTAACCGGGTTGATATTAGCTACGATGCTGGAAGCTGAACCATTTATCCAGGGACTGTCATTAGAAAAATCGCAAAATGTCCCCTTTCCGATATATACGAACGACTCTCTCCGACTGATTATTTCAGGGATCGGAAAGGTCAATGCCGCTACGGCATGTACTTATGTTGTCCTGAGATATCATCCTGGAATCATAGTCAACCTGGGAGCTGCTGGAGCCACCAAAGATCAATGCCCCTTGGGAGAATCTTATCATATAAAGAAAGTTATTGAACCGGATCGGCCCCACCTCCGGACAGGAAGGCCTTACGAACATACCCCAACCACTCTTGAGGGATTCCAGGAAGTTACCCTGGCCACCCAGGATAAACCCGTTCTCGATCCTCAAGAAAGAAAAACTGTGCATGCCGAATTAGTTGATATGGAAGGAGCTTCCGTGGTCCAGGTATGCAGGCATTTTCAAACCGAGTGTTACCTTTTTAAGTTTGTCAGCGATACCGCAACTCACACTGAAAGCAAACATATCAGAGAGAATATCGAGCAGTACAGGAACCTGTTTTTCACCTTTTTCTGCAGTCAGGTATTAACCAGGTTGGTCCCTTGAGGGGTAGCCTTATCAGGTTTCTGACCCGGCCAGGTGCAGTTTCATCCTCATTTATATGGAGACACCTTACGAAAGTTTTAGAACAAGCTAATACCTATTGGCACATGATAAAGTTTTCTCATGCTATTGTTGCGCTTCCCTTTTCTTTGGCTTCGTTAGTGCCGGCACATCAAGTTATCACCCTAAATGGCAAGAGCATATCCTGGATTGTCTTTACGATGGTAGGTACCCGCTCTGCCGCAATGAGATTGGACCGCCTGCCACATATCTCAATTGACGAGAAGAATCATCGTACTGTTTTGGAAGAGCGGGATTGAGAAATCCTGTCGGCCCCAACACCAGGCCGGCCATCTGTGATGGGTTAGATGGCCGGCCTTTTTTCCACAAAGAAAGATAAACAATGCCAAGCTTCCTTATAGGGTAACTCTCAGGTTTTTACGATCTTTTCAAACGGCCAGCAAACAAGGCCTCCATCCATGTATTTCACGTTTTGATACCCTGCACCTTCGAGGATTCTTTGGGCTTCATATCCTCTCAGGGAAATCTTACAAAAAGGAACGATCTCCTTGTCTCTCGGCAGCTCTTCAAAGGCACTCCTAAGCTGACCCAAGGGTATCAACTTCACCCGTGTGTCCTCAATTCGCATCTGTTCGAATTCTTGGGGTGAACGTACATCCAGAAATATAAAATCATCCCCCCGGTCCATCTTTTCCTTGACTTCCATAGGGGTGTAAGACATGCCAAGGCCATTCAGTTTGTTTTCCGCAATATTGGCGGCCGTGATTATATTGTCCATGGCAGGTGAAAAAGGCGGCGCATAGGCCAGATCGTAATGACCCATATCCGTTACCATGGCATTGGATGTGATATTGGTCACACAAACCTCCATCCGTTTGGCCACGTCCCCGGGCCCGACAATTTGAGCGCCCAGGAGTTTCCGGGTGTCTTTGTCCACGATTAGTTTAATAATGATCATTTCGGCATCGCTCAGGAAATGGGCCTTGTCCGGCGATGGATTGAGTATGGTGATACAATCGTATCCTTCTTCCCTGGCCGCTTTTTCCGTTAGTCCTGTTCGGGCGACATTCACATCGAAGAGTTTGCAGATCGCTGTCCCCAAGACTCCTTTGAACTCGGTTTCAATACCGCAAATGTTGTCGGCAATGACGCGTCCATGCTTGTTGGCGGTTGAGCCCATTGGCACATAGATCGGCTTTCCGGTGATCAGGTTGGTGTTTTCGACACAATCGCCGCCTGCGTAAATGGATGGGTCGGAAGTTCTAAGGTGCTTATCGATTTTGATGGAACCTGTTTCACCGATTTCAAGACCGATCTCCCGGGCAAGCCGGATATTGGGCTTGACGCCCACGGCAATTAATACAATATCCGTGGGTAGTTCCCCTTTATCGGTAGTAACGCTCTTGACATTTCCCCGGTCATCCCCGTTGATTTGAAGGACAGACTCGCTTAAGCGCAGAGAGATACCATTTGCCACGATTTCATTATGGAGATGATATGCGATTTCCGGATCAAGAAGTCCACCCATTACCTTGTCCATCATTTCGATCATCGTAATCTGCATCCCCTGTTTTTTAAATGCTTCGGTCACTTCTATACCGATCAGCCCGGCACCGATGATCACTGCATTTTTTCCTGCAAGCGGACCGATGTCGTTTTTTATTTTTCGGGCGTCTTCGACAGTCTGGAGGAAGTGGACACCTTTTAAGTCCGTTCCCTGAATAGGCGGAACCTGATATTTGCTGCCAACGGCAAGGATCAGTTTGTCATAATCTATATCAATCGATTCTCCCGTATGGAGACTGATGGCATGCACTGTTTTCTTATCTCGATTAATCGATTTGACGAGGGTATGATTTTTGACGTTGATATCTTTCACCATTTTGAAAAAATGGGTATCACGGACAACACCGGTGGGGGTTGTCATAAGTTCATTTGCCGTTTTGACCTCATCTGAAATATAAAAGGGAAGCCCACACCCTGCATAGGAAAGGAGTTCTCCCTTTTCAATGATCGTGACATCAGCATCCGGATTCAGACGTTTGATCCTGGCCGCTGCTTTTGGGCCACACGCAACACCTCCGATAACCACTATCTTTTGTTTTTTCTCCATTTCTGCTCCTGTTTAATAGTCTTTTCAATATGAGTTGAATTTGTTTGAGTTAACCAGCTTTTACAATTTACGTACCATTGGGATGATTGGTACCGTTTACAGCGCTAACAGAAATATAACTATTTGAATTCTAGTCAGAAATTTTATTTAAAAGCATGCTTTAGGCAAGGCTGGATTGAAGTCATGCATGGCGGGATATCACCTGGTGGCGCTACTTACCGGCAGGACGTAACGATTAAGTGGCGCTACCCATTGATGAGGAGGAAAAATAACACACTTGGTTTTTATCAGGGCTTTTGCATGGGAATGTCCCATTTTCTCATATACTTCCATATGGATGCCCGGCTGAGGCCCAGTTGTCGACCGACTTCAGCCTTGTTCCAATCACTGGCCTCAAGGATTTCTATCAGCCGCCGGCGTGTCAGTTTTTTACGGTCCTTTCGGGGGGCTGGATTGGCGCTGACCACTCTCTTCGATCGCACCGAAAATTCCATTCGGCGTATTTCAACCGGAAGATCAAATATGTCGATATGGTTGTTTTCACACAAGACAAAGGCGTGTTCAATGGCGTTTTCAAGTTCACGGACATTGCCCGGCCAATCGTAATCGAGAAGGAGTCTCATGGCGGGTTGGCTCACACCCGTAATTTTCTTGCCGGTTTTGTCATTCTGCAGATTGATAAAATGACTGGTCAGGAGAGGAATGTCTTTTTTTCTTTCTCTTAATGGGGGAATGTGAATGGGAAAAACCTTCAAACGGTAGTACAAATCTTCTCGAAAGCGGCCGTCATTGACCAATTGTATCAGATCCCTATTGGTCGCGCCAATCACCCGGATATCGACTTTCCTTTTTCTTGAATCCCCCACTCGCTCCACTTCCCTCTCTTGAAGGACGCGTATGAGTTTGACCTGAATATACGGGCTGATTTCCCCAATTTCGTCTAAAAACAGGGTGCCGGTTTCAGCCTCCTCAAAGCGACCTGCACGGTCTCTAACAGCCCCTGTGAAGGATCCTTTGACATGCCCGAACAGCTCGCTTTCAAGGAGGGATTCCGACAGGGCACTGCAGTTGACCGCGACAAATGGACCCTCTTTCCGCCTGCTGTTGTAATGAATGGCACCGGCTGCCAGTTCTTTACCCGTGCCGCTCTCCCCCTGGATTAAGACCGTTGCATCGCTTGTTATGGCCGCTTTAATGGAAAAGAGCATTTTTCGGATAGCCGTGCTTTTGCCAATGATTTTATCAAACCGGTGGATTTCACCCAGCTTACGATTGGCCTCTTCAACAGCCTGCCTGGCCCTGTATAGTTCACTCATATCTGTGACAGTTTCCACGACACCGGCGACTTTGTTATGATTGCCCTTGAATATGCGAGCGCTTTTAATCACGGGGATATCGGTTCCGTTTTTATGCCTTAGGAAACACTCTTTTCCATCGATATTCTTAATTGAATAGATTTTGCACTCTTTGATTCCGGTTGGGCAGGCTTTTCCAAAACACCTGTCAAAGCCGATAATATCGCATGTTCTTCCAATAACATCTTCCGCTGTGTAACCGGTAATTCTTTCCATGGATGTGTTCCACGATGATATAAGGCCCCTCTTATTTACGGTAAAAACGCCGTCAGCCATAAATTCTAAAAGCAGATCGGCGAAGTTGGCATAAAGAACGGGCGTATCTGTTTTTTTCATGGATGTCTTCTTTATAATTGATAGTTTGTTGGGTGACGATAGGAGCGCTACCACGTTTCGTAGAGACAATAAGTGGCCCCACCAGACTTGTCAATGTGGTTTTTAGATACAAGGGGAATAGATCATTTTATATTTTATTTAAGTTGGTTAGCGTATCTAATGCTGAAGGCCTCTTTGTTGCCGAGTGCCTGTTATTATGGCTTGGTTTATTCTTTAGGCCGGTTTGCATGGAGCATGCCTTCAAGGCTCTCTTTCCATATCGAGCAAAAATGGATTCACAAGCCCCCCTGTTTTTTCTTTTTTGACCAAACCCAAAAAAGAATGGGGCAAAAGACATTGACAATTTGTAGCCGTAAAAAGTGATGATCAGCATTTCAGGAGGGAAGAATGGCCGCCGATATCGGGGCCGGACGCTTTTGTGGATGGGATCGGAGAAACAATATGAACCAAAGATAAATGAAGAGATATGCAGTTCTAAAGAGCTTAATCCCAGTATGGCAATGATTTAAAAAATGGTCTGAGGCTGTCATGATATTTCAGGGGCGTGTTTTACAAAAAAAGCAGGAGAGACATAATGAACCCCGCGATGAATTGATGTAATGAAGTACCACTGACTAGGTCAGTGGTGGCTTATTCTGGTCTTGCCGTACTAATGTTTTTCCTTCTCCCAATTACAGACCTGCATTCATCGGTTCACCAGATCATCTCAGTTGCCGGACAAAGCCTCCCAGCCCCTGCCCCTGTGCTACTACCTTATAATCTGGCTTTGCTTAGCTCGGGCGTGCCATAAACCATGAGCAGGTTGTTATTTTCGGTATCCTTTTTTCCTGACCCATTTTACTCACCGGGACCATGGACATGACTTGGTGGATGGACTTCTTGAAGGGGCAATCGAATCCGAAAGAGTGTGCCGATATCCTTCTTGCTGGAGATGTCAACTTGTCCGGAATGTTCGGTTATCACGAAATGCACAAATGTCAGGCCCATGCCCGCGCCTTCCCCTTTGGTCGTATAGAAGGGATCGAAGACATGATCCATCTGTTTCGGGGATATCCCCCTACCGGAATCAGCCACGTCGATAATTGCTTTATTACCCTCCCTGTAAGTGGTCAATCTGATATGAATACTGTTTTGTGAAGCCTCAAGGGCGTTGGTCAAGAGGTGAAGGAGACATTGATCTATCAGGTCGGTATCCACATAACAGATGAGGGGTTCACTGCAAAGAGACCTTTCAAAAACCACTCCCCGGTTTGACTGATTCCGGGAGTCAAAATCATCAGCAGCTTGCTCTACCACCTGATTAACATCCAGCAGATCAAAAGATATCTCTTTGATCGAAAAAAAAGCCTCAAAATCTTTTACAATACTTTCAAGCTTCGAGGATTCAGAGAGGATGATATCCGACCACTTTCGAATCGGATCGTCCGATGGTATATTCTTGTTGATCCGACGAGATAGCCCTCCGATCACGGTTACGGGGTTGCGGATGACATGGGCCACATTCATGGCTATATCCACCAGAGAGTTGAGTTTTTCAGATCGAATGAGCTGGCTTTCAGCGCGTTTGAGTTCTTCGCACTTGAGTTCCAGCTTCTCATGGACCTGATTATTGAGTCGTGATTTCTCAATGGCAAGTGAGGCAAGGCCTGCCCACAGGGAGAATTCTCTTGATTCCAGAGTGCCATGGCGCAGATCTTCTCCATAGATGCAGGCAATACCGATGACTGTTTGCCCTGTCAGTAATGTGGAGCAGAAAACCTCTCGTAGGAATCTCTTATCTTCCGCCTTCACATCGGGCCAGACGGAATCGGCAACAATTTCCGTAAGCATATAGTTGCGGAGATCGGGAGCAGAACGATTCAGGAGTTTTGAGATATCCAGGATAGCATAAAGATCCGATTCAAAAGGGGCCTCACCGCTGGAGGAGGCACCCCGAAACCGCGTCTTTTCTTCGTCAAGAAGCAAGATGGAGGCATAGGAGACATTGAGGATCGGGTAGGTGAGGTCAAGGATGGCACCAAGCAATTCCTCCAATTCCTCTTCATATTCGACGATCTTTTCGGTTATGGCGTTAAACGCGAAAAGGATATCCTGGATCTTATCCAGTGATTGTTCTTGTTGCATTTTGCTCGCTCACGTCGACTCACGTAGTTTTGGGGGACTACCCCTCTTCTCATCCGGGTATAATTTTATTTTACTTCCTTCCGGTGCTTTCCTCAATCTGTTTGATAATCCATCGCGAGAGCTTTTTGTCGTCTCTATAGTCGACAATAGGGGCGAGATCTTTCACTAGGACCTCGGCACGGGCTGCGCTCTTATGTCCCCCGGCAGGTCCGATGTGGCCGAAGCTCTTCCCCGCGATCTTGCCCGCGTTTTTTCGGAGCCCATCGTTTCTGAAGATGACAATCAACTTGCCGTTGTGCAGACCAGAAACAATGCTCCATCTCACGGAAACCACCGTCATAAAAAAGTCGGCAATCAGAACACAAATATCCGGACTTATTACCGGCCCAAGGTGAACAAAAACCCTGTCTCTTCGTTTGCGCATGTTCTTGAGGGCGTATTCGTAATACTTCAGGAAACCAATTTCTAACTCCGATTGTTCGATCTTTCTGACAAGATGTGTATTGGCATATCCGAACAGAAACTGAAACGCCCTCACATCTTCTATGAGGGTCTGTCTTTCAAAATTGTTGGTATCTGTTTTTATACCCAGGACGAGTCCAGTAGCCAGTCTCGCGGAGAGTTTTATTTTGGCGGCCCTCAGATATTCGGTAATAATGGTGGAGGTAGCGCCATATTCGGGACGAATATCTGAAAAAGCGCAATGGGAAACAGTTTCAGGATGATGGTCAATGACGACATCATAGTCAAAACGTCCAAAGGCCTCATGATGACCTGGTTGAGAATCAACAATCACAAAACGGTTGAATCGGGTTTGATCGAGCTCGTCAATATGCGTCGCCTTGACGCCTAAGAGGCGAATCATGGCTAGGTTGTCAGGTCTTTTTATAATATTTATAGTTGCGATCGTTACACCGACCGTCTTGCGCCATAGCAATCTCTTAACGCCCATAGCACTGGCAATGGCATCGGGATCAGCATTGATCATCACAAGGACATTATCCTCGGGGGCAAAAGAGTCATAAAAACGACGCAGCCTTTCAGGGGTGGAAACTCTCATCAGGGACCTCGCTCTTTTTTATGTATCGACCCATAATACCATAGAAAGGATGGGTAAGTATACCAACTGAGCTACGACGCCGGTCGGACTCCCCTTTTTGAGAATCTCCGAAAAGGCCTCCTCTCTCGATCTCAGTCTCTCGGCATTGGAGGATCTCGTATCACGTGCCCAGCAGAATCGACCTCCTTGGTGCACCTTTTGACACAGGGCCGTTTTTTCAGGACTTCTGCCACAACTCGTCAAAGGGCCTCTGATTAAAAGCTCTTCGGGGTTTTTTACATGACCCATGGACCTCTCTCAAACATCAGAGGACCACCTCCGATCGAGACAGCCGAGTCATTGTCCAAGATTTCTGCAAAGAAAAGGGGCTGAGCGCGTCACATTTTACCTCAGACCTTGCCCAACCCCGCTGCATAGAAAGACCACGCATTATGGAGCCCTATTCCGAAACATATCAGACAGGAAGTCCGTCTTAGTGCCTAGAACCCCAAAAGCTCGTCAACTTTCTCTTTTTGAAAACCGACAACCAACTCATCGTCCACCTGTAAGACAGGGGTGGATCGTATGTTTTTATCAGCAAGATATTCAGCTGCTTCCTCATCCATCAACAGATCCTTCACCGTGAACTCCACGCCTTTTTCTTTGAGGTATCTTTTCAGGCTCTCGCAAGGCGCGCAGAGAGGTGTGGAATAGACGATAATGTCTTGCCCCATAATGTATTACACCTTTCCTTCTGCTTTAAGTTTCTTGTAGGTAGCTTTTCCTTCCATCCATCTGTCATATGCCTCGCCCTCCACAAAGGGCTGCTCTTTTGTGAAGACCTTGTCTTTCCAGGCATCGCCGGACGGCCACTTGAAGGGTGTCTGAACGGTCGTTCGAGGTTCCTTAGCGGTCTCCAAGAGATCCAGGGCCATACTGACGATTTTGAGCTGCATATCGGCGTTGAAAGGCTCGCCGCAAGGATTGCCCAGTGGAAAATCACTGAACACAAACCTCGCCACGCCGCAGTTCTCTATGATGTCCCGGGCGCATCCAAACATGACCGTTGGGATGCCATTGGCCTCCAGATGACGGGCGACCAGACTCACGGTCTGGTGACAGACCGGTCAGACAGGCGTAAATAGCGCTATATCAACCTTATCCTCCCGGCATCTCTTCAGGACTTCAGGGGCATCCACCTCGAGAGTACGCCGTTGGCTGTAATTTGTATAGACACCATGAAAGCGTGCTGCCAGACTCTTGAGCTTCCCGGCGGCTACCAGCTCTTGAAGTCGTGTGATCGGGAAGTAGGAGTTCACGTCGTCGAGGTTCGTCGCGTACTTGTCATAATGTTCCTGTCGGCTGTAAAGATCGGCGACGTTAGTATCCGAAGGAATCGAATAAACGCTTCCCACAAGGAAATTATGGGTAGGATCTTTATCATCATCTTCCGATCTGATCGCCACGTCACTGGTCGAAACAAGTGTGAGACAGCACTCAGAGAGGGGCTTTTTCAACTCGGCAAAGGGGACATCGTCAAAATGCGCCCATTTGTAAGGGTTATCATAACCTTCCGACAGGTAATATTCGCGAGTCTTGTCAATATATCTTACGTAACTCATTTTATCCTCCTTTGTTAAATGTTATGAGAGATACCCTTTTTGAGCAAAAGCTCACCCGAAACGAACCACAGAATCAAAATCATTCTCACTTCTACGCATCACACCCCTTTCTTCAGATCAATTTAAAGACAACATCCACCTTCAACGAAATCTCTCCATGGAACAGATGGGCCGGGGGCCTCGGAAAGGGTGAGGCCTTCCTGACGGCATCAACCGCCGCCTGATCCAGCGCCCTGTTTCCTGCGCTTTTTATGATGTCAACTGAGGAAACCTCGCCATCCTGCTTAATAATAAAATGGATCCTTGTTCGCCCTTCGGCTTGCGTCGGTCTTGCTGCATCAGGGTACTTTTTGTAATACTCTATTCGGCGCAAGACCATATCAAAGTAACTGTTTTGTGTCATATAATCGGTTGAAGGCCCCTCAAGAGGCACCCATTTGCCGATTTTCAAATCGGGAATAGCAGGGATCTGAGATCCACTGATCTTTTTTCCAGGAACAGTCGGAAAGGCCCTTTGATCCGTTTCGAGGTTTATCGGTTCGAGTAATGGCATTGGCGGATCGTAGGCCATGGGCCTTTCCATAGCTTTTAAAAGAGGTTTTTCTGCCTGTCTGTGACGGGGTCTTGGAATATCCCTTGGTTCCTGTGTGGAGAGATCTTCTAATGCGAATTCGATATAGGTCATGGCACTCGAGGTGTATAGGTTCGCGACGTGGGCAAATACTAAAACATGAATGCCGAAAGAGACGATGATGAGACCGTTCAAAAGCCAGTTGGGTCTGTGTGTATTGGGTTTCGATCCCATAAAGATCTTAACGCCTTAAACGAAGTCCTGTCAAATACTTCTTCGCTCGCGCATCCGGTTTCTCCCAAAATGTGGGAGCAGATAGGCCGAGGTTCTTTTCTCGGATTCGCCGCGATTTGAGGTCGGCGTCGGCCTCGATTTTTCCCGGCCTTCGATCCGTCAGTTCACCAGATCTTCTCTGTTGCCAGACAGAGCCTCCCAGCCCCT
>JAXHUM010000107.1:0-35181 GCA_034189325.1 Thermodesulfobacteriota bacterium
GCTTTTTCGCGCATCCTTGTCAAGCTCGTTGGTTGGGCTTTCCCCCTCGTTAAAACACTCTTTTTGGCCTAAAACTGCTATTTTTAAAACATTATTCCGGTTGTATCAAATGGTCAACTTGGTTCAACCCGATTTCTCGAATTTCTCCGGGTCCGACTATCCCCCGGACACCCAACCTCTTAGTTCGGTTACCCTGCAAATAAATTCTTCAATGATTGTACCAGGGCCTCGTGTTCTTTTTCTTCTTTTGCCAGTTGATTGAATAGCTTTTTGTATTCCGGATGCTCTATTTCATTGGACAGATGTAGATAGAATTTGCGCATTTCTGTTTCAAGCCTCTGGAGCTGATTGAAATAATGGAGGAAATCGTCTTCAGTAAACATCGATAGCCTCTCTCTGAACTTGTCTGAGCAGACCACTCAGGATTCGTTTGTGTCTCTGGTTTTCCTGGATGAGTGTAGTCAGAACCTTTTTTAGCTCGGCGATATCCGACTCTGGAAGACCACTTCTTAAAACGATCGCAGACAGATGTCTCGCATAGATGGTCACAGCGCTTTCCTCTTTCTTCATACCCTCTTGAACATGTTTAATCAGTTCTTCCCTGGTCATTTCCTTAACCTTTTGATCCATTGATGCGGTAAAGAGGTGGTTGTTTCAGGGACGTCCCTGTATGAAACATCTTTCTCGCTGTTTATGCGCCAGTCATACTCCTTTTTCACCTGAAACCATACGAGCCCGTTCAGGTTCCATGCCCTGGCTGTCTTGAATGCGTTTTTGATCCACAGACTCTTGTCCCCGCCCTGGTTCACACTGGCTGTCTCAAAAATAAAAATGGGCTTGTCCGGCGCTAATTGCCGCAACTTTTCCCACGCAGGGCGGAATATGGCCGCGAACTCTTTCCACTGACTGTCCCAGCCGTTTTTCGCTCTTGTCTGGGTTGTCCCCCAATTATATCCGTCAATTCCCATGACATCAACGTACTTGTCGCCGGGATAGTAGTCCTCAATACGGTTCCAGGCGGCGCCCGGTTTATAAGAGGCGTTGGGCACCGATTCCGAGTTAGGGCAGAAGACCCATAATACATTCTGAGCGCCGGCCTTTTGAAAAATCGTTACCACATATCTGAACATACGCCTATAGATGTGGGGGCTTTCAGGGCCATATTCTTGCTTTTTAGTCCCCCAATGATATCGTTCGATGTTCATCTCATGAGCGAATCGTATCATGAAAGGTCTTTTCCATGCTGCGGATTGTTTCGCAAATTCTATCAGATAGGAGTCATACGCCCCGTTGAGAATATCCTGCCCTGTAACCATGACCTCATGACCTTCGTTGTAATACATGGGCTCCCAGGTCAGGCAGGGGATGGCGCCCCTATTCCATATGGCATCAAGGCTTTCCCCTGGAAAAGGGACAGATCCATGTTCCTCTATTGAAAGCCACTGAAGAAAAAAGACCACAATTCCGAACGATAACCCCATGTCGTTTTGCACGTCTTTCAATCGCTTTTCAGCGATGGGGTGCCCGTCAAGGGCTACACCGAAAAATAGGGGGGTTGAACCACAGTTTGTGGCATCCGACCGCAGGGGTGAAGGAAAAAAGAGAATCATGAATAGGCAGGGCAGTAGCCAACAGCTCTTAAATGTCATCATATCTCCCCTGTTCAGTATTATTAAAATAGAGGACAGATGATAATATCAGGAAATGGTAGAAGCACCAACACATATTGACCATCAGGGCGATCATCGGTTCCCGTTCATAGATCAGCCTGTTGATGCCCCAGATGACCGCCGAAAAATTTAATATGGCCAAGGAAAGCTGGGGCCACAGAGACTTGAGCGCCAATTGCATGGCCCCGCCCTTTGGTGTTATTTCAAATGTGCCTTTGACCCCCATAAGCCCCAATATGGAGGCCTTGATATAGACCGGGAAGGTGATTGCCATCAAGAGCTGGCCCCGGACAAGGTCTTTGAAAGCATATTTGCGCTGCCTCAGCGTCCAGAAGAAGGTCGTAATGGTGAGGGTAAAATAGGGGACAAAAAAGAGGGCATAGATTTCAGGCCTGGCAAAATAGCTGGGTACGTTCAAAAACATGTATAACAGGGGACAAAGGACCAGTATCAGAAAGACCAGACCGATAAAATAGTGAGTGCTTGACAAAAAATATTCCCACCACTTTACAAAAACCAGTTGCTTGGGATGGTGCAGGAAAAACCCGAGGACATTCCTGAACAACCCCACCGTGCCAAGCGCCCATCTGAATTGCTGTTTGAAGTATCCGCCAAGGTCCTCCGGGCCCATTCCAAATGCCTGCACCTTGCTAAAATAGGCTGATCTCCATCCCTTGAGGTGGAATTTCAAGGAGGTGGCGAAATCTTCAGTCACCGACGTTTCATCAAATCCCCCCACATCCATAAGGGCCTCACGCCTGAAAATGACATTGGTACCGCAGCAGAACATGGCATCGCTCTGGCTCTTTCCTTCACATATGTATTCGTAAAAGATCGCCTGCTGCAGGCCGGAGGCCCGCGCAATACGATTGGAATCAAAATTAGTATAATACTGGGGCGTCTGAATAAAGGCCAGTTTCGGATCTGCTTCCATTCTTGCAATCAAAGGCTCTATAAATTCGGGAAAAGGGTTCTGGTCGGCGTCGAATACCACAATATATTTTTCTTTTTTCCGTTTTTCCGTACCGGAGTAATCGTGGTATTCAAACCCCTGCTTTTCTTTCCCCTCGATATAATCGAGAAAATCATTAATCATCCCTGCCTTGGCGCCACGCCATTGACGTCGGAAGAGACGAACCCCGATACGTTGACACATTTCGTCAATAGACTGCCTATAGCGTTTCCGCTCCTCAAGATCCTGACCGGGCATGTCATAACGGGTGTCGTCTAAGAAGTAGATATATTTATTGGGGTACGTCAGGTTGTAAAAGGTAATCAGGGTATCCTCCACAACCTCTAATGGCTCATTAAATGAAGAAACAATGATGGCTAACGGTGGATATGATTCAAGGGGCGGCGGGGAATCATCTGGTTGCAGCAGACCTTTCCCGTGGATTACAACGTGATAGATTTCGATAAAATAGCCGATCCCGTGGATAATAATAAAGGTTTCAGCAAATAGCAGGAACAGAGCAACGATTTTTTCATACCAGTGATAATCCAGGATCAAAAAAAGGAAGGTCCTCACCAGAAGGTAAAGAACGGCAAGGACGATACACAGGATCGGAAGCAGCAGGAGGATTGATCGACCGGCTTTGTAGAGAGTCTCGTTTTTCATAGCATTAAAATTGATACCTGATATCGGCCCAGATACCTTCTGAATCCCATAGTTTGGAGCGGTGGATCAGGCCCGTGATGTTGATTGTCCAGTGATTTAAGAATTCATAATGCCATTCGCCCCGGAGTTCCACAGAGGGGTTACTTTCCGTATCTGTTCCCAATGTCAAGGCCAGATCGTAGAAGTGGCGTTGGCTTCCGCAGAACAATAGTTTCGACAGATCATGATACCATTCAAACGTGATCCCGCCTGCGTAATAGTCTTGGGGGGTCCAGTAAGGGTGGATGATATTAACCAATTGACCGTCTTCATACTGGTATACATCGTGGTTTTGGGTATTACGGTATTCACCGGTCAGTGCAATCTTAAATATCCTGGGATGATTGGTAAAAGAATAGCCTGCCCCCAGCAGGTAGTGCTGGGCGTCATTGTCATCATTATAACTCATGTATTTTGCCTGACCCATGATTTCCAACCTGCGGGTAATATCGGAATCTATTGACAACCACCACGAGCTTGCCTGTATCCCCTGCCTTATCCCAAAATAGTTGTAAAGTTCGTCGGTCCTGTCATACCCCAGACCGACCTCGACATAATCCCTCAGATTAAACCAGAGGTGGGTGTAACCGGTATCCGTGTTTTCGAATTCATTGTCTTGATATATTTTTTTGGTCCAGCCGGCCTCCCCTTTGATATAGGGATTCAAGGTGCCGTCGACGCCAAGCGTGAAACCATCCGCCCCGTATGACTCATTTGTAAAGCTCGGATGCTCGATCCAGTGGTGACCGGTCAGGTTGAGATGAAACCGGCAGTCGATCGGCACATCTACTCCCAGATCGGTTCGATATCGATCGATCTCCGTCTTGCCATCCCTTCCACGTTCAGCCCAGTAAATCTGCCCTAACTTAACAGAGGGATTGCGGCGGATCTTCACTCGCTCCAATGCCTTGCCCGCCAAGCCGTGATGTTTGTCCATATCCAGTAGTTTCTTGTATGTTTTTGCCTCCCGGTTACACAGGCCTAACGCACATTCAATCTGGGCATAGTCAAAAACTGCCTCCTCGTTTCCAGGCGTGAAACCGAGAAGCTCCTCGTACGCATCCATTGCCTGGGCAAACCTTTTGTTCCAAACAAGACGTTTTCCCTTATTTTCAAGGTATGCCGTCTTTTGAATGGCAAATGACGGGTACACGCCAATCAGTCTCGAGTCGATCTGTTTTTTTGTATCCGAAGAGAGGGCGGGTCTGAGTTTTTCAAGCTCTTCACTAAAAGCCTCAAGGCCCTGAAAAACGGAGCCTTTCTCCGCCCTGTCTGCTAACTTATAAACGGCGTCAATTAAGCCGGGATTTCCCGATGCTTCAGCAATCGGCCTCAGCAAACGGGTAAGCTCCCTGTCAACCGGAGGCGTAAGGAGGCCTTCGTAAGCCTCTGAAGCCACATCCATCTCCTTGGCCCATACGGCCGTGCGGGCCTTTTCCATTTGAGGCACAGGGTCAGAGGGCGCAATCCTATGGATTTTGTCGTATAACTCAATGGATTCGTGATACCTTCTGCCCCATCCGAGCGCTCTGGCCCACCCAATGAGGATCTTACGGTTGTCGGGAAATTTTTGTGCAAGGGCTTCAAAACGCTTTATGGCAGGATCATACTGTTGATCAATCGCCAGAATTTCGGCAATACCGATCCGTGATGGAAAATAGGCAGGATCCATCTCGAGAGAGGCCTCGTAACATTTTATGGCAATCTTGTTGAACCCGTGTGCGCCATACAGTCTCGCCCATTTGTCCAAAATCATAGGGGACAGGGTCTTATCCTCTAAAAGGGCGTTCACAAAGTCCTCTGACGTGGTCTTCTCAGTTCCTGCTGCATAAAATCGGGCTTCCAGGTTTTTGGGAGCTATCTCGAAAGCCTTATCAAAATATGTCTGAGCGAGGTCGTTTTCCCCTTGTTCCAGGCACACCTTTCCCATACCGATGAGACCCTTGACATGGCAGCACTTCATTTTTGATAATATTGAATAGATGCCCTGCGCCTCTTCAAATTGTTTCTGCAGGAACAGGATATCCGCCTTCAATAAAAGCCCTTCGAGGGCATCGGGGTCAAGCTTAAGAAATCGGTCAACAAATTTTCCGGCCGCATCAAATTTTTTCTCCAAAAATTTCAGTTTGGCAAGCCCCATGAGGATCTCCCTGGAATCAGGAGATTCAGCAAGCAATCGTTTGTAGATCCCTTCCGATTCGCCATAACGCTCCGAGCTTCTCAGCACGGCTGCCAACTGCAAGGCGACCGCCCTTTCATGGGGATGGGTCTTGAGATGCTCCCTGTAAATCGCCTCAGCCTGATAAAACTCCCCCCACATATTCATCCGATCTGCAAATTTCAGTTTCATTATCTCGGGTTGATCACTCACGCGGATGGCATCCATATAAAGGTTATGACTCCTTTCCGCGTGCCCAAGACTTGCCTCCAAATCGGCAAGTGCAACAAGGGTTTCAGGATCATTTGGACGCATCGCTTGAATACTTCCGAGAATGGACAAGGCCTCTTTCGCATCCCCTTTTCTTATGAGAACACGCGCCATCTCCAAGTGTACCGGACGATTGCCCGGTTTCTGTTTGAGAATAATCCTGTATTCTTTGAGTGATTCATCGAGGGTATGGTCATGATAAGCGAGTATTCGTGCAAGGGCCAAGCGGGCCTCAAAATCCGTGATCCAATTTTCCTCCGGGATAAACGTTTCATAAGGGTTCTGGGCCTGAAGCGCGGATGCATTTGAAGGAAACATCAGGCAGAGGCACATGAGGACAAAATAAACCATTCCCGGTTCCTCAATTAAGGGTTTTTTTCAGCTCTAACGCTGCCTCTGAATGCCTGCCCGCCCAGATGAGCACAAAGGCATACCGTCTCCTTACCTGAATATCATCGGGCTGTGCCTTCAGGATCTTCTTGTATTCAGCAAGCGATGCATCGTATTTCTTTTGCCAGCTCAACATCTCGGCAAGCTTCAACCTGACGGCCCTGTCTTCCGGATGGCTGTTCAAATGAGCCCTGTAGAGCGGCTCCGCCTTTCCATAATCTTTCTGTGTCACAAAGAGATCCGCCATAAGAACTTTTGTGTCCCCCGTGATATTTTTAGGCGGGATCTTCTCCAAGATCTTAATGGCGGTTTTATCGTCCCCCTTCCAGAAGAGGACCTTGGCCAATTCTACCTTGGCATCCACAAGGTCAGGTTTCTCTTTAAGAACCCTTTCATATTCGGTTATGGACTCATCATATCGCTTTGTATAGCTCAGGACCCTTGCCAATTCCCAGCGAGCCACCCAGTCCGGGATCTCCTCTCCAGGTTTCACCATCTTTGTTTTTGAAACCGATGTCTCTTGAATCGATTGTGGAACATAAAACTTTTGAGGGTTTTCCTCTGAAAAGGCATAGGATGTTCCAAAGATAAAGAAAAACCCCAGCGAAATACATGTGGACAGAAAACGTCTGATTCTAATATTTTCCATTTTTACTCCCCCAAAGCTGCTTTATATTCAACAATGGCCTCCTCAAAACGGCCGGACCAGGTCAAAGCCCTCGCCAAAAGGATGCGTACGTACGTATTGTCGGGTTGATCTTCAAGGAAGGTCTGATAGAGCATGACGGCCTTTTTGAATCGGCCAAAGATTACGTAGATGTTGGCCAGTTCCTTGACGGCCGATAATTTGTCCGGGCTCTGTTTAATGATATCCTCAAAGATGGTTATAGCCTTTCCAAAATCACCGGTGGCAACGCATGATGTTCCAAAATGGCTCAAGAGCTTTGGCGCCTCAAACCCATCCTTGAGCAGGCGTGCGTAATAGGGAATGGCCTTTGAATACTCCTTTTTCGCGAAATAGCCTTCTCCCTTTCGGAATATTACCCAGTCAGGTTTAAACAGATGATAGGCCACTGTCGTAAAAAGTGCGGCGGCAATCAGAATCAGTATTACAACATATCGTCTCATAAGAAATCTTCCGGTTAAGCAGGAAACCTTTGTTTCTAATAAAGGACAATAATAGCCAAAGGATGTCCCCCATTCCCGTCCAAAACGAAAAGGTCAGTAGCAGCCAGGGCTTCCATGAAAGTTTCTGAACCGTTATAAATTGAACCTAAGACTGCATTTCAAAAGGGCCCCGACCCTGGCTGTCAACTTCATCGGCTGGTTCTGCTCAGTTATCTGGCACCAGCCGTTTGCCGAGGCTTACGACATCATCAACTTGGTATCCAACGGCTTTATAAAATTCAATTATATCGATATTAGTACTACGAACCTGCAAGTTTATCTTCGGGCAACCTGCTTCTCGAAGGAGCGCCTCTGCTTCATCCATCATTCTCTTGCCAATCTTTTTCCGCTGGTAGCCAGGCTGAACAGCAAGATAGTTGATCCAGCCTCGGTGACCTTCATAACCTGCCATAACTGTGGCAATTATCTGGCCGGATAAACACCCTACAAGAAACATTTCCGGCTGAACTTTAAGTTTTCGAGCAATATCACGATGAGGGGCATTCCAAGGAACAACCAACCCGCAATCTTTCCAAAGACGTACTACGGATGCCTCATCATTTGTTTCATATGGTCTAATTTCTATTTTCATAATTCACAAAGCACAACATTAACTATGTGTCTTTACATAATCTGCCATTATGGCATTGAATAACCGTATTGCTTAAAACTGATTCTGGGCATTTCATTGCTTTTTCAAGCAATATTAACTATATCGATTATATCTGGATACGTATAAACAATATAAGGAATGACGATTATGAAAAAAGATATTTCCATATACGATTGTTGAATTATTATAAAAGTTGAGATCTTAAAGCAAAAAAGACGTTGTCATCTTTTCAGAGCACTCTGACAGAGGTTGCATGCCATCGTAACAACAGTCTTAGAAGAGAAGCAGCTCCTTATCTTTGTAGTCCCCAACCGGATAATTGAAAAAGCTGATTCTATGGGATTTGTGGTGCGTATGTGTTTCCAGTGTTCAGCAGGGAAATCGTAGAACGCTAACAACACGTCCCGATCCTTTTTTAGTATTGTACGGCCTTTGGATATTTTGCTTCATATGTTGTGACAAAGTCATCAAACTGTTGCACAGCTTCCGCCTTATCAGGAGCCATCCAGATCTAACAAAGCCCCTTCCTTCTCATCCCCTTCAGGCCCACCCACGCCCCCTTTTGTGCGATCTCTACGTCAGGCTCACATTTTTATCCTCGAAATACTCAATGTATCCCTGTACTACAAATTTCTGCCTTCCTTGACCTCGAACAAAATGGAACATTTTGAAACAGGCTCTACAATGTAAAACAAATGGAGAGATTCAATAATAGAATCACCAAAATTATAAAATGGAAAAAAGTGCAAATCAAGCAAATTCCCGCATATAGAGGGGAAGAGAAGGCCGGAAGACCGGTACCAAGCCAGAGGTCTCTCGTCCTTGCCTGCTGGATATCCATTATGAGGCTACCCGATTAGGCTCATAGTCGGTTTGGGCGGCATATTTGACATGCCCTAGGCGAGATTCATGTCGGTAACGCTCTTTGTTTTGTGAAATTGCCACCAATTTTTGGGAATTCATTGTTAGCCGATGGGGAATCGACTGTATTGCCCTGTCTAAAAGGAAAGTGGCGCCTCGACCCTCCAAAAAGACTTGACTGTTCAAGGGAGATTGTTCTTTACTGCAGAGGGATTTTGTCAATACCAACTCCCACTGGTTCCTGGTTTGTTCACCGCATCAAAAGAGACCCACAACAACTACGTCACAGGAGGATAAGACCATGACGCTTATGGAACTTTCAATGGTGCCCCTTGGTAAGGGCTCCAGCTTTAGTCCTTATATCGCCAGGATTCTAACCATCATCGATGAAAGCGGTCTTGAATACCGTCTGAACCCAATGGGGACGGTTGTTGAAGGAGAGTGGGACGACCTCATGAAAGTCCTGACGGCCTGCTTCCGGGCACTTGAAAAAGACTCTGAAAGGGTGAGTGCCCAGGTGAAGTTCGACTATCGCAGGGGCGTGTCCGGGGCCCTTGACAGCAAGATGAAAAGTGTCGAGGACAAGGCAGGACGCTCTTTCAAGAAGTGACATTTTCTCAGCATGCCTCTCACAATGAGGCCTTATCCGGAAATCACAAAGCAGGGGCAGGTTTACTTTAACAGACGCGTTCCCCGAAGTTCCTGGAAGACAAGAGAGTGTCTTATAGTCCGGCAGCAAGAGGATATGCTCGATCTTTTTGAGAACCTGTTCCAATAGATTCAGAACCTATGAAATTTATCGCAGACCTACACATACATTCGCGGTTTTCCAGGGCCACTTCCAAAACCCTGGACCCTGAAAACCTCTTTCTGTGGGCACAGAAAAAGGGAATCGCCGTGGTCGGGACAGGAGATTTCACCCATCCCGGCTGGTTCGCAGAACTTACAGAAAAACTTGTCGAAGCAGAAACAGGGCTTTTTAAGCTGAGGCCGGACCTGGAAAAAGAGGTCACCGCCCAAGTCCCTGATTCGTGCAGGAAACCTGTTCGGTTTCTGCTCTCCGGTGAGATAAGCTGTATCTACAAAAAAAATGGTAAGA
This sequence comes from Thermodesulfobacteriota bacterium, assembly GCA_034189325.1. Lineage (GTDB taxonomy): Bacteria > Desulfobacterota > DSM-4660 > Desulfatiglandales > Desulfatiglandaceae > JAXHUM01. The sequence goes on from JAXHUM010000107.1 coordinate 9,886, forward strand.
CCCGGAAGATTCACCACCTTTTTCTTATGCCCGACATGCCCTCGGTTTCGGCCTTTAACAAACAGTTGGATCGCATCGGCAATATCAAATCCGACGGGAGGCCGATATTGGGTCTTGATTCCAGGGATCTTCTGGAGATCGCCCTGGAAGCGTCGGATCAGGCCTTCCTGATTCCCGCCCACGTGTGGACACCCTGGTTTTCCCTGTTCGGTTCAAAATCAGGATTCGACACCCTGGAAGAGTGCTTTGAGGATCTGAGCGGGCATATCCACGCCCTCGAGACGGGGCTCTCTTCCGATCCCCCGATGAATCGACTCCTGTCGGAACTGGACAAGTATCTCCTTGTCTCGAACTCCGATGCCCATTCGCCCGGCAAATTGGGGAGGGAAGCCAATCTGTTCAATACGGACATGGACTATTCGAGCATGGTCCGGGCCATGACGGACGGCCAAGGATTTGATGGGACCATTGAGTTTTTTCCTGAAGAGGGAAAGTACCACCTGGATGGTCATCGCAAATGTAACGTCAGGCTGAGCCCTGAGGAAACAAAGGGCATGGACGGGGTCTGCCCTGTGTGCGGTGGGCCGTTGACCGTTGGAGTCTCTCACCGGATACATGAGCTTTCAGATCGTCAAAGGCCGCGGCTTACCAAAGATTTCATTAGTCTTATTCCCCTTCCCGAGGTCCTTTCAGAACTCCTCAAGGTAGGTCCTTCAACCCAAAAAGTGTCGAGATTTTATGAAAAACTCCTCGCGGAGCTGGGGCCGGAGCTTCAGATCCTCACGGAGATTTCCCTGGAGAGCATCCATACAGCCGGAGGGCCCATTTTAGCGGAAGCGATCAAACGCATGCGCCGGGGAGAGGTCATTGCCACTGGTGGCTATGACGGAGAGTACGGTGTCATCCGCCTGTTTGACAAGTCTGAAATGGAGGCCCATTCGGGACAGATCGCCCTTTTTATGGAGGCCCGGCAGGGGGCCCCGAAGAATCGAAAAACAGCCGCACCCCGAACAAAGACTCCCGCCAAAAAACAACCCCCCTCACCCGATCCGGCCTCCCCTTTAAAAGATCCGATTCTGGACCCCCTGAATCGGGAACAGAAAAGGGCGGTTGTCCATCAAAAGGGTCATCTCATTGTGGTTGCCGGACCAGGCACCGGCAAGACCATGACGCTCACCCACCGTATAGCCTATCTGGTCCGATCGGGTGTGGCAAAGCCGGAACATATCCTGGCCCTCACATTTACCAGAAAGACCGCCGGGGAAATGACCGGCAGGGTCGACAGGTTGCTTGCCGGTCTGGGAACAGGGCCTGTCCGGGTGGCCACTTTTCACCGTTTCTGCCTGGATGTCCTCCGTGATCATGGAAAGAAGATCGGTTTGCCAATCGATTTCACTCTCTGTTCCGAGATCGACTCAGAGTGCCTTATAAGAGATCTGTCGGCCGAAACAGATAAGGGGAAAGGTCCACCTGGAAGATTTTTGCAGCGCCTCCCGATCATCAAGCGAAGGGATATCCTGGGACAGGCAGATCATGGTCCTGACGAGCCTTTTCTGCCCTTTGTGGAATTATACGATCAAAGGCTGAAAGAACTCGGCATGATAGACCTCGATGATCTCGAAGTGTCGACTCTGAGGCTCTTCCGGGAGCATCCGGATGTGCCCAAGGCCTATGGGAAGAGGTTCCCTTACCTGTTCGTGGATGAATACCAGGATACGAATCGCGTACAGGCCGAGTTGCTCCGAATCCTCGTTCAACTGGGAGAGGCGATGCTCTTTGTCATAGGAGATCCGGACCAGGCCATTTACGGATTCCGCGGCGGGGATGTTGAGAATTTTCGTCGGTTTTTCCATGATTTTCCCGAGGCGGGCCAGGTGAAGCTTATCAGGAGCTACCGTTCCACCGAGACCATACTCAGGGCATCGGGTTTCTTCATGGGACATTCAAAGCCCCTTGAGGGGGAAGGCCGTGAGGGAGAGCCCGTTGCCATTGCCTCCTGTGCAACGGAGTCTGAAGAGGCGGAAATGATCGTGGAACAGGTGGAAAAGCTCTTAGGCGGCATATCCTATTTTTCCATCGACTCAGGCCGGGCCAACACCCATAGGGAGGATGAGAGCCCTCTTGGATTCGGCGATATCGCGGTTCTCTACCGTCTCAATGCCCAGGGAGACGCCTTGGGAAAGGCCTTTCAGAGGTCAGGCATTCCTTTTGTCCGATCAGGCGAAAAACCCCCTATCCATCGATATCCCGTCAACCTGATCTGGAGGTTTTTTCAGGCCCTTGAGTATCCCTTGAATCCCTATTATAAGGATCAGTATGAGGCCATCCTCTCAGATCACGGAATCAGGGGGGATACAGATCGGTCTTCCAAGCCTGGAGGGTCAATGTCCGATCTCTTGGAGGCGGCTATTCACTTGCATGGTTTGAATGGTCTGGGAGAGGAGGCGGATGATGCCTTGGTCGGCTTGAGACGAATAGCCGAGGAGTTTAGGGGAGACCTGGGCTCCTTTCTGGATAGACTTTCCCTTCAAAGGGGCATCGATCATGAGACACTTGTAGGTGATCGTGTGGCCCTCATGTCACTTCACGCTGCAAAGGGCCTGGAATGGCCGGTTGTCTTCATTATCGGCTGTGAGGATCAGCTTATACCCTGTTCACTCTTTGGCGAAAAGGATCTTGAAGAGGAGAAACGGCTGCTGTACGTGGGAATGACCCGTGCCTGCGCACGCCTCATTTTGTCGCATACCAAGAAGAGGTCCCTGAACGGTCGTATCCTCCGTATGAATCCCTCACCCTTTCTCAATAGCATGCCGGAGGATGTTCTGAGGCCCCTGGAACGTGGGCAATGGAAACCACGGGCCAGGGCCCACAAGCAACTGGACCTCTTCTCAGATCCTCTATGACCCGACCATCCTATCACGCATCGTCTGTATGGTCCGGCCATAGTCTTTACTGTAAAATATGGCCGAGCCTGCCACAAACGCGGTGGCCCCGGCGGCCGAGACCTCACCGATCGTGTCAGGGCCGATGCCCCCATCGACCTCGATCTCGATATCCAGTCCCCTCTTGTCTATTTCCTTTTTTGCCTCTTTTATCTTCGGCAAGACTTCCGGTATGAATTTTTGTCCTCCGAATCCGGGATTCACGGTCATCAACAGAATCAGGTCGAGATTTCCAAGGACATACTCCAGCGTACTGAAAGGCGTTGCAGGATTAAGGGATATCCCCGCCCTGACGCCCCCGCTCTTGATATGCTGAATGGTCCTATGAATATGCGTTGAGGCCTCAGCATGAAAAGTCAGTATGTCGGCCCCGGCATCGATGAACTCGTTGATGAAGGCATCCGGATTCGATATCATCAGGTGAACATCGAGGGGGAGTCGTGTCACACCCCTGACCGCCTTGACGATCATGGGCCCGATCGTGATATTGGGCACAAAGTGACCATCCATGACATCGATGTGTATGTAATCCGCTCCCGCCCTTTCAACCTCCTCGACCTCCTGCCCGAGGCGTGTGAAGTCTGCCGAAAGGATCGATGGAGATATTCTTCCCATAGGGTTTCCTCCTTCGTGGGGTATTCAAGATCGAGACGCCTCAATATGCCCTGTTCCTGTCTTCCATGTCAAGGGGAAGTCCCGACTCAAAGAGATTCCCGCACCCCTTGCCATCCTCTTCCACATAGCCTATAATCCGCGCACAATACGAATGGCGGAGAAAGTCATCGTAAGATTAAAAAAGGAGACATAAAATGGGAGAAGAAAAATCGGATCAAGGCAGAGAACCGAACCCTGATCGGCTCACGATATTGAAGCAACTACCTACGGAAATCACCAAAACATTGTCGAGAGAGGAAACCAACGCCTTTTTGTTTGATGAAGAATTGCCCGATTCTCTTCAGGAGAAGCTCAAAGATTTTCTGGTCGACGTGTAGGGCCCGGGCAGATCAAGACAGTAACGATGCAACATACAATAGAGGCCCAGGGTCTGTTTTCACAGGCTTTTGTGGAATTATCATGAAAGATGTACAAAATCATAGGGACGATAGGAATATCGATATCGACCAGGTCGGCGTCAAGGGTATTCGATACCCTATCACTGTCCTTGACAAGGATATGGGAGAACAGGAGACCGTCGCGGAGATCAATATGTATGTCAACCTCCCGCGATACTATAAGGGAACCCACATGAGCCGATTCGTGGAGATTCTCAGTGAGCACAGCCGACGAATCTCTGTTCAGAATTTTGCTGAAATACTCCTTGAGATGAAGCAGAGGCTTAATGCTGAAAGCGCTCATATGGAGATCACCTTTCCCTATTTCATCAATAAAAAAGCCCCGGTCACAGGTGCCGAGGGGCTCATGGAATATGTCTGTTCTTTTAAGGGATCTCTTAACAGGGGGAGCGACCTTATCATTATCATCAATGTTCCTATCTCCACACTCTGCCCCTGCTCAAAAGAAATCAGTGATTTCGGTGCCCATAACCAGCGTGGCAATGTCCGGCTCCAGGTTCGCTTTAAGAAGTTCGTGTGGATTGAAGATCTCATTCGACTTGTCGAGCAATCTGCGTCCAGTGATGTCTATTCCGTGCTCAAACGGGAAGATGAAAAATATGTTACGGAAAGGGCCTACGAAAATCCGATGTTCGTCGAAGACATGGTAAGAGATATCGCCATGACACTCAACAATGACAACAACATTACCTGGTTCGCCGTGGAATGTGAGAATTTCGAGTCCATACACAATCACAACGCCTATGCGCGTATCGAAAGACAGAAATCTGTCGCCAAAAGGCATGACTGAGTCTGTCGACTGAGGGCCTCTTACTCTGTGGGCCTTTGGGATAGAGATCTTGCCCCACCGTTGAGAAATCGCCTGAAAAGGAGAAAACAATGAAAGACGATCTAAAAAAAATGTACCGGACGGTCATGGATGACCACTTTCCCCCGGAGATGACCATCTCCTTTGGTGATCAAAAACTCACCTACAAAAAGAGATCGTGGAAAATCTCCGGCAAGGAGGAGGGAGTCCTCATCGAGAAGGGATTGCGTTACGGTGAGAATCCTGGTCAAGAGGCTGCCTTATACGAACTTGTGGGAGGGAATCTTATTCTGGGCGAGTGCCGGTTTATCGAACCGGGCAAGGGTCTGGTTTCTGCAATCACGGAAGATGATATGCTCCAGAGTGGGAAACACCCCGGAAAAATCAACCTGACCGATGTGGACAATGCCCTTAATATCATGAAATATCTTGTCAACGGCCCGGCCGTGGTCATTGTGAAACACAACAATCCCTGTGGCGTGGCATATGGCGCGACCCTTTCGGGGGCCTATGAAAAGGCCAATATGGCTGATCGCATCGCCGCTTTTGGGGGCTGCGCCCTCTTCAACCGTTCCATCGACCTGGAAACAGCGGAAATGATAGCAGAGAACTACCTCGAGGTGGTGGCTGCCCCTGATTTTGAGGAGGGGACCGTTGAAGTCCTGGCCAGGCGCGGCAACCTTCGAATAATCCGTATCAAGGCAATCGAGAGGCTCTCTCAGTATGCCGCCATGAGGTTTGTCGATTTCAAGTGCCTCATTGACGGCGGTATCATTGTCCAGCAATCACCGAGCAATATCATTCAATCTGTTGATGATTTCACGCTGGCCACCACGGATCATGAGGGCACAACCTACTCCATCGTGCGGAAGCCTACCCAGGAAGAGTATGCTGATATGTTGTTTGGATGGCAGGTGGAACAGGGTGTCACCTCCAATTCGGTCATCTACGTCAAAGGGGGTGTGACAGTCGGCATCGGTACGGGTGAGCAGGATAGAGTCGGGGTCGCTGAAATAGGTGTCTTCAAGGCCTACACGAAATACGCGGACTCCCTCTGCTTTAAGAAATATCACCTCCCTTACAAAGACCTGGAACTGCAGGTGGAAAAGGGAGAGAGAGACAGATCCATTCTTGAGGAAATCGATCAGGAAACAGAGGAGGCAAAGGGAGGTCTCATAGGTTCCTGCATGGTCTCGGATGCCTTTTTTCCTTTCAGAGACGGCGTGGATGTGGGTATTCGAAAAGGGGTTACGGCGATTGTCCAGCCAGGCGGCTCTTTGAGGGATTATGAGGTTATAGAGGCCTGTAATGAGGCCGATCCTCAGGTCAGCATGGTCTTCACCGGTCAGAGGGCTTTCAAACACTAGAAGGGCACAAAAACCCTGAAAGACCTTGACAAGATCTTTTGCCGTCAATATATTAGTTATATAAAACTTGGTTTAAAACCCCTAATAAATGTTCCCCCATGAAAAACAAACAGACAGATCCAGCTTCTGAAAGGCCTCTGACAACAGTCATGGAGGATTATCTTGAGGCCATTTTTAACCTGAGCAAGGAGAAGAGGGTCGTCAGGGTGAAGGACATTGCCAAGAAGCTGGGCGTCAAGATGCCCACGGTCACCAATATGCTCAAAACCCTCAGTGCACGGGGAGTCGTCAACTACGAAAAATATGAGTACCTCGAACTGACCAAAAAAGGGATGGCTGTGGGGGCCGAAATCGTCAGGAGGCACCGGGTTTTGAGGAGCTTTCTCACGAATATCCTGACCATTGACCAAGATACGGCTAACCGAGAGGCCTGCAACCTTGAGCATGGTATCAGCCCCGCCACCCTGGACAGGTTTGTTGACTTCATGGAGTTTGTGCAACAGTGCCCCAGGACGGGGCCGAGCTGGTTGGAGGATTTCTACCAGTACTGCCAAACCGGTTCCATGCCTTCCGACTGTCTCGATCGGATGAAAGAGTTTTCCTCTGAATTTGATGAGAAAATCAGGGAGATGGAAAGACTCGAGGCGGAAAACAATGGTGCTTAGTGCGACAAAACCCGGCATGGAGGTCACTGTTACCGATATTATAGGCGGTAGGGGCGTCAGGTCACGACTCTACAGCATGGGCTTCACCCCCGGAACGAAGCTGACGGTACTCAAGGGAGAGGGCGGAGGACCGGTGATGGTTGCCGTAAGGGGTTCAAGGGTGGCCATTGGTCGTGGAATGGCGAACAAGATCACGGTCGAGTAGACCTCGTGGGGGCGCCTCTCGACCTGAAGGCCATGGTCTTTTTCCATCCAATCTTTCAGATCTTGCCTCCCCGCCGCCTCCACTCTAAAAAAAGAGCGTGAGACACTGCACCAACGATACCTAAACTCAATACAGATATTGTGATCGATGAGCAAACTAGTCGCATTTTTCGGAATCTGTATCGGCGCGGGAATCGGGCTGTGGTTAGGGGCGAAAGTCGGTCCTATGACGGCGGTCCTTTGCGCTTCCCTGGGAGCTGGGATCGGGCTCTACCTCATTCGACGATTCATGGAAGACTTTCTTGAGTGATGCCCATACGCATTCCCCCTTCCCAAGAGAGAGAAGACCCCACAGTGGAAGACCTGTCTGATAACCTCGCCGAAGAATTCATCAAGGCAGCTCACCAGATAGCTGCCCATGGCCTCGTCTGCTGCGGCAGCGGCAACCTATCGCGGCGTATCAGCCGAGACCGCATGCTCGTCACAGCCAGGTCCGCTTGGATGGAGGACCTTCGTGAAGAACAGGTTGCCCTTTGTGATATTCGGGATGGAAGATGCTTAAACGGGATGGAACCATCCATTGAGATCGGTTTGCACAGGGCGGTTCTATCCAAGAGAGAGGATATTGATGTGGTCCTCCACTTTCAATCTCCCTATGCGACCGCGCTGGCCTGTTCTAAGAAAGTGGAAACCAACCTCTATGTTATTCCTGAAGTCCCCTATCATATCGGCCCGGTGGCGGCGATACCCTATATGACGCCAGGATCTGAAGAGCTTGCGGAGGCGGCCGGGGCAGCCATGGCCGGGCACAATGTGGCAATCTTAGGCAATCATGGGGAGGTCACGGTGGGAAAGGACTTCCGAGAAGCCATCCAGAGGGCCCTCTTTTTCGAATTGGCCTGCACAATACTCTTTAAGGCAGGCGATCAGGCGACAAGGCTTTCTCAAAGGGACGTGGCCTCCTTACAAGCCATTTGATCCCTCCTTGAGCCGTATAGGAAAGCCTACATCGCACAGGTTCTCAAAGTGCCTGGGGTATTCTGCTCGTAAAGAGCTGTGCGGTCCCTATTCACCTTCCAAGATTTCAGCAAGACTCAGATCGTCCTCACAGCATTATACTCGCCGAAGACCTCTCTCAAGGCCTTGCAGATCTCTCCCAGTGTGGCATAGGCCTTTACAGCCTCAATAAGGGAAGGCATCAGGTTTTGTTCCCCCCTTGCCGCCTCCCTGACCGCCGCAAGGGAAGCCCTCACTTTTTCTTTGTCTCTCCGTTGCCTGAGCTTTTCAAGGCCCTCTATTTTTTCTCTGGCGGATTCAGGATCGAACTTAAAAACCGATAGATTGAGGTCTTCCGCCACCTGGTATTTATTGACTCCCACCACCACACGGTCCTGTTTTTCAATCTCCTTTTGGATAGAATAGGCCCTTGTCTCAATTTCTCTCTGGATAAATCCCTTCTCAATCGCGGCCACGGCCCCGCCCATATCATCGATTCTTTGGATCAGGTCCTTGATTTTATCTTCCATCTGTCGGGTGAGGGACTCGAGGTAATAGGAGCCTCCCATCGGGTCCACCGTGTCCGTAACGCCTGCCTCGTGCAGCAGGATCTGCTGTGTCCTCAGGCTCAAACGGACAGATTTCTCCGTTGGCAGGGCCAAGGCCTCGTCAAAAGAACAGGCCGCTATGGACTGGGCCCCTCCGAGCACCGCGGCCAATGCCTGGTAGGCTACTCGAACGATATTGTTCTCCGGCTGCTGGGCGGTCAGGCTCACCCCGGATGTCTGAGTGTGAAAACGGAGCATCCACGACCTCGGGTCCTTTGCCTTAAAACGCGTGCGGAGTATATCGGCCCAGACCTTCCTGGCTGCCCGGTACTTGGCCACCTCCTCGAAGATCTTGTTGCTTGTGTTGAATATCCAGCTTATTCTGGGGGCGAAGACGTCAATATCAAGGCCCGCAGCCAGCCCCGCCTCGATGTAGGCGATGGCATTGGCAAAGCTGAAGGCAATCTCCTGAACGGCCGAGCACCCCGCCTCCCGCAAGTGATAACCAGCCACGTTGATACTGTTCCATTTGGGGACATTGTTGCTGCAAAAGGCGAATATATCCGTAATAATTCGAATAGAGGGTTTCGGAGGGAAGATATAGGTCCCCCTTACCGTATACTCCTTGAGGATATCGTTCTGTATGGTCCCGCGCAAATCCTTGGAGTTGACTCCCCGCTTTTCGGCAACGGCGATATACATGGCAAGTAGAACAGCAGCCGGGGCATTGATTGTCATGGATGTCGACAGTTTCTCCAGGGGTAGGTCTTTGAAAATGATCTCCATGTCCTCCAGAGAATCAACAGGCACCCCCACCTTGCCGACCTCTCCTTCGCTCATGGGATCGTCCGAGTCATAACCGATTTGCGTGGGAAGATCAAACGCAACGGAAAGACCGGTTTGACCCTGGTCGAGCAGATATTTGAAGCGGGTGTTCGTGTCTCTTGGCGTGCCGAAGCCTGAATACTGTCTCATGGTCCAGGTGCGGCCCAGGTACATACTCGGGTGCACACCTCGAGTAAAAGGGTATTCACCGGGAAAACCGGAACTTGAAAGAAAGTCGATATCCTTGACGTCTTCCGTGGTGTAGAGGGGGTTGATAGGTTCACCCCAGTCGGTGAAATGCCTTTGGTAGGGCCTTTTATTCAGGAGGTCCTCGGCCCATCGTTTTTTTTCATTTTCGATATTCTTATTATTTTTTTTCATGACCAATCTTCCTGAAAACTCCCTTCATTGCCTTGCGTCTCGTCTCATGTCCATGGAGACCTTTAGTTTTCGATTTTTCTTTGCTCCTCGCCTCTGATCTCTCTTAGGATCAGGATTATACAAACAGCTACTTCTCGCCCATCCACTCAGGGAGTTGGATGTTGCCGGTCGCCAAGGCTTCAGGCGCTATCACGACCCTTTTGCCCGGTTTTTGCCACTGGAAATCGAATATCATACAGGCTTCATCGGGATCAACCCCGAAAACGGCCTGATGGCCCTTATCAAACCTCAGCCTCCCGGTAGCCCCTTTCCGGTCGGTCTTTTCCAGTTCACTGACCAGCTTATCACCATCAAGGGTACCTGCCCTTTCGATCGCTTCTTTCAGCACATAGACCGCCTCATAAGCTGCTCCGGGACCATGAGACGATCCTGGTGGTTTCCCATATTTCTTTCTATAGTTTTCGTGGAATTTAACGGAAGCCGGCATGGTTTCAACGGCCAGGGTGCCTGCCTCTACCAAATTGATGATACCCTCGACTTTTCCCTTGTGAACCTTCCAGATATCCTCGCCGCAAAGCGGGGGCATAACCCCGGTGAGCAGGGCGGGAATCCTCATGGTTCGCCATTGGTCGGCGAAAATAGCGGATTCGGGCCTGCTGCAGATAAATACTATTACCTGGGCCTTGGTATTTCGGACTTTCAGTAGCGAGGGGGAAAAGTCGCTTATCCCTTTTGGGAAGGTCTGATGCCCCGCAACTTCCCAACCCTGACCTTTGAACCATTTAGAGGTCATCCCTCCAATGGCCTTTGCCCACAGGGCCTCCTCCGTAAGTATGAACGCCCTTGTAAAGCCGAAATCGGTATTTATCTTTTTGAGCACGCTAAAATAGGATTTAACGAAATAGACGGCATCCATACAGAGGCGAAAGACATATCTATAGGAATCGTAGTTCTCCTTGACCTTTGCCTGGAGCCTGGGACTCATGGCAATGGTGCCGAGGTAAGGGAGTTTGTGCTTTGAGGTGATATCCATACTGGCGAGTAAGGCTTCGGAAGTGATAAAACCTGTCACAATGGCATGGGGCTTGTGCTGAAGAATCAGTTTCTCATAGGCCATCAAGGCGTCGCTCACAGGCAACCCCGGGTCGGAGTCCCTGGTATCGGTTTCAACGAGTTTGAAGGGCCGTATCACTCCGCCAACCTTCACGCCCCCTTGGGCGTTAATTTCGTCAATGGCCATAAGGGCCGCATCCCTGCATTCATATCCCTCCATATAACCGAGTGAAGTGGGCAAGCCAATGACGACAGATTCCGCCCCCATTGAGGTAACAGGCATGAAAAATCCAAGAACAATTACGCAGAAAAACATGGAAAAACATCTCTTCTCCATCATAATCTCCTTTCTAGGATTTTAACGGTTCTCTGATTTCTTTTCAGCGGCTCCCCCTTGATCCGTCAATAAAACATAGTTTGAATCCTCCTGTCGCCTGAGCCCTCCAATCCAGGCGAAGAAAAGGCTAAAGTTGTCGAATCATGCGACTTTGAAGACTTGGATCACATACTAAGACGGACTTGAAAGTTCACTTGATATGGATCTCCAAATATCGTAAACGAGTGTTGACAGGGCAGGTGTCTATTCGTGCAAGAGACATTCTCCGACAAGTCGCCTTGGAGCATGAGCTTGAAATAATCACGGGGAAAGTCTCCAGTGATTACGTTCATATGTTCATCTCCTACCGGCCGACGCAGAAGGTAAGCCCGTCGCTGATGATAGTCGATTTCAAATCGACCCCTCTTGAACCACTCGTCTTGTAGACGAGGGTTGTTCAGTTTTCGATTTTTCTTTGCTCCTCGCCTCTGACCTCTCTCCGGAGAAGCTTTCCCACCTTTGACTTGGGGAGCATATCTCTGAACTCAATGTAATAGGGGACTTTATATGGAGCAAGTCTCGTGCGACACCACTTTATGAGGTCATACCCCGTCACCCCCTTGACATCTTCCTTCAACACCACAAACGCCTTGATCCTCTCCCCCACTTTCTCATCGGGGATACCCACAACGCAAGAGGCAATCACGGCAGGGTTTTCCTGTAAGGCCGCTTCGATCTCAGAGGCTGCAATCCTGTACCCCTTATGTTTTATCGTATCAACCGATCTGTCCATGAAATAGAGCCAGCCGTTTTCATCGATTCTTACGATATCTTTTGTGCGGTACCACATATCCCCATCGATCTCAACGAAACACCTCTCTGTCTCCTCCTTTTTATTCCAGTAGGCCATCACCATATGATCGGAGGAGACCAGCAACTCCCCTGCCTCGCCCTCCTTGACCGGTTGAACAGTGTCCGGTTCCACCACCTTGACCCTTTTTCCAGGCAACAATTTGCCGCCGCTTCCTTCAGGGGGCGTCTCATTTGCCGGGGTCAGAGCAACCCCTCCGCAGGTCTCTGTAGCGCCATAGCCTTGGGATATGTCGACTTGATATCTCTCCTTCCACCTTCTTTCGATTTCCGCAGGGAGGACATCGCCTGCACAAAAACAATACTTCAATGACCCGATATCATAATACTCAGACCGCCTATGCTCCAGGACCATCCTGTAGAGGGCAGGAACCCCGAAAAAGGTTGTCGCTCGATATTTCTCAATATGATTCAACAGGCCGTCCAATTGAACACCAGGCAAGATAATACAGGTATCTCCTGATAACAAGTCTCCCATGGCCATACCCTGGCCCAGGACATGAAACAAAGGAGCGCCCTGGACAACTGTATCCTCTCCCTTGGGCACGACAGGTTCACTCATCGACCTCTGGGTGAGACAGGCGCTAAGTAAGTTGAGGTTTGAAAAGGGAACCCCTTTAGGGAAACCGGTTGTTCCCCCGGTATACAGCATCTCCACCAGGTCACCCCCCTCAATTCCCAGATCATCATAAGAGGGGGGGACGGAACTGGCCCTCAACATTTTTTTGAAGGGATGAATGTCTTTCCCTGAGACACGCTTACCCTTCGGAACGACATTGAAGGTCATACCCATAAGCCTTTTCCAGAGTGGCAGCATATCCACAAGGGTGGTTACGATAATTCGTTTCAGGTTTGTTTCGTCGTAAATCTCCTCAACGTATCCGAAATTGGTGTCCATGCAGACGATTGTTTCCGCCTCGCTGTCATTGGCCATATATTTCAGATCTACAGGTGTGTAGATAGGGCTGACCGGCACAGGAATCACACCCAAGCGCATCATTCCCAGCCATGAAATGAGCCATTGGGGCGTGTTGGATAGATAGATCAGGGCCCTATCACCTTTTCTCGCACCCATATCATAGAGAGACGATGCGAAATTCACGATAAGTTCGTTAAACTCACCGTATGTCCACTCAGCACCAAGATAGGACAAGGCCAATTTGCCATGATGTGTTCTTACTGTCTGTTCAAAGTACCCGTAAACAGTTTCAGAGGCGTTTCCTTCACCCACCGTCATAACCTCCCTTAAATGCCGAAATAGGCGGACTTCACTTCCGGATTGTCCATCAATTCCGCTCCGGTCCCCGAAAGCGTCAGCATACCGTTTTCCACGATGTAGCCTCTCTGGATAGAGGGCAAGATAGGTCTGGCAAACTGCTCTGTGATGAGTATGGTGATCCCACCCCGATTGATTTCCCTGATTGTCGATACCAACTGGGACTGGATGGCGGGACTCAATCCGAGGAGCGGTTCGTCCAGCAAAAGAAGACGAGGTTGAGCCACAAGGGCCATGCCGATGATCAACATTTGTTGTTCACCGCCGCTGCAGAAACCTGCCTTTCTTCCCTTCAGATTCTTCAAATGGGGAAGGATACTAAATACCCTATCGATTGAGGCCTCAACTGCTCGCGCCTTTTGGAGACACCCTGCTATCTTAAGATTCTCTACGATGTCACTCTCTTTAAAAATAGGATGCCTTTCCCGTGTCAGGATGATTCCTTTCTTGACTCTCTGTTTCGGCCTGGCCCTGAGGATATCCTCACCTTCAAACAGCATCTCCCCAAGCACCGTAATTCTCACGCCACCCTTTCTCTGCTCCTTGACCCTCATATCTTCTACAAGTCCTGCGATGGCGTTCATCAATGTGGTCTTACCGGCACTGTTTGAACCGAGGACAGCAACGAATTCCCCCTCTTCCACTTTCAGGCTCAAATTGTTCAACGCCAGGGCGTTCTCATAAAATACCATGAGGTCGTTGACTTCAAGCATTGCGCTCATTTCACTTTTCCTTCGTCAATTCTTAATAAAATCGGAAAGGCATAAGACCCGCTCCATTTCAGGGCAAACGGGGATCCGAGGGCCTTGTCGGTTTACTCCTCCGACCCGAGATATGCCGATCTTACCGCCTCTCTTTCCATAACTTCTTCCGGGCTTCCCTCGGCGATTTTCATGCCGAAATTGAGGACAACTATCTTATTGACCACTCGAAAAAGCTCCTTCAGCCGATGTTCGATCATGATCACGGTTCTGCCCTCGGTTTTGAGTTTCTCCACGATCGGGAGGGTGCTGGCGACCTCTGACATACTCATACCGGAAAACAGCTCATCCAAAATGACAATCTCCGAACGAAGGGCAAGACAGCGAGCCAGTTCAAGCCTTTTCAGATAGCCGTGAGGAAGGCTGTTGGCCAGTTTGTAGGGTATGGATGAATCACGTTCAAATCCAACTTCCTCCAAGAGATCCAGAGCGATATCATCTCTTTCTCCGTAGCGTCCGCCCTTGAATGTTCCGACCCTCTTGGAGCACAACGGTATGATGACGTTTTTGAAGGCTGGGAGGTGATGATAGGCCTTGGCCATCTGAAAAGTCCTGCCGATCCCAAGGCGGGAAATGGTATAGGGCCTTTTCCCGGTGATATCTTTTCCTCTAAAAACAACAGATCCTGAAGTCGGCTTGACAAACCCGGTAATTGAATTCACCAGGGTACTTTTTCCTGAGCCGTTCGGACCTATTACACCGAGGAATTCTCCCTCCCTTAAACAGAAGCTGACATCATGCAAGGCCCTGACGCCGCCGAAGTCTTTAGTCACATTTTTGACCTCAAGAATGTATGCATTCCCCATGAATGATTACTCCGTTGTTACCCATCTCTCGAACTGATGGTATTTTCTCGCCATATAGTGAAAAATCCCTTCCGGCATAACAACAACAAATAGCACCATCAGAAAGCTGTAGAAGACTATTCTCCACGATCCGATCGCCCGGAGGGCCTCACAGAGGGGCACCAGGATAAAGGAGCCCAGGACAGCGCCGGCAAAACCACCCACGCCCCCCACAACGGTGGAGGCAACGGGAAGGATAGTATAATCCATGGCAAAGACAGGAATGCCGACAAATCTGTAGTAGTGGGTCATGAAGGCGCCTGCAAAGGCGGCCGCAGAGGCCGCCATAAAAAGCGTTTGGGCCTTATACCAGTAAATGTTAATACTTGAGGCCATCACAGCCTGGTCATTGTCCATCATCCCCTTTAAGACCAAGCCGTAATCAGTATCCATCACCCTCCTGAACCCGAAAAGACATACAATGAGCGCAATAATAATGAGATAGACCGCCACCCAGAGATTCGGCAGAGGGGTCAATGCGCTCAGACCTGCAATGCCGCCGAGCAGGCCTGTAGCTTCAATAATCTTGGCCCCTATGAGAGGGAGGATAAATGTGACCATGGCGAAATAGATCCCCCTCAACCGAAGGACGGGCAAAAGGAGCAGGGCGGAACAGATTCCGCCTGCAACCGCTGCCACTGGAATAGTCATCACAGGAGGCCATCCCAAATAATGATTCAATATGCCAGCGATATAACCTCCAAGGCCGAAAAACAAGGCCTGCCCAAGAGAAAACATACCGGCCGAGGCGATAAAATCCCAGCTTAATGCGAGAATACCGATCACGCAGGTGATAACAACCACTTTTGTCCAATAGGTATCAAGTACGAGGGGCACAAGAAGCATTCCAACAACAACCAATGCCCTGGGAAAAAGCAAATAGAGTGCTTCCCTGTAAGAAGTGAGGGCAAAAATAGTGTCCGCCCTCGCCTTTATACCGCGATCCAAGCGTTCCTTGCGGCGTTTTGATTCTGATGTCTTCCCGTTTTTCGATTCCGTAATCATCGATCACACCCTCTCCTCAAGCTCTTTGAACTTCCCGAAAAGCCCTGAAGGTTTTACCGCCAGTATCACAACAATTGCCGCCAAGGTGACGATCATGCTGTAGTGCGGTGAAAAATAGGTAGCCATAATGATCTGAGAAAAACCAAAGATCAGGCTCGCAACAACCACCCCCAAGGTGCTTTCCAGCCCTCCCACAATGCCGACCGCAAGCACCAGAATGAGAACATTGCCCCCCTCTTCAACAGCCAGGAGCGACAGGGGCATGATGGTAATGGCGGCCAGGCCAGCCAAGGCGGAACCAATGGCGAAGCTGAGGACTGAGATATTTTCGGTTTCAATGCCGAAACAGAGGGCCGTTTGTTCATCTTGGGCTATCCCTCGAAACGCCAGGCCTATTCTCGTATGATGCGTGAAGGCCCACAGCAGGATGAGGAGAAAAACTCCCAGGCCCAAGATAATCAGACGTTGATAATCAACGTACACGCCGAACACTTCCACGGCACCCTCCACAAAAACCGACAGCTTGTAGCTGTGCCCGGTGAGCCCTATACTGCGATAAAGCTCCAGCATTCCAATCCCCAGCCCGAAGGTGGCAATCACCTCGGACAGGGAAATGCCCCGTATCCTAAAGAGCAAGTA
Organism: Thermodesulfobacteriota bacterium; assembly: GCA_034189325.1. Taxonomy (GTDB): domain Bacteria; phylum Desulfobacterota; class DSM-4660; order Desulfatiglandales; family Desulfatiglandaceae; genus JAXHUM01. The sequence continues at coordinate 26,460 of JAXHUM010000107.1, forward strand.
TCGATATACAAGGGTCCCCAGGAGGCCCGAAGCCAGCACGGCCAGGGCAATGGCTATCGGGTAATAGAGCCCAAGTGAATTAAAAAGATGCCAGCACACATAGGCCCCGGTAATATAGAAGGCGCCGTAGGCAAAATTGGCAATCCCGCTGATACCGAAGGTCAGGCTGAAACCTATGGCCATAAGAACAAAGACAGCGCTATTGACTAGTCCGTAGATGATCATACCGATCATTCTTCTCCCCCTCTCCCGTATCAACCACCCTGACCCAGGGTCTCAAAACCCAAGGGTCAGGATTATAGAAACAGCTACTTCTTGCCCATCCACTCAGGGAGTTGAATGTTGCCTGTGGCCACGGCTTTGGGCGCTATCACAACCCTCTTACCCGGTTTCTGCCACTGGAAATCGAATATCATGCAGGCTTCATTGGGATCGACCCCGAAAACGGCCTGATGGCCCTTATCGAACCTCAGCCTTCCGGTAGCTCCTATTCGGTCGGTCTTTTCCAGTTCACTAACCAGCTTGTCACCATCAAGGGTCCCCGCCCTTTCGATCGCTTCTTTCAGCACATAGACCGCCTCATAAGCTGCCCCGGTACCATGAGACGCTCCTGGTGGTTTCCCATATCTCTTCCTATAATCTTCGTGGAATTTAACGGATGCCGGCATGGTTTCAACAGCCAGGGTACCAGCCTCCACCAAATTGATGATGCCGTTGACCTTTCCCTTGTGAACCTTCCAGATATCCTCGCCACAGAGCGGGGGAATACACCCGGTGAGAAGTGCCGGGATTCTCATGGTGCGCCATTGGTCGGCAAAGATGACGGATTCTGGCCTGCTGCAGATAAAAACGATCACCTGGGCCTTGGTATTTCGGACTTTGAGTAGTGACGGGGAAAAGTCACTTATCCCTTTTGGAAAGGTTTGATGCCCGGTAACTTCCCAACCCTGACCTTTGAGCCACTTGGACGTCATTCCTCCAATGGCCTTTGCCCACAGGGCCTCCTCGGTAAGTATGAAAGCCCTTGTAAAGCCGAAATCGGTATTTATCTTTTTGAGCACGCTTAAATAGGATTTCACGAAATAGACGGCATCCATACAGAGGCGAAAGACATATTTGTAGGAATCGTAGTTCTCCTTGACCTTTGCCTGAAGCTTGGGACTCATTGCAATGGTGCCGAGGTAAGGGAGTTTGTGTTTTGAGGTGATATCCATACTGGCGAGCAAGGATTCGGAAGTAAAAAAACCGGTTACTATGGCATGGGGCTTGTGCTGAAGAATCAGTTTCTCATAGGCCATCAAGGCGTCGCTCACAGGCACCCCAGGCTCGGAGTCCCTGGTATCGGTTTCTACGATTTTGAAGGGTCGCGCCACTCCGCCGACCTTCACCCCCCCTTGGGCGTTTATTTCGTCAACGGCCATAAGGGCCCCATCTCTGGATTCGTATCCCTCCAGATAACCGAGTGAAGTGGGCAAACCAATGACGACAGGTTCCGCCCCCATTAAGGAAACAGGCATGAAAAATCCAAGAACAACAATTACGCAGAAAAATACGGAAAGGCATCTCTTCTTCATCATAATCTCCCTTCTAGGATTTTAACGGTTCTCTGATTTCTTTTCGGCGGTCACTCCTGATCCGTCAATAAAACATAGTCTGAATCCTCCTGTCGTCTGAGCCCTCCAATGTTTCGGGGCAAAAGGATTGATCGTTCATGGCCGCAAGTCCTATTGCGCTTGCACCAGGAGCACACGACCGACCCTGTCTATCCCATCCCGGCAAGCTCCTAAAGGGATTGAGTTTCGACCTCTCGGAATTCCGTGCCTCTCAATCAGCCCGGCTCTTTCCCGAAAATTGCGACGGCACAGTTGAAATGGGCAGGCAGTCCACCTAAGTTGTGTGTCAGACCTACTTTGGCGTCCTTTACCTGACGTTTGCCGGCCTTTCCTTGGAGCTGTTTGTAGACCTCATAGACCATCCTGATCCCGCTGGCGGAAAGGGGATGTCCAAAGCATTTAAGGCCACCGTCGGTATTAACAGGTAGATCCCCCTCCAGGGTGAATGTTCCCGCCTCCACATCTTCACTGGCCTTCCCCCTGGGGCTGAATCCCAGATCTTCATAGAGGATCAATTCATGGATGGTAAAACAATCATGCACCACAGCCAGATCAATCTCTTCACGAGGATTGTTGATTCCAGCCTGTTCATAAGCCATGGCGGAACATCTTACATTTTCCGGCATGGAGGTGAACTCATAGTCCGAATCAAACAGACCTGAGCCGTTCCCATTGGCAAGGCCCAGCCCCTTGACCAATATGTAGTCATCCTTCAGTGTCTTTGCTATCTCAGGCGTTGTCAGGATAGCGGCTGCACCGCCGTCACTGAGACCACAACAATCAAACAGGCTGAGGGGCCACGAAATAATGGGGGATTTCAATACCTGCTCTTCCGTCACCTCCCAGCGGAGATGGGCCTTCGGACTGAGTGTCCCGTTATGGTGATTTTTCACGGCAATCTTGGCCAAGGTCCTTTTTCCTTCCTCCATACTGATTCCATAACGGTGAAAATACCGAGTAGCGAATTGACCGAAAAAATTGACAGGCGGCAGGTCGACTTCCACCTTACTGCTGTCAAACGGCGCTGTTATGAATTGACCGAAACCGCCAAGGTGATCTTTCAGTTTTTCAATGCCTACGGCAAGGACGATGTCGTAGGCCCCGGATGCCACTGCGTAACAGGCGTTACGTAATGCATCGGTTCCACCGCAACAAAAGTTCTCTACCCGAGTGACGGGGATATAATCGAGCTTGATGGCGTTGGATAACCGGGATCCCGTGCACCCTGAGACCAGGCTTGCAAGCCATGCCGCCTGAATATCTTCCGAGTCAAGCCCCGCATCCTCAAATGCCTCATAACAGGCATCGATCATAAGGTCTTCCGCTCCTTTATCCCAGAGCTCGCCGAACTTGGTACAGCCCATCCCGACTATCGCCACTTTGTCCTTAATGGTCTCCATTGCATCCTCTCCTTTGTTGTCTATTATCTTACCGGCATAGCCTTCCAGAAATAGGTGATGATCTCTTCTCGTTCGAACAGTTTCCTGAAGGTCATCTCCACTTCCATGCCGATCTTGACCTCTTCTTTGACTCGATCAGTCATGTAACTCTCCATTCTGCCTCCGCCCTCAAAATCAATGACCGCAACCACCGAAGGGGAATCCAATCGGCTGGCCACGGCATCCATGGAATAGGTGAAGACCTTTCCCCTCTTCTCCGATAGCCGAATAGGTTGGAACTGATCCTTGGTGCGACATTTGAAGCAGACCCTTTGAGGAGGAAATTGAACACTCCCGCAACTCTCGCATTTGACACCGTAAAACCGCAGGTTCTTGTCCACCTCTCTGAACATGGCGGGAGCTGAGGTATTTCCAAAAGGAATGGGATAGATATCAGGGGCGCCGGGAAGGATATTCCGATAGGAAAGATAGGCGTTGTAATCGCTAATCACACGTTTTGAGGAAAGGTTTCCCTTCATACCCCTTTTCGGCCTCACCTCTTTAATCTTGTCGGTTACCTTGAAAACAAAGGCGTCAGCGCCGTTACCATAATTGGCCATAAGGATGAGATCTCCAGGCTTTGATTCTTCCAGTGCGGCCACCAGCATCATGATGGCATAGGCGCTTCCTGTATCCCCCATGACGCCGAATAACGGATCCTGCAACTGAGATGCAGGATCAAATCCCAAGGCTCCCGCCAGTCGGGAGGAACTCTTGCCGTCGGGGGAGTAAAGAACGGCCCTGGCAATGTCGGCAGGTTTCAGGCCGGCCTTCTCTAACACGCCTGAAACAGCCCCACTCATTGCCCTTTGATACCCCTGACCACTGGTAAACCGCGCCTCCCAGGCACGGGTAAAAGGGGACCCATCAATACGCCAGGTGTCCATGATTTCCTGGTTCACCGAATAACTTGCTATAAGAGCGGCGGCCACATCCTCTTCTCCGATGAGGAGGGCTCCGGCCCCGTCCCCGAAACTCTGCTCAAAGGCAGAGCCCGGTACGCCGAGACGAATATCCGCCGCCGTGACCATCACCTGCCTGGCGGAACCTGCCAAGACCGCGTCCGCGGCCGATCTTATAGCATTGGTTCCGCTCCTCAGGCTGTTTGCAAAATCGGCTGTCAGAATATTTTGACGGAGATCAGAGGACACCGCCACAGTTGCGGCGGTCTGTTTTTCTCTATATGGAGAAGTGGTTGAGGCGAAGAAAAGGGCATCTACGGCATCACGGTCAATCCCGTTAAGACAATCCATGACCGCCGCCACAGCCATGGTGATGCTGTCTTCATCAAAATTCGCCATGGATTTCTCTCCCTTGCCACCCTTCCCTATAGCAGTCCTATCTAATCTCAAAAACGGCACATACGCTCCGAATGCAGTAATACCAACCATACGCCCTTCCTCCTTCCTTGTTCTGGATCTCTTTTTAAAGATTTTGGCACGATCTGCTTATCGATTTCCTTGCACGCCTGAAACTCTCCACTCTCTCGTTATCTTTTTTCATTTTTTTTTGGTCTGATCAGCCTTCTTTTTTCTTCAGGAATCGCGGGGGGAACAGGCCCGCCGCGAATCTCCTCCACCGCACCGAAGCGAGGGGGGCAGGCCTCGAGACATGTTCCGCATTTTATACATTTGTCCTGGTCGATCACATGGATCAGGCCCTTACCGCCGGCAATCGCCTCCACCGGGCATCTCCTCTCGCATATCATACAGGCCTGACATTCTTCAGGATCGATAGCGTAGGAGGGGATTTCACGGAACAACTGCTCTATTTCGTCACTTGTGAAAAGAGCCTCGTATTGATCTTCGTTCTCGAGCCGCGTCTCCAGTTTCTCTCTTTTTATCCGCTTGATATAGGGAATGAGGTTCATAACTCCCTCAAGCCTGACACTCAATTCGTCCCGATCTAAGCCTTCTTTCTCACCTATGGGGCCCAATCCTTTTATCTCATCAGATAATTGGCTGACTTTTTCGACGAAACGCATTCCCTCGGCAGAAGACATAAAGGCAATTTTCACCCTTTCCGGGCTCAGACCGACATGTTCCATGAGCCTTTTGCACAAGAGCACCGTGTTCAGGGCATGGTAATTTCCCTGCGTGATGTAGTTGCATTCACCAAGCCGGCAACCGCCGACAAAGACACCGTCACAACCGTTTGAAAAGGCCTTGAGCAGGAACTTCAAGTCCACTCTACCGGAACACATCACTCGAATAAGCCTGATCTCAGGCGAATACTGTAGTCTGGAAACTCCAGCCAGGTCAGCGGCCCCGTAGCCTCACCAGTGGCACACAAACCCCAATAGTTTCGGTTTGAACCTCGATCCTATCCCCATTGATCTGAGAACTCCTTTACCAGTCGTGACACATTGTCAGCGTCTACCTATCTCAAATTGCCGCTGCCAATGTCTCCATTCTCAATTTATCCGGAAAAGCCGCATCAATCTGGCACAAAATCTCTTCATCGGTATAATGCTTAAGGATAATCGCCCCGGTGGGACATGCGGCATTGCAGAGTCCATCCCCCTTACACAAAACAGGGTTCACCTCGGCCTTTTTCCCCTGCCGTGTGTCGCGAAGAGTGATGGCAGTATAGGTGCAGGATGCCACACAGGCCCCGCACCCGATGCACTTCTTCTCGTCCACTTCACAGACAGCCCCTGAAACCGTGACCATGTCATGTGAAAGAAGGGCCACGGCGCGTCCGGCAGCCCCATAAGCCTGCCGAATAGTCTCGGACAGATGCTTGGGATAGTGCGCGGTTCCGCATAGAAAAACGCCTTCCGTGGCGAAATCCAGGGGTCTTAGTTTGACATGGGCCTCCTTGAAAAAACCATCCGGCCCCAAGGGGACCTTGAACAGTTCAGACAGATCCCTGCTCGTCTTCGCTGGAACAACCGCGGCAGACAGGACAAGATAATCCGCATCCAGGGCAAGTGTCCGGTCTAAAACCTGGTCCGTCACAACCACTCTCAGAACCGGTCTCTCTTTGGGGCCAACAACCTCTACCTCTGGTTTGTTGTCCTTCTCATAGAGGATAAACTTCACATCATTTTCAGAGGCTTCGCGATAGTAATCCTCCATAAGCCCATAAGTCCTCATATCCCGAAAGAGGATGTAGATGTCGATGTCAGGATTCCTCTCTTTCAGTTTTAGGGCATTTTTTATGGCTTGGCTGCAACATATCCTGGCGCAGTAATTCCTCTCTTCGTTTCTGCAGCCCACACATTGAATCATCACGAGAGACTGTGCGAGAATCACGTCCTCGTTATCTTCACAGATCCGTTGTTCCAGCTCGAGCTGGGTTAGGACCCTTTCATTCCGGCCGTAGAGATACTCCTCAGGTCGATACTCTTCCGCTCCACTGGCAATAACGACCGCCCCATGCCTTATCTCCATAGGGCCCCTATCACAGTGGACCCTGGTGACAAAGTTACCGATATACCCGGTAGCATCGACAATATCGCTTGAGAGACATACATGTATGAGGGGATGCTGGTAGACCTGTCGAATCAAATCATCCAAATATACCTGAACATCCAGCCCTTCGAGGGTATAATGGATTTTTCTTGCTGTTCCCCCGAGTTCGGAGTTCATTTCCAACAGGTAAACGTCATGCCCCTGTTTGGCTATGGAGAGGGCGCAGTTCATACCGGCGACACCCCCACCGACCACTAAGGCATTCTTGTTCACCGGAAGATCGATTTCGTGCAAAGACTCCAGATGATAGGCCCTGGCAACAGCCATTCGTATGAGATCTTCAGCCTTTCGGGTGGCTTCCTCCTTTTCCATCGAGTGGACCCATGAATCCTGCTCCCTGATATTAACCATTTCCATAAAATATTGATTTATCCCCGCCTCCCGAACCGTATCTCTGAATAACGGTTCAAGGATCCTGGGACTGCACGCAGCCACAACCACCCGATTTAACCCTTGCTCCCCTACCCTGTCCGCTATTTCTTTGGCGGCATTGGTGGCACATGAAAAGAGCTGTTCCTGGGCATAAACAACATTGGGCAAGGTCAACGCATACTCAACAGTAGAAGGAACATTGACCACCCTCCCGATATTGGCCCCGCAATGACACACAAAGACCCCTATCCGCGGATCCTCTCCGGAGACATCTTTCTCAGGAGGATACATCCTTTCCCGAGAGAGTTTTCCTCTTCTGTAATCAAGGATCTCACCACATCCTGATCCGGCGCCGCTGGCGGTAATAACCGACTCAGGGATATCTAAAGGGCCCAGAAAGGCCCCGCTTGAAAAGATTCCCGGGCGGGAGGTCTGAACCGGATGAAGAGAATCGGTCTTGCAGAAGTTGTGAGAAGTAAGCTCTATGCCGAATGTGTCGGCGAGCTCCTTATAATCGGCAGGAGGATTCAGTCCGACGGACAGGACAACCAGGTCAAAGGTCTCCTCTTTGACACCCTCGCCGCATGTGGAATACCTTATTGTCACATCCTTGGTCTCAGGGGACTCTCTTTCTATCGAGACATAGCTTCTGATGAACCGAACTCCCGGGAGATCAGCGGCCCTTTGGTAATAGGGCTCGAACTCCTTACCGTAGGAACGAATATCATTGTGGAATACCACACACTCTGCATCAGGATAATGATCTTTTGTCAAGAGCACCTGCTTGTGCGTATAGGTGCAACATACGGCCGAACAATAGCTGTTATCGCCCTCGGTCACCCGTCTCGAACCTACGCATTGAATCCACGCTATTTTCCTGGGATGTTTCTTGTCTGAAGGTCTCAGGATCTCGCCCTCATAGGGACCGGTAGAGGCCAGTAATCGTTCAAAGTCAAGACTGGTGACCACGTTCGGCATCTTTGAATGGCCATACTCATTCTTCACCCACGGATCAAAGGGTTCATAGCCGGGAGACAGGAGTATGGCGCCGACATTGACTTCCATCTTCTTTGGTTGCTGTGTGAAATCTATGGCCCGGTTTTCACAGACCCCCTCACAGATTCGACATTTCTTCTCTTTAAGATAGAGGCAGTTGTCATCTATATAGGTGACAAGAGGAACAGCTATGGAAAAGTAAATATGAACGGCCTTATTGGTGGATAATTCTTGATTGTAAGGATCCGGGATCAAAGCCGGGCAATACTCCACGCATGAGGTGCACCCGGTGCACTTGTCCTCGATAATGTATCTGGGCTTTTTCGTCAGGGTGACCTTGAAATTACCCTTCTTCCCTTCGATATTATCAACTTCCGTATAGGTCAGTATTTCAATATTGACATGACGGTCGGCCTCGACCATCTTGGGCGCCAATATTCATGTCGAGCACTCATTGGTGGGAAAGGTCTTGTCGAGCTGACCCATATGTCCGCCGATCGACGGCCCCTTCTCAACCAGAAAGACCTTAAAGCCTGCTACGGCAAGATCAAGAGAGGCCTGAATCCCGCTGACCCCGCCGCCGACGACCATAACGTCTCCAAAGTCACTCTTGCCCTGCCCTTCACGAAGTCGATGAATTTTGTCTTCTAACAGTTCTCTTTCCACTTTCTTTTACCTTTTCTGATGGAATTCCGCCGGTCTCGTAAAACGTCCACTATCTACGTTACGCTGCATCCTTCATCACGGCGGCGTAGAATAGCAACGCCTGACGTGAGACCCTATTGGTAACCTTCACTTCTCAAAGACTGTTGATGCGGCGGTTGGG
>JAXHUM010000107.1:35281-39553 GCA_034189325.1 Thermodesulfobacteriota bacterium
AAAACGTCCACTATCTACGTTACGCTGCATCCTTCATCACGGCGGCGTAGAATAGCAACGCCTGACGTGAGACCCTATTGGTAACCTTCACTTCTCAAAGACTGTTGATGCGGCGGTTGGGGGGTCTCCTAAAGGCGCTCTATCAAAAAAAAGACGCAACACACTTGGCAGTGAGCGAATATTTCCCATTACCACAGATTCTGACCAGGCCTTCTATATTCGCCCACGTTCCCGACAAGGTTTATAGAGCGCCTTTAGGAGACCCCCCAACCGCTCCGTCCCTTTAGATGAAATCTAAATAGTGTCCATCCATAAATGAGGATTGTTGTTCAAGATCAAGGCATGCGAAAAGAATAACCGCAGGCATATGTGCAATATTCCGAGGATTATTCTTTTGAGCATAACACCGAGATTGACCACAAAGACCATTTATGGATGGGCACTAAATAACTTCCTGAATTATCTCCGTGATATCCTTGATCTCTATCCTCTCATCGGCATCCATCGTCACCCTGCTGTCCTCAAGCATGGTAATGCAGTAAGGGCAGGCGGTAATAAGCGCCTGAGCACCCACATCCATTGCCTGTTCTATCCTGAGATCGGAGAACCTTTCACCCTTCTTTGTTTCCATCCAGATCCTGCCGCCTCCCCCCCCGCAACAGAGACTCTCTTCCCGACAATCGGGCATCTCATTCAGTTCCAACCCCGGCACCCTCTTCAAGACCTCCCGGGGCTCGTCAAATATGCCGTTGTGTCGACCCAAATAACAGGGATCGTGATACGTGGCCTTCTTGCCATACTCCCCGCTGAGTTTAATCCTGCCGTCATCAATAAGCTCACACAGGTATTGAGCCATATGGATCACCTCAAAATTCACCATAAATTCGGGATATTCCCTTTTGAAGGTATGGTAGCAGTGAGGAGAACCGACAAGTATCTTTTTGACCCCATGGTCGACAAAACTCTTGATGTTTTCCCTGGCCAGGCGCTTGAAAAGTGCCTCATCGCCCGTCTTGCGAATGCTTTCGCCACAGCAGTTCTCAGCTTGGCCCAGTATCCCGAAATCCACCCCTGCCCTTTTGAGGATATCGGCTGTGGCCCGGGCCACTTTTTTTAATCTGGGGTCATAACTGGGATAGCAGCCGGGAAAATACAAAAGGTCCATCTCTTCAGTAAAGGTTTTCACAGAAAGGCCTTCCGCCCAATCAGCCCGTTTGTTTCGATCTTCTCCAAGGGGGTTCCCTTGGCCCGTGAGGGCCCCAATTGCTGTACGCACGGGCTTTACAGACTCGGGAAAAACACCGTAATCCGTCGCAATCCTGCGTAAGGCCGTGCCCGATTCTATTTGCCTAACGTCCCTCGGACACTTCTCAGGACATCTCCCGCAGGTTGTGCAGAGCCACATCTCTTCGGTTTCTATCTCGGTGAATCCGAATTGAGCCTCCCGGACGATCTTGCGCATGCTGAAGTTACGAACGCGATTCCAGGGACAAACAGCATCACACAGTCCACATTGATAGCACCTCTTGAAAGCCTCTCCGCCCTTCTCCTTTACGGCATCGGCAATCTCTTTGTACTCCGCTACATTCTCCACTGTCTTCTTTCATCCTTTTTTCACTTCTGGGACTTAACAAACACAGACGCCCGACATTATTACAAGCGGGAAGCCTAACCCTTGCGTCCCTTGCCGTCAGGCATGATCGAATCAGCCGTGAGAGGATTATTCCTTTTTCGCCATTGACAGTCGGGTCAGGATATCAAGCACTTCCTCCAGCCCGTATTTTTCCACCAATGACTCCAGAGCCGCTTCCATCTCCTCCGGACCTTCCTCTTCCTCCTCCAGACCCTTTTCCTGTTCATACTCTTTGAGAGTAAGAGCATTGCTTTTGCACACCTGCACACACAAAGGCTCTGCCAGGGGCGGGTCGGTTTCGCACATGTCGCACTTTAATGGAATGCCGGAATCCGGCTCTTTGAAATAATCCCTCGCAGGACAGGACGCTCCGCAGAAGCTGCACTCCCTGTATTCCTTTTCGTGAATCGTATAAACACGCCGACCTGCGCATTCGGCCCTCAGATGACCTGTAGCACGGACCGGAACATATTCATCGTTCAGCTCATCTTTGACCACGCGGATCCGGGATCTGGCAGGATTGGTACTGCTATATCTCGGAACGGCATGAAAAGCGGAGCAGGCCACCTCACAGGCGCGACAGCCCACGCATTCGTCAAGATTTACTTCAATTGCTTTTATGACTTCGGCCATTTTCTCTTCTTCCGATTTGTGATCCGCCATTACCCTTCTTTCGATGAAACGCCATCAGAGGCACTCTCTCTGTCGTCTTTCAGAAAACCCCTTTCGAGCAGGTCCTGGGCAACATAGTCCAGGCCCAGCCCATCCAATGTCTCTTTGGTGGGAATACCCTCTAGGGTCCAACCCTTGAATTTGTAATACGCGTCAAGGGTCTTCTTTTCCGTCTCAGGGTCTCTTTTCCTCCAATGGTCCTCTGGAGGTTTTTCCACCTCTCTTGTAAGCCCCCTTCTTATATTAAGGGCCCTGAGAAGATTTCGGTTCCTCGAGGCTATGCGCCACAGTTCCTCGTCGTCAATATCCATACCGGTCGCAAGTGATATAAACTTCGGCAGATTATAGATATGATAAGGAGGCCTCCCACCGAATTGCCCCCTAAAAGAACCCAAAAAGGCGCAAATCCCAAGGGCGTCGTCAATGTAGTGCATGATTTCATTCCAATCACAGATGTTGACCGACGCCTCAATCGGTGGATGTTGACGGGGCTCCCATTCCATCAACCACTTCTTAAACCTCTCCGGGGCGGCCTCCCAATTTTTCACGAATTCTTCCCTCTCTTTTTTGTCGGGAATAGGGCCCTGAGGATAGGAACCCTCGGCTTGTGTGATGGTCATTTTCTCACTGGTGCAATACATGAGGTAATAGGGGTAATTGATCATCCCCAGTTTGAGAGGCAGCTGCTCGACTTTTTTGATGGTATTGTGATCATAGGCTTCCGCTCCTTTACCGATTTGACGGGCTGCACGATAAACTCCGTTGGCCAAGACATCACCGATACCTTCCCGATGAACGACCTTTTCAAGGAGATAGTAAAAACGCTCCCCCGAATCTTCCGGAAATTCAGGAAGGTCCTTGTCCGTCAAGATACCCGCCTCATAAAGCTCCACGGCAAAGGCGAGGACTTGAGGTGTTGAATAACCGTCCAACCCGTACTCTTGAGCAACGGCAAGAAAGTCATAATCAAAGTCTATTTCTTTGAAGGCCGCCATTGCATAGGTGAGTTTGCTGTAGCATTTCGTGAAAAACAGCTGTCGTCCCGGCATTTTGATGGCGGCATGGCAGGGAAGACCGCAATTGTAGCACCCCGTCAGTCGAACACGAAAGCTTTCCGTGATGCCGGTCCATCTCTTTTGACGTTCTTCGTCCCAATAGTCTCTTCTTACTTGACGAGCGTTTCCCCATGCGAAATGATTGAGGTGAAAAGACTCGTCCTGTTCATGCGCCATAAGATCCCCGCAATACTCCCAGTTCTTTTCATTGATCTCTTCGTGCATATTGAGGCATTCCTGGAAGAGTTCATCAGGATGGGCAACGTGAATATCTTTTTTTGTCCCACGAACAACGATCGCCTTTAATCTTTTATCTCCCATCACCACGCCCACTAGTCGAGAGGCGCTGGAGTTGGAATGTTCAATGGCGGCCATGTACACTCTGTTTTCGCCGGCCAACCCAATGGCCGCCACCTGGGCCTCAGGTTGCCCCAATTCCTCTTGGATCAGTTCCGCGGTCTCAAGAGCCCCCTTCCCATGGAGGTGAGCGGCATCACGTATCTCCACTTCGTCATCATATATCCATAAATACACCAGACCTGAGGCCTTGCCGCGAATCACTATATTATCGTAACCCGCGAACTTCATTTCAGGGCCGAAAAACCCGCCGAAGATAGAATGTGCGTAAAAATTGGTTACTGGAGAGAAGGTACTGACAATGGTTCGATTGGCGCCGGGAACAGGCGTGGCATGGAAGAGACCGGCACTGAAGATAAGGAGATTATCAGGGGAAAGAGGATCGACTTCCGGAGGGACCCTGTCCCACAGTATCTTCAAGGCGGTACCCTGCCCCCCCAGGTGGATTTTCGCCAATTCCGGATCGGTTTCCACCTTCTCAATGCCGCCCCGGGATAGATCGATTTCCAGATTGTATCCGGCCTCTGCGTATCTCATTTCCTTGTTCCTCCAGAT
>JAXHUM010000108.1:0-26280 GCA_034189325.1 Thermodesulfobacteriota bacterium
TCGTCCGGTGCAGAAGAAGCTGAAAGCCAGGGGGACAAGCGGGAGTACAGTCCGAAAATCGAGGACCAGGCTTCAGGGCTGCAGGAATATTTCTCCAGGTATGACGGCGCCATCATTTCTTACAGTGGGGGCGTGGATAGCGCCTTACTCGCCTACGTCGCCCACCTGGCTTTAGGTGAAAGGATGCTGGCGGTCATTGCGGACAGCCCCTCTTTATCGCGAAGGGAATGGCGGTCAGCCAAGGAATTCGCAAGTCGTTTTGATATTCCGCTGAGAACGGTTTATACGGAGGAATTGAAGGACCCGGATTACATTTCAAACATGGGAAACAGGTGTTATTATTGCAAGAAGGATCTTTTCAAAAAACTCCATGAACTACGTGACCAGTTGACAGGTCCCGCAGACAACAGAATTGTGTGGCCTATAATCTGCGGGACGAATCTCGATGATTTGAATGACTACAGACCTGGGATGCGGGCAGCGGAAGAAGCCTCTGTTCTTGCCCCCTATGTAGACTTGGGTTTTGATAAGAAGACTATCCGCGCACTCGCTTCTTATTTTGATATCGGCATTGCCGATAAACCGGCAATGCCCTGTCTGGCCAGTAGGATAGCCTATGGAGAGGAGGTGACCGATCAGAGATTGCGGCAGGTTGAAGAGGGTGAAGACCTTCTGTACGAGCTTGGATTGAAGATATTCAGGGTTCGCCATCACGGGGCCCTTGCCAGGATTGAAGTGCCGCCGCATGATTTTCCTGTCTTGATTGAAAATGGTGAACATATTGTCAAAAAATTTCGCGAACTCGGTTTTACCTTTGTTGGCATGGACCTGGCCGGGTTCAAAAGCGGATCATTGAACGAAACCCTAACGCGGCAGCAGGCCATATGAAACCATGCTCCTCAAGGAGGATCATGCGCCATATTTTTCGCCCTGTTGCGGCATAATAGTCCCGAGCCTTTATGAAAAACAAAAAAAACATTGCCGTTGGTTTGAGCGGCGGAGTTGATTCTTCCGTTGCCGCTCTTCTCCTCCTGGAACAGGGGCATTGTGTCGTGGGCCTGACCATGGCCATATATGATGGATCCATGACCGGCGAAGAGAGTGGAAAGCATGCCTGTTATGGTCCGGGAGAGGAGGAGGATATTGAGAAGTCCTCGGCAGTCTGCAAAACACTGGGAATCCCCTATCATGTTATTGATCTGAGAGAAGATTATCGAAGGCATGTAATAGGTTACTTCAGGGGGGAATATCTGGCCGGGAGAACCCCTAACCCGTGCGTAGTCTGCAACAGAATGCTGAAGTTCGGTTTCCTTCTTGAAAAGGCCGCCTCTGCCGGGATTAGCTTTGATCGCTTTGCAACGGGCCATTACGCGCGAGTGGAAAGGACAAATGACCGATACATTCTGAAAAGGGCTGTGGACAAAACCAAGGACCAGAGCTATTTTCTTTACAGCCTTGCCCAGCAACAGCTTTCCACCTCCCTTTTTCCCCTGGGCTCGTACACAAAATCGCGGGTACGGGAGATTGCCCGATCTTCCGGCCTTGAGACGGCGGACAGGGTGGAAAGTCAGGATTTTATCAGCGGCGACTACACCACGCTTTTTGATAAAAACGAGGTGACCGAAGGTGAGATCATGGATGAATTCGGAAGGGTACTCGGACGACACCGAGGAATCATTCACTACACCATCGGTCAGCGCAAGGGACTTGGTATCGCGGCTGGAAGACCTGTATATGTGACCGACATAGATGCCGTGCATAACCGGATCATCGTCAGTGACCGGGAAAGCCTTCTCTCGAAAGGGCTTGTTGCCGGAGAGCCGGTCTTTATACCATTTGAGGCGTTGGATAGACCACTTGAGGTCATCGCAAAAATTCGTTTTAATCATAAGGGAATACCGGCAAAGATACATCCCGTGGATAACGGGAAGGTCAAAGTCATGTTTGAGAAACCACAGCATTCAGTGTCGCCGGGTCAGTCAGTCGTCTTTTATCAGGATGACACTGTGGTGGGAGGCGGGATTATTGAACGTCCGATCTGAGGTATTCTTGTCCACGGCTTGGTGCAGAGGGAAAGAAACAGAGTCCTTGGTCAGTGGAGGCATTTTTAAGATTTTTGGGAATCGGTCTCCCAAATGTCGTCCGAGAATCTTCAAGGCCTTCTTGGCCGGCCAGTCTACGCAGCATTCCTAACACTATCCTCGGAATATCAGGTGCAGGTTTCCTGTTTGAGGCAGCCTTAATGATTTTGCGGAAAAGTCCTGGTTGAGGGCCGGATATCCTCGATTGTTCTATGCGCATCTGACGGGAATTTTACAAAAAAGATCCGTGAAAACTTGTATTGGACAGGTCGAGTGATTAGGTTTCACCATAATCGCAAAAGCTGCGCAAGCCCCTCATTTTAGCGGGAACCGCGTCTTTAAGACAAAGAATGAAGAAAAAAACAATATAGAAATGCATTGGGATATAGATAAGGTGGCGTGAGCGACCACCTTTGCGGAAAGTCGAAATTGGGATTGACGTAAGATGAATCACATCAAAAAAGAGATAGAAAAACGCCGGACTTTCGGCATCATCAGCCATCCGGACGCAGGCAAAACCACACTGACAGAAAAACTGCTTCTCTTTGGAGGCGCCATTCAGCAGGCAGGCGCTGTCAAGGCACGGAAAGCAGAGAGACACGCGAGAAGCGACTGGATGGCCATTGAAAAGGAGAGGGGTATATCCGTCACAACATCCGTCATGAAGTTCAATTACAGGGATTTTGAAATAAATCTCCTGGACACCCCAGGGCATCAGGACTTCTCAGAAGATACTTACAGGGTCCTCACCGCAGTAGATAGCGCCCTGATGGTGATAGACAACGCCAAGGGGGTCGAGATCCAGACGGAAAAATTGATGGAAGTCTGCCGCATGCGCAATACGCCCATCATTACCTTTATCAATAAACTCGATAGAGAAGGAATGGAGCCCCTGAATATCCTTGACGATATTGAGAACAAGCTCCAGATTGAATGTGCTCCTCTCTCCTGGCCAATCGGCATGGGAAAGGGTTTTAAGGGAGTCTACAATCTATACAAAAAAGAGCTTCACCTTTTTCATGGCGATCCGCGCAACAGTGATTGCGACGTCGTGGTGCTGAACGATCTCGGCGATTCCAGGCTTGATGAGATCTTGGGAAGACAGGCGGATCAGTTGAGACAGGATGTTGAACTGATCGAGGGGGCTGCAGATCCCTTTGACCTGAACCATTATCTCAAAGGAAACCAGACCCCCGTCTTTTTTGGAAGCGCCATCAACAGTTTTGGTGTCAGAGAAATGCTTGACACATTTGTGGAGATCGCACCCTGTCCGGGGTCGCGCTCTACGTCTACCAGAGATGTCTCCCCCTATGAGCCGACCTTCTCAGGCTTCGCATTTAAGATTCAGGCCAATATGAATCCGGCGCACAGGGACAGGATCGCCTTTGTGAGGATCTGTTCAGGGAAGTTCAACAGGGGAATGAAGGTCTATCATCACAGGATAGGGAAGGAGGTCACCTTTTCTAACGCCACCATTTTTATGGCCAATGAACGTGAGAACGTGACAGAGGCCTATCCGGGCGATATCATAGGCATCTATAATCATGGGACGATAAAGATCGGGGATACTTTTTCAGAAAAGGAACCTTTGAAGTTCCGGGGCATTCCCAGTTTTGCCCCTGAGATTTTTAAAAGGGCCCTGCTCAAGAATCCTCTGAAGGCCAAGCATCTTCGTAAGGGACTTCTCCAGCTCTCCGAAGAGGGGGCGGTTCAGGTCTTCAGGCCTGTTGACGGGAGTGATTATATCCTGGGTGCCGTGGGAAAACTGCAATTCGACATCACGATGGAGCGTCTCAAGTCTGAATATGGGGTTGACGCTGTTTATGAGGCTGTCGATTACAGGGCGCTTCGCTGGTTTGGATCTCAAGATCCCAAAAAAATGAGGGAATTTGAGAGCAAAAACAGGCCTCATATCATGATAGATGCGGAAGGGTCCAAGGCCTATCTCGCGCCAAGTGAATGGCAGCTTGCGCATTGCATGGAGAAGTGGCCGGAGATAGATTTCTTCAAGACAAGGGAGGTCAAGGATGATTGTAGAGTGGCCTCAATATGAGTTGAAAATGGTATGCAAACACCATGGCGATTCACACCGAGGCCTGAGCATCGGCGTGAACAGACATGGATCCCCTCAACACATAAGGTGAAAAATGAAGCTCTCAGCCTTGTTGTAGCTTTTCAATGAGGTGGGCTTTTAACCGAAAAAGACCTCGTCTCCCGCACCCACATACAGATCACTCACCGACCCAAACTTTCCAGATCCCTTCACCAGAGGATAGTCGAGTTCGATCATTTTCTCAACCGCCTTCAACCCGGTGCAATGGTTGCAGGCCACCTTTTGAAAATTGTACTGAGCCATCCCTGTGATGAGATGGGCCCGTTTTGGATCGATCGGGCCGAAAGGCGCGATGTGAAGCCCGCCGTATACTCCGTACATCTTGTCACCATCCACGATTTTCTTCTGCGCAAAATCGCTGAAGTTGAGGATACCCTGATGACAGCATCCGGTGACGCAAACCATACCTTTGTCCTTGACATTGAAATACAGGGACTGCTCCCCGCGGACCCTAATGACGATCGGCAGATCAAAGCCCACCAGTGCACAGCCATCATAAAGCTTGTTGATGTGTCCCGGCTGGCATTTAACAAGCTTGCCTCTGTGAGCGATGGTGTTCTTCGCATTGGGCTTGGCAAATTGTGCGCCTTGCAGAAATCGTGTGCCCTCGGAATAGAAGGTGCTTGGGATGAATATCTTGATCTCAGGATTGTTTTTGAGAGTCGATTCCAGACCCCAGTAATGGTCGAGATGTTCATGGCTGATGACCAGGCAATCAATGTCGCCGTTTTTCAGCATTCGGTCGACACCTTCCCTCTGATAGCACTGATCCATATACTCGGTGCTCCAACCGGTATCCAGCAGGAACTTGTGAT
This sequence comes from Thermodesulfobacteriota bacterium, assembly GCA_034189325.1. Taxonomy (GTDB): domain Bacteria; phylum Desulfobacterota; class DSM-4660; order Desulfatiglandales; family Desulfatiglandaceae; genus JAXHUM01. The sequence continues at coordinate 5,010 of JAXHUM010000108.1, forward strand.
GCCTTCCGTCGAGAGCCTCCATATCGATCAGCGTACAGCTTCCTGCGGCATTTTTGGGGTCCCACGCAATATCCCACTGGTTCGCCCTGGGGCCGCCACCGGCCTTCATGTTCTGTATGAGCACCTTCGTATCGTACCAGCCCAATTCCGAGATACATTTGATCCGGACGCTTTTGCACTGACCAATGTCATACTTGCCCCCTGCCAGGGCCTCAAGAGGCGCGTTCCAGATGGCGTTGCCAAGACCTAGAGATGCCCCTCCAATCGCCACTGTTTTCAAAAACTCCCTTCTCTTCATCTTCTTCATGTCAGAATCCTCCTTGAAAAGAGTTGATGTTTTGCGGCCCCCTTAGGTACACCCTGTTGATCCTTCTTCTGCTCTGTTTTACCGCCCTTTGGGCCTCCATTAATTCGAGGCCTCCCATTTCCATAACGCACTGACGACCCTCTATCTTCAAGCTTTTGAGAAGGCAAAACCGTGGAAGGGATTTCACCCACGTATGTCAAGAGATCTCCTGCATTTTTTGTTGTGAACGGAAATAGGTGTCTCTTGCCGAGACAATGGCTCTTTTATTTCCCCATGGCATTGATAAAAGCATCGGCCTCTGCAATGGACTGTTCCATTTCCCTTATGAGTGATGCGACATCCGATTCAATGGATCGAAATTCGTTCCGCAACGATGCGATTGCATGGGCATTAAGATTATGTTTGAGAAACAACACTTGATCATAAAAGGCCGAAAGCACGGGCCGAATTTTCTTTTCGGCCCGTTTCATGGCCCGGATAAGTTGTGCGTAATGTCTCCGTGTCTGGTCCAATTTACGCTTGCTCGCTTGACGGAGGGAGTCATTCGTGTATTGGGTCAACTCGGTCTCCCATTCTGCAAACAAGGCTTTAGAGACATCTTCCACAGATTCAATACGTCTTTTTACGGCATCGGACTTTGATTTGCTCCGCTTATAGGCGTCATTCAGCGTTTCGTACTTCTCCTCGAGAGCGCCGCCTTCGACCTTTACAACACCTCTGAATTTCTCTAATGTCGACTGAAACTCCTCTTTGGCTTCTTCCTGTGCATCCCGTGCATACTGAACACGATCCACCATCACGTCACGCTTGTGAATCCCAAAGGTTTCCATGGTTTTATAATAGGCGGATTGGCACCCTGCAAAAAAGCAGAGGCCCAGACAAAAAAAGGCCGCCTTCACCAGAATGTATCCTTTCAAGCGTTTTAAAGGCATACTCGTGCTATCCCAAGTGGTTTATTCCCTTTTTTCTTCGATGGCTTCCACAATCCTGTTGGTTCGCTTATCAGCATAATAGCCATGGGCTACAAAAAGAGCATGGATCATCCCGGGGATCCAAAATAGCAACGTCAGTATCAGATTAAGGATCGCCTGCATTGGTTTCCCGCAAATCAATACGGCAATCGGGGGAAGAACAATGGCCAGCAAATACATCATAGGATTCACCTCCAAAGGGGGCCGTATGTGGCCGATGTGTGGGATTATACCCTCTTTATCCTAAGAAAAACACGCCCTCATTGCTCAAATTGACATTGGGTCTTTTATCGGTCGGCCCATTGACGTACAAATGGATTGGCGTTTCGCTCCGTCCCGATTGTCGTGCTGGGGCCATGTCCGCAGAGGACGACCGTCTCATCAGGCAGGACCATCAGTTTAGTCATGATACTCTCCATGAGCTCAGAATGACTGCATCCGGGAAAATCGGTCCTTCCAATGCTGTAGTTAAACAGGGAATCACCGCAAAAAACCACACCCATGCCCACAAGTGAGATACCTCCTGGAGAGTGGCCGGGGGTGTGGACCACGGTGAATGTGAGTTCCCCGATCTCGATGAGGTCCTCCTCTTGAAGGGATCTGTCAGGATCAGGTGGGGGCTCAAAAGAGTCCGACATCCACATACCGAGCATTTTGACCATTCTCTTGTGCATGTCTTTATTCTTCATCTCATCTTCGTGCATGACAAACTCGGCGCCCGTTGCCTCTTTAATCGCCTCTACTGCCGCCACATGGTCGACGTGCGCATGGGTTGCCACAATCAAGATGATCTTCAGTCCAAGACGATCCACCTCTTCCATAATCATCTGAGGGTCGGCGCCCGGGTCTATGATCATGCCCTCATGAGTCTCTTCCGAGCCCACAATAAAACAGTTTGAGGCAAAGGGACCAACAACAAGTTCTTTGAGTATCAATGGAAACCTCCACAAAATTGTATTTATACGTTATTGTTTTAAAGCCTCTTGTCCATCCAACATCCCGATCTTTTTGAAGTAGAGGGTGTAGGCCTCGACAGCAGAGGGGCTGAAGCTATGCTCCCAATCAAGTCCGGGGGGGACTTCCTCGGCAATCCGCTCTTCAATCTGGTTACTGATCCGGCCTTTGTCTTCCCCGGACGCGAGGCTGGCAAGGATGAATCGGGCATATTCCTGCAGGTTTTTTTTCGCCAGACCCATGAGTTTCGCCACATCCCTGCCCACACCATAGTGGGCAAAGAACAGTACCTCTGCGTCGAGAGCCCTCAGCCGGTCTATGGTCTCAAGGGCCAGTTCCAGATCAAAGCCCGGTGGGGCGGCTCCCGGGAGCACGACATCTGATCCGGCGAGCCAGACGCCCAGGGCCTCTCCGCAGAAAAGCCCTCGGCTGAGGGTGTCGTAGAGGCTGATGTGATGGGGAGCATGTCCGGGTGTACAAATGACTCGGAGTTCTCTCTTTCCCAAGGCCAGGGTGTCTCCCGTTGTTGTTGTGACAACCTGTTCAGGGGGGACCGGCAACACAGGTCCGAACTCTTCTTCGAAGTCTTCTCCATACAGGGCTTGTGCCGCAGCCACAAGCCTCGAGGGCTCCATCAGATGGGGCGCTCCCCTTTCGTGGGCCAGGACCTTGGCCTTGGGAAATCTTCTCGTCAGGGAGCCTGTGCCGCCACAGTGGTCAAGGTGAACATGTGTGGGAATAATATACGACACAGCATCCTCATCGACCCCGATCTCCTTCATTCCTTCATAAATGTCCGGGAAAAAAGCGGCTGGACCAGGCTCGATAATAGTCGTCTTTTCATCGACGATTACATAGGCCTGTATCCACTCAAAAGAGTTGCGATCACTCCTTTTGATGCGGTAAATGCCCCCTCCTTCCTCGAATACAACAGCCAATGTCTATCCTTTTTCATAAAGATGGAAGACCAAGCCCATTCTCTTCCCATACCTTTATTCCCATTTACCACCACCTCTGTTTCTTAGGTCAATATATTCTACTTTACCCCTGCCGTTAATTAAAGTACTTAAGAGCCAACTTATTGTGCTGATGATGAGAGATCCGAATACGGCGGACCAGAAACCACTCACCTGGAAGCCTGACAGGACGCCCGATACCATTTTCAACATCAGGGCGTTAATAACGAATGTGAAAAGCCCGAAAGTAACAATATTGATAGGGAGCGTCAGAATGAGCAGTATCGGGCGAAAAAAGGCATTCAGCACGCCCAGGATTGCAGCACTCAACAAAGCTGTGAAAAAGCCGCTTACCTCAATGCCGTCTATCAAGTAAGCAGTAAACATAATGGCCGCAGTCAGTATCAACCATCTCAAGACAAGTCCCTGCATAACCTGTTTCCTCCGTTTTCTCTCTGAAGCCCGGCCTTAGTATCCCCAACGATCAGGACCCGTGGGGACTTCCATAGGGCTTTATGATGACAAGACCTTTTCCTTGAGGGGGCGGATGATCTCTTCAGCCTCTTTGACGATCTTGTCGATCAACTCTTGGCAGGTGGGAATATCGTTGACTCTCCCTGCAACCTGCCCACAGGCGAGTGAGCCCTCCTCCAAATCCCCCTCATCAAAGGCCTTTTGGAATCTTCCACGGGCATGTTGCATCAACTCCCAGGGAGTAACGTTTTTCTCTTTCATCTCCAAGAGTTCAAGGGAGAACTTGTTTTTTAAGACCCTACATCGGATACCTGTGAGGTTATCCGTAACCACGGTGTCTTCTTCGCAGGCTCTCACAATCCATTCTTTCACATGCAGAGGGATGGGGCATTCCTGAGTAGCCATAAACCTGCTGCCCATCAGTATACCTTCGGCCCCCAAGGCCATGGCAGCCACGAGACCTCTGCCGTCACAAAATCCGCCGGCAGCGATCACAGGTATTTCCACTCTCTCAGCAACCATGGGGACCAATACGGAACTTGAGATAAAACCTGAATGGCCGCCCCCTTCCGTCCCCTGAACGGCAACCGCGTGGGCCCCATCCTGTTCGGCTTTGACGGCATGTCTGACAGCGCCCATTGTGGGGAGATTAATGATATCATGTTCCTTTGTTCTTTCAATAATCGTGCGAGGATCTCCCTTACCGTAGCTTGCCACCGGCACCTTTTCATCGATAATGATATCCAGAAGTTCTTCGAGCTGAGGATTCTCCGGCATGAAGTTGACCCCAAAAGGCTTGTCTGTAAGTTCTTTAACCTGCCCAATATTTTCTTTCAGTTCATCAGGTTGCATGAACGAGGCCCCTAGTATTCCAAGGCCTCCTGCATTGGAGACCGCCGCAACCAGCGGCGGAAATGAAACCCATGCCATGGCTCCTTGGATAATTGGGTGTTTTATGCCTAACAGGTCCGTTATCCTTGTTTTCATGTCTACCTCCTGAACGTTTCAGTTTGCCATTGCCGGATCAACTCACCGGCCCCTTGGAGTCGTTGGAATAGGTATCCATCAATGGTTGGAGTTCTTTATCTTCAGATCTGCCCTCTGTCCGCATGTATAGGCTTTCATAATGCTAAATATGGTTGCCTCTGTCCATCCCAAAGTGGACTTTGTGTCCAATCCTTTGGCACCTCCTCAGATTTAGGCTTGACATTTGTGGTCGACTCGGGCATTAGTTAGGCCCGATAATGACCAAGAACAAAGGAGGCAACTGATGAAGATAAGATCATTCTTGATGGCCGTGACCTTGCTATTTTCCGTCACACTCATGATTTTTCAGTCGGCTGAAGCGAGGGAAAAGATCCTGACAGTCGGTGTATCGGCTACCTATACCGGTGGCATGTCTTCCATCGGGAAGAATGTCTCCGATGGAGAGATAGATTATCTCAACTGGCTGGCCGGCCAGGGAGGGATACGGTACAAAGACCCTGTGAGCGGCAAGAACGAACAGGTGCCGTTAAAGGTCATTTGGGAAGACAACCAATATAACGTGACCAAGGCTGTTACCGCTTATAAAAGATTCAGGGCGAGGAAGGCGAATGTGATTACCGGTTTTGGAAGCACCCCTGGAGAAGCTTGCGCTGCCAATGCATCCAGAAACAAGCTGCCCTATCTGTCATGGTATTCCTATGCCAGCCCCGCGGGATACAAACCCAAACCTCAATACTACTGGACCCTTCTTCCTACGATCTGTGAATCAGTGACTCCGATGATCAAGTGGTTTGTTAAGGAAAAGTGGCAGGAGAATAGGAAGCCGCGAGTCGGACTCATGTCGGCGAACCTTCCTTCCTGGAGGGTGATCGGAAAGGCCGGGCTCATGGATGGCTATATCAAGAGCATCGGAGGCGAGCTGGCCGGGATTGAATTTATTCCCCTGTTAACGACCGATCTCTCAGTACAGATCTCCAGACTGGTCATTGACAAAAAGGCGGACTGCATTGTCCTGGCAGGCACCTTGTCCCAGACCGTGCTTTTGGCCAAAGATCTACTGCGCCTGAAACTCGATCCCAAAAAGACAACGGTTATATGCAATGCCAGTTCTTGGGATGAAAGCCTTTTCAGGTCTATTCCTCAAGAAATTGAAGGCCTGTATGGTGAGATTCACGCTGTTACTCGGGATGAAGATGTCCCGGGCATGAAGAAGGTCATGGAGGTCGCCAAGTGGGCCGGTAGAGAGCCCAAGGATGTGGTGGTCAACTACACGAATGGTTTTATAGGGTCTCTGGTGCTTGAGGAAGCTCTCAAAAGGGCTCTGGAGAAAAACGGCTATGAAAAGGTGGTCAAATCTGGAGAAGCCATTCGCAATGAGTTGCATCATTTTAAACCCCTTGATGTTGGAGGGCTCACCGATTCAATCGGCGTCCTCCACCCTGATGAGCCTTTTTTTGTTAATTCCGCCAGAATTGTAGAGGCCAAGGGAGGTAAGTTTCGTTTAGCAGGCGATTGGACTTCCATGGACCGAATCAAAGGCGCTCTCGATTAGGGGCTCTTCGACAGGCTATTCAAATTTAGGAGGAATCGATGAGATCTCACAGACTTTTCTTTATTTTGGTATTCGTCTTTATTCCCTATCTGTTATGTTCGTGCAGTGAGAAACCGATACGGCCTGAAGCGATACAAGCCCCGGATGTGTCCATGATCACCTGCCTTCCAGCCTTCGTAGGCGGTGAAAGCATAACCTTAGCGCCGGTATTTGCCATTACAAACCCAGGCGATACCCTGGTGGGCGTCACTCTGAACTATCAGCTTGATGCCAACAAGCTCCTTGTTGGGAAGTCTATGACCTCCAAGGTGTATATCCCGCCCCATGAGACCGTGGAGGTGAAAGACGCCCTGGTGATTCCTTTCAAAGCATGGTTTGCCTCTGAAGCATTGAGCGGAAAAGGAAAAAAAGGCGCTGTAATGGCTGTGGCTCCCTTGTGGAAAGGCCTTGGCGGCGAACGCTCACCTCTTCTGCCGGAGGCCTTATGGGAAAAGATCCCTTCCAAAGAGGTGGTCTTATCGGCTAAGGGGTCTGCCTTTGTCGAGGCCGGACCTGCCCGTAAGATGTTTCGATTTGTCAGCGAGTGGAAAGATTAAGGGTCTGTTTATCGTTCCATCAGGGGGCTTTGCTGAACTACCTTAAGGCCCCCTTTTTTTTGACAATTTAATGCTATAAGGGTTCGCAAGAACTCCAATTCCGTCTCTACGCTTCGTTCTTCGTCATCCTGGTGCTGTTCATCCATGATGATTCATCAGTCTTCCATTTGGCTCTTTCTATGGCCGTTTGCTTAACGATAACTTTACGGGAGTGGTTTGAGTATTAAAAATGAAACATAGCCCTGAGCCGATACTGTCTGTAAATGATGTCCATCTTTCTTTTGGAGGCATAAAATGCCTCTCGGGCATCAGTTTTGATGTTTTTGAAGAAGAGATTTTAGCGATCATCGGTCCCAACGGTGCCGGAAAAACAGCCATGCTGAACTGCATCAGCGGCTTTTATAGTCCCCAGGGAGGGAGCATTCGATTCCGGCAACGAGACCTGACAAAGATTCCGTCACACAAAGTCGCGAAGCTTGGTGTTGGTCGTACTTTCCAGAACCTTGCCGATTATGCCGGGGCCTCCACCATCGACAATCTTTTGGCCGGCAGACATTTCTATACAAAAGAGAACATATTGGCACAGGCCCTCTGGTTTGGTCCGGCCATCAAAGAGGAGAGAAAGCAGCGCAAAATTATCGAGGAAATCATTGATTTCTTGGGCATCCAATCTGCCAGGTACTCTATTGTGGGGAGCCTCCCATACGGTCTGAGAAAGAGGATTGAATTGGGAAGGGCCTTGGCAATGGAGCCGAAGCTTCTTCTTTTGGATGAACCGATGGCCGGGATGAACCTCGAGGAAAAAGAGGAGATCGCTCGCTTTGTGTTGGACATCCATGAATTGAAGAAGATCCCTGTTATCCTCATTGAACATGATATGGGAATGGTCATGGATATTGCCCAAAGGATTGTTGTATTGGACCTGGGCCGAAAGATCGCTGAAGGCACTCCTCAAGAAATCATGGCCAATAAGGAGGTTATCAAAGCCTACTTGGGAGAGTAAACCCATCATTATTCGGGAGAGATTGCACCATCGACACGATACCCAAAATATTGAAACGTAACCTCACGGAGTATGGCGACAGAGTGGCCATGCGGAAGAAGACCCTCGGTATCTGGCAGGAATACACCTGGCAGGATGTCTACCATCACGTGGAAAACATTGCCCTTGGTTTTTCCTCACTAGGTGCCGAGAAGGGCACCCGTGTCATCATTATCGGGAACAATGATCCTGAACTTGTCTGGGCCCAGTGGGGGGCCCAGCATGCCAGGCTTATTGCAAGCTGCCTCTACGTGGATTATCTTCCGGAAGAGGTGAAGTACTTCATTAATGATTGTGAGCCGCTGTTCGTTGTGTGTGAAGATCAGGAGCAGGTGGATAAGATCCTAGCGATTAAGGAGCAGTGCCCATCCATTCAAAAAGTCATCTATTGGGACCCAAAGGGCCTGTGGTCTTATGATGAGCCCTTCCTGATGAGCCTTGAGGCCCTTGAATCTCTGGGGGCATCTTACAAAGAATCCCATCCGGACCTCCTTGAACAGAACCGCAGGCACATTCGCCCCGACGATGTTGCCGTAATCGTCTATACATCAGGTACGACAGGGAATCCCAAGGGGAATATGCAGACCTATTTGTCGGTTCTCGAGTATGGCAGGGAAGGGGCCCGGCATATCGGTCTTGAGCCCTGGGACGAGTATCTTTCCTATGCCTCTCCGGCCTGGGCCGAGCAGATTGTGGGACTCTCCATATGCCCTATTTATCCCCTCGTCATGTCGTTTGCGGAAGAGCCTGAAACCGTCATGGTCGACCTCAGGGAAATTGCGCCTCATTTTGTCTGGTTTGGGGGCCGTCAATGGGAGGATATTGCGCGGCAGATTCGGGTAGGCATTGAAGAAACACCCTTTTGGAAGAGAAAACTCTTTCAGTGGGCCTTGAAGATCAGCTCAAAAAGACTCACCTTCATTGAAGAGGCGAAAAAGGTCCCTCTCTATTTCAGGGCGGCCCATTCCCTGGGAGATTTTTCCGTCCTAAGAAAAACCAGGGACTATTTTGGAATGAACAGGACAAGGTGTTGCGGCTCCGGCGGTGCCTTGACGTCACCTGAACTACCAAGGTTTTTCAAGACCGTGGGAATACCTTTCTCCAACCTCTATGGGACGGTTGAGACAGGCATGTTGACTACCTCCGATCCTAACGGGACCAACTATGAGACCATTGGAAAGGCCAATCCGGGCAAATCGCTCAAAATAGAGGAGGGCCAGATATGGACCAAGGTCGGCAAAGAGCGTCCCGGGTACTGGAACAACCCCGGGAAATGGGAGGAGAATCTGAAAGATGGATGGTTTGCCACGGGGGATTCCGGGTGGATGGACGATGAGGGCAACATATACTACATCGACCGGATCGCCGAGATGCTTAGTCTCAAAAGCGGCTACCATTTTAGCCCCCAGTTCATTGAAACCCGCCTGAGGTTCAACCCCTATATCAAGGATGCCATTATTTTCGGTGCGGACCAGGAATACGTTACCGCAATCATATCCTGTGATTTCGGGATGGTGGGCCGATGGGCCGAGTCACATCATATCCCCTATACCACGCTGGTGGAGATGTCACAGCTTCCACAAGTCCTTCAACTTCTCCGGGAGCAAATCATCGAACTCAACAAGACCCTGGCGCCTGAGACCCACATTGCGAAATTCGTCAGCCTTCACAAAGAGTTCGACCCTGACGAAGCGGAACTCACAAGGAGTCGGAAACTCAAGAGGGGAGCGGTTGGTGAGAAGTATGGTGAGCTGATCAAGGCCATGTACGGCAATGAGGAGCGCCTGACAATGGAGACCGACGTTAGCTACAAGGACGGCAGGAAGGCTAAGATTGAGACAAAACTATCGATCATACAAGTCGATGAAATAGGAAAGGGGCCTGCTCCCTCTTCGTAGAGGATCGCGGAGCCTGGAAAACAACTGTTATGCTCAAGCTTGTCAATGTTGAAGTCAGATATCATGAGGTGATACTCGTTATCCGCGGTGTTAGTCTGGAGGTTCGCAAGGGTCAGATAGTGAGTCTTCTGGGGGCCAACGGGGCCGGAAAAACGAGTATATTGAAATCCATATCCGGCATTCTGCGGCCTGAAGATGGAAGAGTCACCGATGGTTCCGTGGAATTCAAAGGTCAACCGATTCATAATCTGGAGCCTTACGAAATTGCCGAGCTCGGCATTCTCCAGGTTATGGAGGGAAGGCGGATCTTTGAACACCTCACGGTTGAAGAAAACCTCCTCACCGGCGCTATTCTACATGGAAACGGTCGCACAAAGGAAGATTTGGAAAAGATATACAGGTACTTCCCAAAGGTCCTCCTGCACCGGAAGAGGATCGGAGGGTATCTTTCCGGCGGGGAGCAACAGATGGTGGTCATTGGTAGGGCCTTGATGGGCCGCCCCGAACTTCTTCTCCTCGATGAGCCTTCCCTCGGACTCTCACCCCTGTTGATGAAAGAGATTTTCTCAATTCTAGGTGAGGTAAACCGAGACGAAGGGATCAGTATGCTCATCGTTGAACAGAACGCAAAGATAGCCCTTGATCTGTCAAAGCACGGGTATGTCCTTGAAAACGGACGCATTGTCATGGACAGCCCTTCGGACAAGTTGAAGGATAACGAAGATATCAAAGAGTTCTATCTTGGTCTTTCCGAGCTGGGAAAGAGGAGAAGTTACAGAGATTTTAAGCACTATTCCAGACGAAAAAGGTGGCTGTAAATGGAGAAAATTCTCAACTACGTGATGGTAGGACTGGCAAATGGATGTATCTATTCCCTCGTGGCCATCGGTTTTGTGTTGATCTACAAATCATCGGGCATCCTCAACTTTGCCCAGGGATCGATCGTGATCCTGAGCGCCTATGTATTCTACTCCTTTTCCATGCAATTCGGGATCCCCCTTTTGGTATCCATTGCAATGGCCCTTGTTTTCGGGGCCTTTCTCGGCTTTTGTATTGAACGCTTTATGCTCGACCGTCTTATCGGCCAGCCTATCCTTGCGGTTATTATCCTTACCCTCGCGTTCAGTGAATTCTTGAAAGGGACCATGTACCTGGGATGGGGAACGGACATTCTGAATGCGCCTCCGCTCTTTCCCAAGGGAGAAATAAGCCTTTTCGGTGCGGGCCATTTGGATTACTCGCGACTGGCCTTTCTCATTATCACATTCATCCTGATCAGCGGATTTGCCCTTTTTTACAATAAGACAAAGACAGGTCTATCCATGAAGGCCACGGCGGATGACACGGTCGTCGCGGGCAGCGTCGGCATAAGGGTCAGAAAAGTCTTTGCCCTGACCTGGATTATCAGTTGCGTAACAGCAGCGGCAGGGGGCATTCTCCTGACCAATATCATGGGTGTGAATTACCAGGTGGGTGAAATAGGTTATAAGGCCATGGCCGTTGCCCTTGTGGGAGGGCTGGAATCCTTACCTGGAATTATCGTGATCGGGCCGCTTATGGGTATCGTGGAATTCCTTGCCGCAGCCTATCTCGATCCACTGGTCGGCGGAGGGATGAGAGATTTGGCCCCCTTTATTATACTCCTTATTGTCCTGATCATTCGCCCCTATGGAATTTTCGGATGGAAACGTATTGAAAGGATCTGACAGATGTGGCGTCCCAGTGGAATCTTCAGCGTAACATATCGTAAGGAAATCGCCTTCATTCAAACACCTTTTCAGTGGGTCATGCTCTTTTTGGCTCTCCTGTTCGGCTTTTCCCTGCCCTTTTATGCCTCACTTGAGATACTCGACTTCTTTATAAAGGCGTGGATCACTGTTACCGCCGTGTTGGGCCTGACTCTCCTGACGGGCAACTGCGGACAGATCTCTCTGGGCCATACCGGCTTTATGGCGGTGGGCGCCTTTGCCGGGGCCATATCTCTGGCAAAGGGTATTCCCCTGCCATTTGTGATTATCATTTCAGGGCTGGCCGGTGGTGCTGCAGGTATGATTTTCGGGCTCCCGGCCCTACGGATCAAGGGATTCTATCTGGCCTTTGCAACCCTTGCCGCCTATTACATTATTCAATTCGCGCTGATTCATTATTTCGGCGGAGAAGTTGGCCACAGCGTCCCTCCCCCGACTGTCTTGGGCTTTACTTTCGACTCTGATCTTCGCATCTACTATCTGATCGCAACCACCTGCTTTATCATGACCTATGCTGCCAAAAACATCACCCGGTGCAAGTGGGGAAGGGCCTTTGTCGCCATCAGAGACCATGATATCGCAGCCAACACACTGGGTGTGAATGTCTATTTCTACAAACTCATGGCCTTCTTTATCGGGTGCTTTTATGCGGGGGTGGCAGGCCTCTTACTGACCGTCTATATGGGTTGGGCCTCTGTGGATCACTACAGTCTCTCAAACTGTATATGGTATCTTGGTATGATCATCGTGGGCGGGATGAACAGTATCAGCGGCGCTTATATGGGGGCCTTTTTCATCCTTGGAATCGAGGAGGCAGGGAACATCATTGCGCCGACCCTTGCCGAGATCTTCCCGAAACTGGCAGGGTCCATGATCGGGGCTATACCGATCCTGTTCGTCGGTCTGGCGCTCATGATTTTTATCATGTTGGAGCCCCGAGGATTGGTCCATCGTTGGGAGATCATGAAGACATCGGTCAGGATCTTCCCGTTTCATCATTAAGCCCCCTTGGGGAGGGCATGATCCTGCCGAGTGAAAAGCGGGCGGGGCATATAGAATATTGTTGAAGGCCGGAAAGAATCTATCGTCCCAGTATATGGTCGAGAATCAACTCTGCATCGTCGGCAGTGACTCCCCCATCCTCATCCACATCGGCCAGAGCTACAATGGCCGGGTCCGTTTCTATCCCCAAAATTACATTGACGCATAGCTGGACATCTATTGTATTGGTATGGCCGTCTCCGTTCAGGTCCCCCACGGCACCATTGTTGCCGTCCCAACCGGCGAGTCGGGCCATCATCCACCAGAAGGCCTTGCCCTTTTGCTGACAGTTGAGACATCGGGAATGGGCGCAGGAACATGATTCGCACTCACCCGGATGGGCCGCACACCACTCATCGGCCCAGTTGCCTCCGTCGTAATTACATTCATCATCAGCGCCACGATCCAGAAAGTAGTTTCCATCAGGATCGTAGCTTTCAATATCTGCGAAATCAAAGAGGACCTTGTCGTTCGTGGTGCAATAGTCCCGTATCTGATTATTCCTGATATGGACATTGCCCGTCTCGCCTGTTCCGTCGAGATGTCCCGTCATATAGATGAATGTAACGTTGGGATAATCGATCTCCAGTTGATTCATAAGGTCAAGATAGGTATTGATATCCTCTTCACTGCCGTTGACCTGGCCGCACCACGACCACATGATCATGTTGCGATCATTGCCGCTTGCATCGAGGAGTTCCCTTGTCCTGGCCGCCCATGTGACCCTGTCGGGGTTTCCAAGGTCGCCGGCAGGTACCCTGTCATGGAGAGACAAACCACCCTCGGTGCCGTCATGGTCAAACCAATACAGGGAACCGGAGGCCCCTCTCAAGAGGCCCATTCCGGTTACGATCTGGCTACCGTGTGAAGTGTGCCCATAAGCGATCCTGAAGGTCCCCTTTGCCACCTCTATCCAGGAGGGAGGGACCTGGTTGATGTCTGTGTGCCTATGGTCAATGATGATCGGTTCATCAAGGGCTTCCGCATTAAAGATACTTGAAGATAGACAAAAACCGATGATCCCTATCAAGAAAGTCAGCTTTTTGACAACGGGTTGTGCTGAGAGGGGCTTTGACTGTCTCATTGTTCGACCTGCTCCTTGTCTTATGATCAGCCATGGTGCTGATCCATTTTTGATGATAGACCGACGGGTCCTAGACCCCCTCACTCGGTCGTATCCTCTTCCCGGTTCTCTTCAATGAATATCTTCTCACGAAAAACGCGATCAAACCGAGAAACAGGGCCAGTGGTATCCACAAGAGATGGCCTTGGCCCTGCACTACCAGGTAGGCCGCCCCTGTCACAGGTATTAAGGCGTACCGGGTCGCGGCCTTGAGAATGGGGTGTGCCCGCAAGGAATCAGCCACGGGAGGGGAGAACCTGTAGTAAAGTTCCACGAACCGCCTGCCGATTTTGTGATTCAAAAGACACTGGTCTCTGAAATCGGAAAGGATGGACACATGTCTCTCCATCTTCGAACCAAAGGCGGCCGTGGCAATGAAACAGCCGTTTCCGCCTCCATCGGAGACAACACTGCTTGAGCCCCCGCCGGAACATGTCACACACGCGTCAACCGACGTTGAAAGGACCAAAACAGCTCCCCCTGTGCATGTGACGAGATCTCCCAGATCGAGGGAAATATCCCCGGCAGGGGCATTGTCCATGATCCTGAATCTGATATTTGCGACAACGCCGTCAGGAATAATGTTTTGGTTCATTCCGTAGATGACGACCCTCACCTCCCCGTCTTGAGGAGAGAATACCTCAAACTGCTTTTCAGCCCCCCCAGGCGGGACATCAGTGACAAGGGCCGTGCCTTGGGCGGAAAGATATTCCAGCAGGGCAGGGTCAAACTCGACAATAAAGTTCATGGATGAAACATTTTGGGGATTGGACGAGAGGGTGACCGAGACGGTCACTTGGGTCCCTGCCTCCCCTGAAACATCTCCCAACGAGAGGGTCGCATCGGCCAGGGCCGATGTCGGCACAAGGGCAATCATAAGGCCGACCCACACACACAGCAATTTTGATTTCATATGAATGAGCTCCTTATTTCTGAGAGATCTTTTTTGAGGTCATAAGAGGGGACCTCAGCCCACCCTACATATCCCACACAGGATGAGCAAGGGCCGTGCCATGACTCCAGGACTGTTCCCGATCCGCTCTTTCGACAAAAAGACGGGGACAAAGTATGAGACGCCTGTAAGTTATAGTTAGGTTAGTTAATTAAAAAATAGCCTTATTAAGACAGATAATGTCCATGGCGTGCGGTTGAAGACCCACAATCCATCCTGGTATGAATGAGGGGTGTGTCAAAAGGATCATACGCAGGCAAGGGCACTAGCCTAAGCAGAAAGATATGTGTTGATTGCGCCACTGGTTGTCTCCCATGCATATTACCGGTCTTTGTGGAAAAAGCAGAATTCTATGGAGTGCCTTTGTCTGTTTTGGTAAAAGTATAGTGTTGTCAGGCCGGCTTCCTCGGTCCCTGATCGCATATTCCAGTTAATTCAGAGGGATACCATGGTTTTTGATCTCGAAAAAGAGGCGCTCATTGCCTCGGGAATTCAGGGAAACGATCTCATGGGTGCCTGTTGTGAGCGGCTGGATGGCTTGTACAGGGAGTTTAGACGTCAGATAAGGCTTCCCAACGATGTCTCGTCCCGGTCAAAGGCCCTCTTTGACTGGCTGTGGCGACAAAAACCCAACCGGTACGGGCTCGGATCTGATTTTCGCTTGAACCATGTGATCGAGGCCCAGACGGATCAGGGCACCCAGGTTGTCGGCAATTGCCTGGGCCTGACACTCCTTTACAATTGCCTTTTAAGAAGATTGGGGATTTACGCAGGGGCGCTCAATCTGGAAAACGCCTTCGGCAAAGGCCCCCATGTGCTGACGGCCCTGAAGATCGACGAAGACCTCGTCGACGTAGAGAATATCCTTCCCCATGGATTCGATTACCATGGCCATATAAACAATCCGTCACGGGCCTCATGGGGGGACCAGGAGCTGGTGGCGGATATCTACCTATCCATGGGGAATCTCCTTTTTGATAAGGGCCGATTTGACGAGGCCCTGGAAAACTATGACAGGGCCGTGGATCTGAACAGTGAATATGAAAAGGCCCGCATTAACAGGGCTATCTGCTTGATGGAACTGGAAAACAGGGGGGAAGTCCGGTAGAAGACAGCCAGAGGGGGGGCTTTGTGAAAAGAACACGAATCAATGGTTTGTTGGGAATAGACTACCCGATTCTCCAGGGCGGGATGCTCTGGATTGCCGATGCCGGGCTTGCAGCAGCCGTATCAAACGCCGGCGCGCTGGGGATCATCAGTCCCCTGGCCGGAATGGAGAGGCATGGCCATGCATCGGAAAATCTCAGGGAGCAGATCGACCGGGCCAGGGGCCTCACAGAAAAACCCTTTGGTGTGAACATCCCCCTCGATCTGCGCGACAGCGGGATCCTGATCGATACCCTCTTGAAAGAAAGGGTCGAAATCGTTGTTACGGCCGCAGGCGACCCAGGGGCCTTTACCGGGCTTTTGCGTCATGAGAAGATAAAGGTCCTCCATGTGGTAAGTTCCGTCAGACAGGCCCGTATTGCTGAAGCCTCTCACGTGGATGCCGTCGTTGTCGAAGGCGTTGAAGCTGCAGGCCATATCGGGTTTGATGAACTGCCCCTCTTTTCACTCATCCCCCAGGTTGTTGACGCGGTTTCGGTGCCTGTGATCGCCGCAGGAGGCATTGCCGACGCCAGAGGTCTTGTTGCGGCCTTCTCCCTCGGGGCCGAAGGCGTGCAGCTGGGAACACGGTTCGTCCCTGTTGTGGAAAACATCGCAAGCCCTGCTTATAAGCGGGCGATCATCGAGGCAGGGGACTCGGATACAATCATAACCTGCCGCAGGCTGTTGCCGGCCAGGAGTCTCAAGACCGAATTCTCGAAGCGTCTTTCGGCCTTGGAGGAGAGGGGCGCGTCAGCCGAAGAAATAAGAGAATTCCTCGGGTATGGTCGTCCCAGGAAAAGCCAGTTGGAGGGGGACCTTGCCGAGGGTGAGGCATACTGTGGGACGTCCGCCGGGTTGATAAAAGATATTGTGCCGGCCGCCACTGTCATAGAGCAACTGGTCAAGGGGTATCAAGAGGTTATCAAGAGGATTTCATGAGGTTTAATGGTGGAACCTGAAAAGAACAACAAAGGGTTTCTCTCAGGCATAAAGGTCCTTGATCTGGCGGATGAAAAGGCGAGCTTTTCCACCAAGCTCCTGGCGGACATGGGGGCAAGGGTCATCAAGGTTGAAAGGCCCGGGGGTGATTCGAGCCGCTGGGTCGGTCCTTTCTGGGGGGGAGCGCCCCATTGTGAAAGGAGCCTCTCTTTCTGCTACCACAATATGAACAAGCTCGGCATTACCCTCGATATGGAGCGTGAGGCCGGAAGAGACATCTTTTTAAAGCTTGTCAAGAGATCGGATATTGTGGTGGAGAGCTTCTTGCCGGGGTATCTGACGACGCTGGGCCTCGATTTTGAGTGCCTGAGCAGGGTCAATCCAAGACTCATCCTGGCCTCGGTATCCGGTTTTGGACAAAAAGGCCCGCGAAGGGGGGACAAGTCCTGCGACCTCGTGGCTGCCGCCTCGGGCGGCCAGATGTTTGTCTCCGGGTCCCCCATGAAGTCCCCCTTAAAGTCCTTTGGAGAGCAGGCCTATTACACGGCCTCCCTATTTGCCGCGTTCGGCGTTCTCCTGGCCCTGAGGATGCGTCGTCAAAACGGAAGAGGCGAACATCTCGACATTTCTCTGCAGGAGTCGGTTGCCTCAACCCTGGAACATGTGATGATTCGCTATTTTCATGATCGAATCATACCCCAAAGGCAGGGAGGACTCCACTGGAACAACCTCTTTTGTATCTTGCCCTGCAGGGACGGTCATATCCATATGACGCCTTTTGAAAGATGGGAGACCCTGGTGGGTTGGCTGAAAAGCGAGGACATGGCCGAAGATCTTCATGAACAAAGATGGCACGACCCGGCATATCGTCTCAAGAACATAGATCATGTCCTCTCCGTGTTCCGCCGATGGACGAAAACACATACTAGAGGCGAGCTCTTCGAACTGGCGCAGCTTATGAGATTCCCGTGGGCCCCGGTTCATTCCATCAAGGAGGTGGCGAATTCGGATCACCTCAAAGAGAGGGGTTTTTTTGTGGATGTGGAGCATCCCATAGGAGGCGTCCCATTGAAATGCCCCGGCCCCCTCTTCAGAGGCGGCTTGCATCTTAAAAAGGCCCGGAAAGGGGCCCCTCTCGTGGGGGAGGACAATGTCGTGGTGTATCAAAAAGAGCTGGGCATTACAGAAAAGGAGTATGAAAGGCTCCTTTCCATAAAAATGATCTAGAAGAGATCCTGGGAGACCATGGACATACTTAAGGATGTGAGAGTGGTGGATTTTACCCGAATGCTGGCAGGGCCCTATGCCACGCGGCTCCTTGCAGATTTTGGGGCGGAAGTCATCAAGATCCAGTGCGGGAAAACAGCCTTTGGCGGCGAAGCCAACGACACGGCCTATTTCAGGACCTGGAATCGAAACAAGAGGAGCATCACCCTGGATATGACCCATCCCGAAGCTCGGGAGATCCTGTTGCGGTTGACGGCCGTAAGCGATGTGGTGATGGAGAATTTCTCTCCCCGGGTGATGTCCAACTGGGGATTGGCTTACGACGACCTGAAACAGGTGAATCCCGGGCTTATCATGGTCCGCATGTCCGGCATGGGCCAGACAGGGCCGTGGCGCAATATGGTTGCCTTCGGCTCCACCATCCAGTCCCTTTCAGGGATCACCTCCCTCACCTCCTACGACAAAGAAGAACCCTTGGGCCCCGGGCAGGCCTACGCAGACCATGTGGCAGGCATATACGGGGCCATTGCCGTGCTTGCAGCCCTGGAAAACAGAGACCGGACAGGGCAAGGCCGATGTATCGACCTTTCCGAATATGAGGCCATGTGCACCCTTATGGGACCTGCCCTGATGGAGGTATTGGTCAATCATCAGGATCCGGTTCCTCACGGCAACAATGCCGACTATGTGTCGGCTGCGCCGCATGGGTGTTACAGGTGTCGTGGAGATGACCAATGGTGCGTCATTGCCGTGTCCAACGAGACGGAATGGGAAGGTCTGTGCCATGCTGCGGGCCATGGAGAATGGCTGGCCGATGAGAGGTTTGCAAATATAGACGCGCGGAAGGATCATCACAAAGAACTGGACCCCCTGATCAGGGCCTGGACAATCGAGCAGAGAGCCCATGAGGTGGAGCGCCTTCTCCAGGAGGCGGGTGTGCCTGCGGCCGTGGTCAAGAATGCCGAGGATCTGGCCGACGATCCTCAGCTCAGGGCCCGCGATTATTTTGTACGCCTGAAACACCCCATCCTCGGTGAAGATGTCACAGACACCAATCCCTTCACATTCAAGAGCTTCAGTACATCCCGATGGAAGGCCTCTCCGGCCCTGGGGGAGGCGAACCAATATGTCTTCCTGGATCTTCTTGGGCTCAGTGAAATCGAGTTTTCCGACTACAGGAAAAGGGGGATCATTGCCTGACCTCCCTTTCCCAGACCACATCGCCGCCCACCAGGGTCATGTCCACATGGATGTTTGTGATCTCTTCAGGAGCGACGGTTGTGGGATCATCGCTCAAGACCACCATGTCGGCTGCCTTTCCAACCATGACAGACCCCTTGACAGCCTCTTGAAAGCAGGCCTTTGCCCCGTAGTGGGTGTGCATTCTTATGGCCTCCTCAGGTCGGATACCCTCCCCGGCAAGGACCGGCTCTCCGGACTGGGACATTCGCGAGACAGCCGAATAGATCCCTATCAACGGATTGGGGGGCCAAATGGGGCAATCCGAACTCCCCGCCACCTCGACCCCGTTTTTAATGAGTGAGGCAAAGGGATAGAGGTGCCTGAATTCCCGGTCCGGCACTGTCCGGATATATCGCTCTCCGTTGTAGTAGATGAAAGAGGGCTGGGTGACCACCATGATCCCCAGAGAGGCCAGGCGCCTCAAAAGGGGAGGGGGGCACACGGCGCAGTGCTCGATGCGATGGCGGTGGTCGGGACGAGGTGATTTTTCCAGGGCATATTCAACGGCTGTGGAGGCCGCTTCGATCGATCTCTCGTCAATGGCATGGATGACGGCCTGGAACCGGGCCTTATGAATTTGAAAAACCAGCTCATTGAGTTCCCGTTGCGGAGGGTGGAGCCGACCGGTGATGTCGCTCAGTATGATCTTGACGCCTGAGATGGAGATGGGATCATGGTCAAGCGCCTCCGCCAGGTCGTCTCGTTGAAACCGGTCAAAGGCCTCGAGGCCCAGCATCATATGGACACGAAGAGCCAGGTCTCCTGATTCCTGCCAGCGCCTGAAAAGGCGCCATTGTTGGAGATTGTTCTGCGACGAGGCATCCTGAATAGAGGTGATGCCTCTGGAAAGCATCTCTTCGTTTGCCAGTCTTGCCCCCCTTTGCCTGTCTTTGTCATGCTTAGGGGGAATGTGCCGCGATATAAAGGGGCCCATTTCATAGAGAATCCCGTTGGGTTCCCCCTCGCTAAGGTCCCTTTCTATGAGAGCGCCCGGAGGTTCAGGGGTTTGCGTGGAGATGCCGACCCGCTCCATGGCAAGACTGTTGAGCACGTGGGCATGTCCCGACCTGTGAATCAGTCTCACCGGGTGGGTCGAAGTGGCTTTATCCAGGTCCCATCGGGTGGGGTGGTCTTTTTCATCGAGATAAAACTCGTCATACTTGCCTGCGGTTATCCATTCTCCATGCGCAACCTCTCTGGAAAACCTCTGGATCCTGTCCTGGATATCGGAAAGAGAGCGAACCTCTTTGGGAGTGAAACAGCAATCAGAGAAGCTCTCGGCAAAGGCCCTGAAATGGCAGTGGGCATCAACAAAGCCGGGCACAATCGTCCTGCCTTGGCAATCGATCACCTTGGTGGCCCGGGTATGGTGTTGTTGTGCCCTCTGGTTTGTGCCTACCCAGAGCACTCTCCCCTGTTTCACGCCCACTGCCTCGGCCCTGGGACGGGCCGGATCCATTGTCAGGACAGTGGCATTCCACAGGATAAGGTCTGCTGCCTCAGGTTTGTGCGATGTTTGTCTCTCTTCCATGGCCTTGTCCGCAAAATTCTATGTATAAGTCAGGCCATCTTATGGGGCAAGCATATTTTCTTGAAAGTAGAGGCACAGGGCATTCGGGGTGGTAGAAAATGATGAGCTTGATACTCCCCCGAGTCCCTGAAAAAGGGGCATTGTTCTGTTACAGCAAAATCCTTTTGACCCTAAAGGTATGAATGTCTCTTGTTGATTCGTAGGCTCTGCCAGGTAAACGTGCGGAAAAAGCAAAAAGAAAGATCTAAAAAGTGTTCAGCCCGCATCCCAATCAAGGGAGAGGGGCGGTTCAAGTGTTTATGCTATGATGCTTAGGGGGTTGATATTACGTCATGATTTATAGTATGATTGTTTAATTTTGAAATACACTTCTTAGTTGCTAGTCATTTTTATTCTTCTTTTTTATTTTAGATATAAAAACCCAAATAAATATTAATTTGCTGGGTTATGATGATATTTAAATCAAAAAGCCAAATAATATCTTAACCATTTTTTGTAGTTCAAGAATTCCCTTTCCGGGATGGCCTTATGATTCAAATGGGCCTGGTAATGAGCGCTTATTTTTGCTGGAATCTGTTTCAA
>JAXHUM010000109.1:0-20295 GCA_034189325.1 Thermodesulfobacteriota bacterium
CCTCTGAAGAGCGGCTTGCCGCAGGATGGGCAGTGATAGCGTTCGCATTCTCCCCGGGCCCATTCCACGCTTCCCTCTTCATCACCATGCTCTGCTACCTTGTCTCGCCATATAGGAATGGTCCTGTTCATGACTCTTCGGCCGGTGGCAAAACCAAAGTCTTCTATCATGCTGCAAGGCCATTGATCACACTGGTGACAGGAGTAATATCCCTTGGATTGAACGCAGTCCCTTATGGAGCATGTTTTGCAGAAATCGTACAGCTTTTTTGAAGAATCGGGTTGCATACAGCCCAAGCATTCTGTTTCTTCAGGTTTTGTTTTATAAAGATTGGCCATGACATCTCGGAACTTCTCATTTTTGTCCCTCGTTGCGATGTAAACGCCGCAGGCACCACAGTACAGTCCGCAGGGGGCCATCAAATCCTTGTTCCTGAACTCTTCATCGGTCCATCCTTCCATTGTTATAGCTCCTTTTTAAAAGGGTTACAATCCAGGGCGCACCGCGTCTTCAAATTCAATTCGCCAATATGGCTCCGGTCGCGGGGCACGTAGCGAACAAGCGCAAGGGTTTTTTAGATTTGTTCCTAATAGAAAAAGGCTGATTGAAAGGCATCTTTTTCTCTGCTCTCATGAAGGGGCACAATGAACTTTATCTACTTCTACAGGTTTTTGACATTTTTTTCCAATAGTATTGTCTTTTGGGAGGGTTTGGTGCTAAGTTTAATTCCCACGTTTCCTTTGCCCTGTTCTGTTTATCGAATTGGCTTCTTTTTTAATTTATTTGTTCAGGGCCTCATTCCGTGGGGTTTGCTTTTTCCCCTGCCGAGCCTGCAGCTGCTTCGTGGTGATACTCAATTTCCGGTTCACGCAGATGTGATGAGTGTCTTGCACAAATCCACATTCCATCGAGACGGCATTTTTCCGGAATAGACACCGAAAGTACCCCAAACCGAACCCTATTAGTCAGATATCAAAAACTGTTTTTAGATCATCGTGAAAGCCGGGACTATCTTGAGGAGTTAAGAACATGGATTTCAGCTTTTCAGTCGAGGAAGAGCAGTTTCAGCAAGAGGTGGTTCGTTTTTTCAAAAAGGAAAAAGACCTCGCGGAAGGGGCCAAAGGAGAATGGGATTCCGGTCTGGGATATGGCCCCAACTGCTGGAAAATCATGAAAAAGATAGGGCAAAAAGGGTGGCTTTGTCCCACCTGGCCCAAGGAGTACGGCGGCCTCGAGCTTTCCTACATGTATCGCTATATCATCATGGAACAGATGCATCATTATCTCAACATCTATGCGTCGGTCGGCGCCGGCATGGCAGGACCGGTAATCTTGGCTCACGGGAGCAAAGAGCAGAAAGACCAATTCCTCCTTTCCATTGCCAGGGGTGACATTGAATTTGTTCTGGGATACACAGAGCCTCAAGCGGGGTCTGATCTGGCGGCACTCTCCATAAAGGCTCAGGATCAGGGCGACCATTTTTTGATAAACGGTTCAAAGTTATTCAATACAAGAGCGCATTTCGCTCAGTATCATTGGCTGGGCGCAAGGACAGCCGTCACAGAGCCCAAATTCAAGGGGATTTCGTTGTTTATTGTCGACCTTAAGACCCCAGGGATTACTATAAGTCCTATCTGGACCGTCGGAGGGACGAGGACCAATGAGGTCTTTTACGATAATGTGAAGGTTCCCAAGGATGCCCTGGTAGGGGAAGTGAATCGGGGCTTCTATTACATCCTGGAGGCCCTTGATTACGAGAGGATTTCCACTGTAGGCGGCCTGAGGCGTGACTTCCACGAGATCCTCGAGTATGTCAAGTCTACAGGCAGGGGCAAAGATCCGTTGATTCGCAACAAACTGGCTCGATTGGCTACGGAGATAGAGTCTGCTCAGCTCTTCGCCCTGCGCGTCGCCTGGATGTTGAATAGAAATCAGGTCCCAAATTATGAGGCCGCTATGCTCAAGATGCTCGTATCCGAGGTGGAGCAGAGACTTCTGAATACGGCAATGCAGGTTTTCGGCCCTTACGGGCAGATCCAGAAAGGCTCCAAGTGGTCCCAGTTGGATGGCAAATATGAGAGATCTTACAGGGATTCCCTTGAAAGCATGATAACTCGTGGTACTTCTGAAATCATGCGCAACGTCATAGCCCAAAGAGGCCTGGGTCTGCCCAGAGGATAGCTTATATTGGGGAAAGGAAAGTGTCATGGATTTTGATTTAACCGATTTGCAGACACTATTGCTCAGCTCTGCCGGTAAGTTTCTGGAAAACGAGGTCAGAGGAGTTGTTCGAGAGGTGGAAAAAAGCGAAGAGGGGCACTCCTTCGACGTCTGGAAAAAAATGGCTGAATTAGGA
This sequence comes from Thermodesulfobacteriota bacterium, assembly GCA_034189325.1. Lineage (GTDB taxonomy): Bacteria > Desulfobacterota > DSM-4660 > Desulfatiglandales > Desulfatiglandaceae > JAXHUM01. Next base: position 2,357 of record JAXHUM010000109.1, read on the forward strand.
TGGTTGGGGGTTGTCTTTCCCCAAGAATATGGAGGGATAGATGGTGATTTCACGGACCTGGCGGTTCTGGTGGAGGAGATGGGCAAGGTATTGTTCCCCGGTCCTTATATCCCTACCTTGATATCCGGTCTGGCCATCCTTGAATATGGAAGCAAGGCCCAGAAGGAGCAATTCCTGTCAGACCTGATAAAGGGGCATCTTGTTTTTTCTCCGGCAATCATTGGACCTGATCTATCCATGGGGACTCCAGAGATGGAGGAAGCTATCATCCGGGAAGAGGCGAGGTTTGTGGTCAGCGGAACAAGGTTATTTGCTCCTTTTGCCCATGTGGCGGATTGGCTGCTCTACTCTGCTCACATGGACGAGGGTCCCGCCCTGATGCTCATCGACACCCGCGCACCAGGAGTTCGGGTGACGGCCCTCGATTCCATTGGAGTCAACAAGCCCTGTGAAGTGGTGTTAAAAGATGTGACTGTTCCGAGAAACAGGATCTTGGGACATATGGGACAGGGGCGAGACATCATCGGCAAGCTCGAGTCGTGGGGGGCCCTTGCTGAAAGCGCCTATATCGCGGGGATGTTGGGTCAGATACTCAAAATGTCCGTAGAATATGCCAAGGAACGGGAGCAATTCAACCGACCGATTGGGACTTTTCAGGCGATTCAGCATAAATGCGCCGACATGGCCACGGATCTTGATCAGGTGAAATTCCTGACCTATAAGGCGGCCTGGACGTTGAGCCGGAAACTCCCTGCTGCCAAAGAGATCTCCATGGCCAAATCATGGGCCAGCGACGCCTCCCGCAGGGTCGCTTTTATGGGGGTCATGATCCACGGCGGCAATGGGGTGAGCGCAGAACATGATATGCAGCTCTACTTCCGGCGGGCCAAGTCCTCTGAAATGACATTTGGCGACGGGGATTTCCACAGAGAGATTATTGCCGAGGAATTGGGACTTTAGAGAGTAAAGGTTCCTGATAATTGCCCTTTTCTCTTGCCATTCCCACAAATATTCGTATACTGCGAGGTGAAAAGATCAATATATTCAGTATATTGAAAATATCAGCACAAAGGAGGGCATGATTATGGCAAGTAAGGGTTTTTTCAATCATTTGTCGGTGTTTCTGGTTGGAGTATTTGTACTGCTCCTGATGCAAGGAGTCGGGTTTGGAGCTGAAACCATCAGGCTCGGTGTCGCGGGGGCTCATAGTGGCGACCTTGCATCGTATGGTATTCCAACGGTAAAGGCAGCTGAACTTGTTGTCAAAGAGATCAATGCGAAGGGTGGAATCCTTGGAAGGAAGGTGGAACTCCTTGTGGAGGACGACGGGTGCAAGCCCGAGTGGGCGACCAATACGGCAACCAAGCTGATATCAAACAAGGTCCACATCGTCCTTGGTCATATCTGCAGCGGAGCCACAAAGGCTGCCCTCGGCATTTATAATGACTCGAAGCTAATCGCCATGTCACCCTCGGCCACGAATCCTGCCCTGACCCAGAGCGGGGACTATCCAAACTTCTTCCGGACCATCGCCTCTGACGACGCCCAGGCCAGACTCGAAGTCGATTTTGCCCTTAATGTCCTGAAGGTCAAGAAGATCGCCGTTCTCCATGACAAAGGGGACTATGGGAAAGGGTTGGCCGAATTCGCCAAGGGCTTTGTAGAGAAATCAGGGAAAGCGGAACTGGTATTGTATGAAGGGATTACGCCTGGCGCTGTTGATTACTCCTCGGTTGTTCAAAAGGTGAAAAGGTCCAAGGCAGACGCCGTGATATACGGGGGGTACCATCCTGAGGCATCCAAGATTGTCGGTCAGATGCGTAGAAAGAAGATGAAGACGATCTTTATTTCCGATGACGGGGTAAAGGATGACACCTTTATCAAGGTTGCTGGAAAGCACGCGGAGGGGGTCTATGCGACAGGTCCCAAGGATGTGTCCCAGAACCCCATGGCAATCGCCGCGAATGAGGCCCACAAGAAGGCCTACGGCAAAGACCCGGGGGCGTTTTTTCTCAACGCCTATGCTGCGGCCCTGGCCCTGTTGAACGCTATTGAAAAGGCGGGCTCTACAGACTACGATGCCGTGTCATCGGCCCTTAGAACGGAATTTGTAGACACGCCCCTTGGAAAGATCCGCTTTGACAAGCGAGGTGACGCCGAGGGGGTAGGGTTTTCCGTGTATCAGGTGAAAAACGGCGTCTACGTCGAGGTGGAATAGTCTAGAGGAGAGAAGTTCGTGAAAGGGGTGGGTATAGAGATGCCCGCCCCTTGTTCTTTCACTCTCTTCTCAATTCTTCGAGATATCCAAACATCCTAGAATATGTAGGTATGGCATATTTCCTTGAACTCTTTTTGGGAGGAATGACCCGCGGTAGCATTTACGCCCTTATTGCCCTCGGGTACACCATGGTCTATGGGATCATTCAGTTGATCAACTTCGCCCATGGGGAGATATACATGATCGGGGCCTTTACCGCCCTCATTGTCGCCAGCGTCCTGACTATGATCGGCCTTGATTATGTATCGATCCTTGTGCTTGCTTCCATAGTTGCGGTCCTATACTCGGCGGCGTATGGGTTCACCGTGGAGAAGATTGCTTACAAACCTTTGCGTCACGCCCCTCGTCTTTCACCCCTGATCAGCGCCATTGGGATGTCTATATTTCTCCAGAACTATGTGTTGCTTGCCCAGACCTCTGATTTTCTACCCTTTGAGAGTCTGATCCCTGAATTTGAATTCATGGAGCCCTACACCCATATCATCGGTTCATCTGAAATCGTGATCCTTATCACAACCGCCATGGTCATGGTCTTCTTGACGGTCCTGATTAAGTTCACGAAGATCGGCAAGGCAATGCGGGCAACTGCCCAGGACAGGGACATGGCCATGCTGGTAGGTGTGGATGTGAATCGGGTTATTTCCATCACTTTCATTGTAGGATCTGCAATGGCCGCCATAGGTGGCGTCCTTATCGCGTCTCACATTGGACAAATCAACTTCTATATCGGTTTCATAGCAGGGATCAAGGCATTCACAGCCGCTGTTCTCGGAGGTATCGGGAGTATTCCAGGGGCGGTCCTCGGGGGTCTTGTCCTTGGATTGACAGAGAGTTTTGCGACTGGCTATGTTTCCAGCGACTATGAAGATGTTTTTGCCTTTGGACTCCTCGTGTTCATACTGATTTTCCGGCCCGCCGGTATCCTGGGTCGATCCTCGGCGCAAAAGGTATAGCGATGTTTCGATTTGAAGAAATCAAACGATCATGTCTGGTGTCGCTCTGGTTCATGTTCCTTACCTTTCCCATCATGGTGATCCGCATCAATCCGATCGAGAAGATAGTGGAATGGCGTTGGAGAAACCTGGCCCTGGTTGGGGGTGGGTCTTTTATCCTCTCTTTTGTATGGCGTTATCTTTTGGAAAAAGCGGAAGGGGGCAAGAAAAAGAGGGAAGGGGGAGGATCGGAGACACCCTCCTTCACCCAGAGAATAACGAGCGAGCCGAGGATCTACATGCCGATCCTCTGTTCGGTGGGACTTTTTTCTCTTGTCTTTCCCTTTCTCTTCTCCATGTATCAAATAAATATCATGACAACCGCCCTCATGTATGTCGTGCTGGGTCTGGGGCTCAATATTGTCGTGGGACTGGCAGGTCTTCTCGATCTTGGCTATGTGGCGTTTTACGCGGTGGGCGCTTATAGTTACGCCCTACTGAACCACCATTTCGGTTTGGGGTTTTGGGCGGCCCTACCAATCGGAGCGGGACTGGGAATTCTATTCGGCATTCTCCTCGGTTTTCCTGTTCTCCGTTTAAGGGGCGATTACCTGGCCATCGTTACCCTGGGGTTCGGAGAAATCATTCGACTCGTCCTGGAAAACTGGAATGCCTTTTCATTCGGGCCAAGCGGGATAGCGAATATACCGAGGCCCGGCCTTTTCGGAATAGAGCTTCCGTTGAAGTCGGCGACCATCTATCTCTATTTTCTGATGATAGGAGTCACGCTCTTTACCATTTTTTTTGTCAACCGACTCCAGAATTCCAGAATAGGAAGGGCCTGGATAGCCCTCAGAGAGGACGAAGTCGCCTGCCAGGCCATGGGGATCGACAAAACAAAGACAAAGCTCACAGCCTTTGCCCTCGGCGCGACATGGGCGGGAATGGTCGGTGTTATATTCGCCGCCAAAACGACCTTCATCAATCCCGCCAGTTTTACTTTCCTGGAATCGGCCATGATACTATCTATCGTCGTGTTGGGTGGAATGGGTTCGGTACTGGGGGTTATTATAGGTGCCCTTCTCCTGATCCTCCTTCCCGAATACTTGAGGGCCTTTTCCGATTATCGGATGCTTTTATTCGGCGCGATCATGGTGATTATGATGGTATTTCGTCCCCAGGGGATCATCACTAATATTCGCCGAACGTATGAATACACGCCCGCTAATGACAGTGGCCAAAGGCAATAGGAAGATGGCATCTGTACTGGAAGTAACCGACATGACCGTTGACTTCGGCGGTCTGAGGGCCCTTGACAACCTCAGCCTCGATATCAGGGAAGGCGAGATCGTAGCCCTCATAGGCCCAAACGGGGCTGGAAAGACAACTTTTTTTAACTGTATAACCGGGATGTACGCACCCTCAAAAGGAGTCATGCTGATTTCACCTCCTGGAAAAAAGCGAGAAAAGATAAACGGGTTGAAGCCGAACCATATTACCGAGAGGGGAGTGGCCAGGACTTTTCAGAACATTCGTCTCTTTCCCAATATGACGGTCCTCGAAAATATCATGATAGGCCGGCACTGCCGCACCCATTCCGGGGTCCTTGGGGCGATTTTGAGGGATAGGAGAACGGTGAGAGAAGAAAGAGAGGTCGTCACGCAAAGCTATGAAATCCTCGAAAAGATCGGCCTCGCCGATTATGTCAATGAGCTTGCCAAGAATCTCCCTTATGGGGCCCAGAGACGCCTTGAAATCGCCAGGGCCCTGGCCACGAACCCCTTTTTACTCCTACTGGATGAACCGGCAGCCGGTATGAACCTCAGGGAAACAGGGGAGCTTGATGAACTGATCGTCAGACTTCGCGACAACGAAGGCGTTTCCATACTTCTGATCGAGCATGATATGAAGCTCGTCATGAGCCTGTCCGACCGAATATTCGTCATTGATTGCGGAAAGAACATTGCCGAAGGCACACCTGACGAGGTCAAGGCCGATCCTGTTGTGATTAAGGCTTACTTGGGAGAGGATATCGATGCTCGAGGTGAATAAGATCAGCACCTTTTACGGGAATATCCAGGCCCTCAAAGAGGTGGTGATCAAGCTTTCAGAGGGAGAGATCATTACCCTTATCGGCGCAAACGGCGCAGGCAAGACCACAACACTCATGTCGATCTCCGGGCTCGTTCCGCCAAGGAAGGGCGAGATCCTGTTTATGGGTAGGCCGATCCATAACACAAGCCCGGACAAGATCGTCTCATTGGGGATTTGTCAGGTTCCCGAGGGTCGACGTATATTTCCCTATTTATCGGTCAGTGAAAACCTGGACATGGGGGCCTTTTTGCGCAATGACAAGGCAGATGTCAAGAGGGACATGGCGTATGTTTTCGGTCTCTTCCCTATCCTCGCAGAGAGAAGACATCAGCCGGGAGGGACATTGAGCGGGGGTGAACAACAGATGCTCGCCATTTCAAGGGCCCTCATGGCGAGGCCTTTGCTGCTTCTCCTCGATGAACCTTCTCTGGGGCTTGCGCCCCTTGTGGTGAGGCAGATTTTTGATATTCTAAAGAGAATAAACAGGGAGCAGGATACCACCATCTTCCTTGTCGAACAAAACGCGAACCTTGCCCTACAGGTAGCGGATAGGGGCTATGTGATGGAAAACGGGCGCATCACCCTTTCGGGCTCCGCCGAAAATCTGCGTTCCAACCCGGAGGTCAGGAGCGCCTATCTGGGACTCTGATTGAATTGCATAAAATCAACATCGAACATCGAATGTTCAACTGGAGGGGATGGGCACAAGCTGTGAGGAAAAAAAGGAGTTATTCTTGCGCGAAACCTTAGGCCACGCCATGGAATCCCGTATATTGATCCCATTGGGAATTAATGGTCAGTCCATATTCATCTTTGCCACGGAATTGGAACTCAACGTGGGATGGGTCAATTGTTGCGTTGACCTCTGAATTTTGATGGACCCTAAATCTGACCGTCGCTGTAAAGGTGTCTGCGTCATAATAGACGGAATCGGGAAAGAGTGCGATTTTAGCTTCCGTTTCAGGCACCGGTTGCCCGAAATTGTAGGCCTCTCCAGGTCCGGTGCTCGAGGATCTCTTGATAGACCAATTAAATCGGTCTTCCACTGAAGCCCGGTCCATTTCCTTGTTGAATTGAAAGATCATGGTGAAGCTCTTGGATGTATCGGCCGCTGCCAGATATCCATCCAGAAAGGAAACAGGAGTCTTCCTCGGCAGAGTGTACAGGAAGGTACTACTGGAATGGGCGAACATGATCTTAGGTGGATCGACCTTGTACATGTATCGGCTTAGGACATCCGCGAGAACGGGAGATTCCTTTTCAAGGAAATCAACGATCTCCTGGGCCTCATCCATCTCACCGAGATCAGCATAGGCGTATCCGATTTCAGCGTACGCGTCGTAAAGATCCCCTTGCAATCGAATGGCCTGCTCAAAATGGTCGATTGCCTTTTCATATCGTCCCTGCTTACTGTAGGTCTGGCCCAGCCCAAACTTTCCACTCGGCTTATCCGGTCCTAGCCGGTCTACTTCAATAAACTGTTTTTCAGCTTCATCCAGACGGTTTGTGATCAGATAGACTTGGCCGAGAGAATAGCGATTATTGGTCGAAGGATTGACCTTTACAGCCTCTTCAAATTGTTTTTCAGCTTCCTCATACCTGCCTTCGGAAAAATAGAGATTCCCCAAGGAAATATAGGTTGCATCCAGGAAAGGATTAAGTTGAATGGAGTTTTTATAGGCATTGACGGCGCCCTCCACATCGTCGATCTGAAGATAGGCCTGCGCCATGTAATCGGAGGCATTTATGGAATATTCGGAAAAAGGAGCAAGACCTATAGACCTCCTGAACTCTCTAATGGCCTCGTCATATTTTTTCTGCGCGTACAGATCGATTCCTTTGGAAAGCGCGTCCTTGGAGAGGCTGTCCGTCTGAGCCGTCTGGGGAGTCATGGCTGAAAAAATATCAGGAGTAGTTCCGGTAGATAGAAGATCCATACAGTGTCGCCTTTAAAACGATGTCCTTTGTCAATTGCCCTTCATGTCCAGAGCCATGTTATTAGTATATCGGCAATTATAGTGAATTCTTGAGTCATTTTCGACTATCTCGTAAAAAGACCATTATCTGCTTCAGGCTGCATCGTTCTCAAGAAACTTGACTTAGACAAATTAGTCCTTAGTTATAAAGAATAGGGAATTCAACTTATCGGTGAAAAGGAGGTGTTGGTATGTTGAGACTGAGGTATTATCTTCCCGGTAGTATGATTATTCTCTTTGGTATGCTTATTCTTGTATTTCCCGAGATTCTTGTGGCCCTTGTTGCCCTTTTTCTAATCATGCTTGGTTTGGGGGTCCTTACACTGGGGCATATGGTCAGGAAATCTGAGACGGAGTTATCCGAATTCAGCTCGGGCAATTCATGCAAAGACCCACATCCATGGTGGATACACCGGGCGAGCGTGTGGAGCACACGGTGTAAGAAACCCAGATCTTTTAGCAGATAAAGGCCGGAGTCTTGATAAGAGATGAGGTTTAGAGAGTAGGAACTGATATATCTTCGAGAGAAGCGTTTGTTCAAAAGGACGTGAGATCTCGAATGACGAAATCGAATGTGAGGCTAACATGAGTATTCTGGGAATATTAACAAAAATAGGTTTGATGTGTATCCTGCTCGTCACGCTTGTGTCATGTGCCGGTATGGACAGAAAGAGGTATACGGAGGGTCCCGCCCACAGATATGATCTTGAGCAAGGGGCTCGTGAATGGGGGGATCGAATGGGCTTTTAGGTTATTTCGGCCAATTCGTGCTATAGCCTGCTCTGATCAGGCACCAGCATAAGACCTTTATCACCGGGCGTTCACCGAAAAATATCTATAAGGGATCCTACCATCTCGTTATGGGCCTTGATCGTTTGAGTGTTCGCCTGGTAAGCCCTCTTGGCAATCATCATTTGAGGGATCTCTTCGGTCAAATCGACATTGGACCTCTCCGTTGCGGTAGCAGGAACGCTGCCCTCCTCCATGGTCGGGAGTCCAGGAGTGTCTATTCTGTTTATGGTCACTTCAACACCGCCGTAAGGGCCCTCTCGGAGAATGGCTCTGCTTTTCTTGAACCCGTCGGTATTGACATTGGCGATGTTGTTGGCCGCTACAGACATTTTTTTGCCAAATGCGCTGAGTGCTGAAAGGCTGCTCGATATTGTTGAAACCATGATACCTCCCTGCTGTTAAACCATTGTCAGGAATCATGCCCGGGTGATGAAACATTGTTGTTTCCCGACCTACTGTCCCGTTCAAAAAGCTCCATCACGGAATCTCTGGTAAGAACAACTATGGTAAATACGCCCAGGATAGTTCCAAAGGGTATGATGATACACTCAATCCAGGCAATCACCAGACAGAATAATCTGTTCCTGAATTGTGACAGTCTCCGTCCGGCAATAAAAATGAAAGTGGACAGGGTCCATCCGCAAAGGATAAAGACCGCGGAGAGAAGAACTAATAGCCATGCAAAGAGGGCGGGTGGCGATTCTCCGGGCCCATCACCATCTAATGCCCCTGAAAGCATGGCGATGCCTAGGGCCATATGTATAAAGGGGAGGCATGAAAAAAGAGCGGTAATACCTGCGACTACATAGTGAAAAATGGAAAGTAACCGGATATCCTGCCTATCGTCTTTCACAATACCCTCTTCATTGGTTGGCCAAAGGGAAAAGTCCTTGCCGTTGTTGCATCGTATCAGTGCCTAGTATCCTTCTATCAAAAAGATATGTCTTTCGGTGATAGATACTTTACCATTAGTGATTATCGTCTCATTTCAAAAAAAACTTGAGGACTTTTTTCTTAGATTTCTGAAAAAATGAATCAATGCAATCTGTTTTTGTCAGATCTTATTCCCGAGGCTTTGACACTACTGTATGGCATCTGACAAATAGGCTTGTCTTAACCAAAAAGGGGTATACACAAATGGCTTCAAATATTATAATGATACTTGGCGTTCTGATGAGTTTGTTGTGATCGATTGTGAGTGGTTCTATACTTCAGAAGGTGAAAGAGTGGAATCTCTCGGACGGTCTTCCTAGAATAAGTTGAATCAGAGAAACGTTGTATCTGTATGGGTTGAATTTATTATAAAAAATGAAGTGTCTTTATAGTACTCAAGTAGTACTCGAGACATGTCTTATTTGTCAGCAATCAATGGACCGATCGTTTCATACCTTTAGACGGATTCGGGCTCTCCTCTTTATGATGGGTGTAGCGATAATTGCCCTTTTCTCCTCTTGTTCAACCGATAGCGGACAAAAGACAACTGAGCCTATCCGATTCACGGCACCCAAAGCTGATAGACATGCAGGTATCCATACAATAGAGAAACTTGTTCGTGAAGAATACGAGCGATGGAAAGGCACACGGCACAGGCTGGGAGGAACCGGTCGTCAAGGAATCGACTGCTCCGGTTTTGTGAGGGTTGTCTACAAAAGCCTATTTGATATCGTATTGCCCCGTACATCCAGATCCCAATCCCGAATAGGGAGACCGGTTGGTCGAGGGGAACTACGGGCAGGCGACCTTGTCTTTTTTAAGCCCCCTACATATCCCAATCATGTGGGGATCTATTTGAGCGAAAACGAATTCGTTCATGTATCGAAAAAAGAGGGGGTCACTATATCGGTTATTGGTCGACACTATTGGGGTAGGTACTACTGGACCGCGAGGAGAGTTCTGTTCTGATCATAATCAAGATATTTTGGAGAGGAAGTGTTGGAATGTATCGAGAGCATCTTGGAACAACATAGGTGAGTCAAATTGGAACTTACTATACAAATAGACAAGAAAAACAACTTAAGGAAACATGAAGTCAAAGGTGTAATCAGTGTCTTGGAATTAAAGCAACATTTGGAGAGCTACTACAAGTCATCGATGTATGGTCAAAGCTTGAATTCCCTTTGGGATCTGAGGGATGCCGACTTTTCAGAAGTGAAGCCCGAACAGATAAAAAAGTTGGCAGAGATGGTTGGTCGGTATTGGGGTGGGCCTGGAGAAGCCAAGTCTGCATTGGTGGTCTCGAGAGATCTGGATTACGGACTGACTCGTATGTATGAGATTATACTTTCCACCATCAATTCGAACAACGTAAGAGTCTTTAGAAACATTCGTGCGGCCGAAGAATGGATGGTGGAATCAGATAATAGAACGTAACCGCAATTGTATCAGGATACCGCTGACTATTGATTTGGAACTTGAGTGTTTTATTCTTTGACCCTCTATGCCAAGACAGCGCCTGTGGTCTCTATTTCACACATACCCTAGTGCTTTTTTGTCAGAGACCTCTCACCCGGCCGTTTGCCAGTAGCCTATTCGAATAGCAGTCATAAAACAACTGACTAGGATTTCAAAAATTCCGAGTAGTCCGCCATCCTGGATAGGACCCGTATGGCCCTTTTTGGAGATGAGAAAATAGGAAGTTTCCCGTTGTTACTGATCTTTTCTTCGATGTCTTTGGTGGAAATGTCGTCGAGCCATCCTTCGTAAGGGGCCCAGACAACAGGTTTGTCGTCAAATTCTCTAGTGACCTCCATAACAATTTCAGAGAAGGGAGGAGATAGCATTTCAAACCAGGCGCCTATGAACAACAGGACAGCGTCTACGCGTGTGTCCGACAGGACGGCTCGAATGATTTTCTTGAGAACTTCTTCAAAGGGGCGTCGCGACATGCTAAAGGCCGGCCAGATATCCACCGGGTTGTTAATGGAATGCCATTCAGGGGATAAACTCATAATAATTTCCCTGGTATCACGCGAGAGGTTGGGAACGTTGAGCCGGAATTTTTCGCAGGCGTCAATTGTCATCACCCCAATGCCTCCGCTTGCTGTAATAATACCTATATTCCTCCCATTTAGCTTGGGAAGGCAGGTGAGGCCTTTGAGAAGATCACTGATCTCACCAAGGTCATCTGCTCTAATAATACCGCATTGCTTTAATCCTACTTCCCAAATATCACTATTTCCTATGAGTGAACCTGTATGGGATTCAGCCGCCTTTTTGGCCAGAGGACTGGTCCCGGTCTTCAAGGCCACTATGGGCTTTTGTCTGGCCACCCGTTTGGCCGCTTCCATGAAACTCCGACCGTTGTTTATTCCTTCAATATGAAGGAAGATAATCTTGACATCATTGTCTTGCTCAAAATACTCCAGGCAATCAACAAAATCGAGATCACAGGAGTTTCCCAAATCAATACCTTTTCCCAGTAAGGTCAAATCAGGAAAACCCCCGAAAAATATCCCGGTTTGACAAATGACGCCTATGGGGAGTCTCTTTAATCCGGTCTGCACGAGGAAAGATGTGCTGAAGTCGATGAACGGATTGGATACGCCTATGGTATTCGGACCGATGATCCGGGTATCGGAGTTATGAATGAGTCTTCTGACTTCTTCTTGAAGCCTTTTCCCCTCCTCGTCATTGGCATCGGAAAACCCCTGGCCGATAATGATACCCGCTTTGATCCCCATTTCGACGCAATCCTCGACAATGGAGGGGACTTGGGATCTTGGAGTTGAAATGACGGCAAGGTCGATCGGACCTTCTATTTCTCTGAGAGAAGCATACGTTTGCCTCCCACAAATACGATCGGCATTGGGATTAACAGGGTAGATATCCCCTGTGTAGCCGCTATTGATAAGGTTTTCCAATATGTTAAAGGCATACTTGCCGGTCCGGGATGATATCCCGATCAATGCGACACTCCTCGGCTCCATAAAAGGTTTGAGTTTTTCAGCAGCGTTCATTTTTTGATTTTCTCCCTTCTTGGGTAGCCCTGACTCGAGGTGAAGTCCCAAGGCAAAGGAACGTCAGCGACATTCACGTTGGAGAAACCTAAGTGCACAGAGCCTAGATCCCAGGTTTTTGAATGGAACAGGGGCTTTTGAGGTGATCCGACCCTTTCGATTTCAGGGATATCATACCGAGAAATAGAATGAATGATGTCTGGAAATGGATTCTTATGTCAAGAAGAAAGAGAAAAAGACCCTGGATATTTGCATGAAACAGCGCCAAATATGATTTCAGTTCTTGCTAAAGAAGTGAATCTGTTATAATTTTTGTTCAGATTTTGAATCAAATAGGTTTACTCCACATGTTAATGAGCGCTGTTATACCAGCGAGAAGACGACCCTGTGGGAATGAAGAGGAGAACAGGAGACAAAAAGACCGAGGCGGTCAGGAGAATCGCATTCGTTGATGGATACTCAGTAAGAAGATGGTTTTAAACGGATCATTAAAGGAGGCATCAGCATGTCGGAATCCGTCATATTAGTGGAAAAGAGCGAGGGTATAGCAACGGTCACCCTGAATCGACCTAATGCAATGAATGCCCTGTCGTTTGAGATGCGGGATCGTTTGAAAAAGGTGTTTGAAGAGCTCCAAAGGGACCCCGAAACGGAAGTTGTTATTGTCACAGGTGCGGGGAGGGCATTCTGCGCAGGCCTCGATCTGAAGGAGCTTTCAACAGGAGGTTTGAGTCCTGACGGTGATGAAGAAAGAGGCCGTGGTCGATCAATGATTGAGGCCATATCCCGGTTTGAGGGTCCCATTATAGGGGCTATTAACGGAGTTGCCATCACTGGCGGGTTTGAACTCGCCCTTGCCTGTGATGTGTTGATTGCCTCATCAGAAGCTCGTTTTGCAGACACCCACGCCAGATTGGGCATTCTCCCGGGATGGGGGCTGAGTCAGAAGCTTCCTCGTCTAATCGGATTGAACCGGGCCAAGGAAATGTCGCTGACCGGCAATTTTATCTCCGCAGAAAAGGCCGAAGCGTGGGGTCTTGTCAACCGGGTCGTACCCAAGGAAGAACTTCTTACCGTCAGTCTGGCCCTGGCCGGGGATATGACGTCATGCGTTCCGGAGACCGTTAGGAAATACAAACGTCTCATCGAAGAGGGCAATAGCATGACCCTTGCCGATGGTTTGGAGCTTGAGGCGAAGCTTTATGAAGAGCTTTCGACCAAGGATCTCTCCTCCGGCATTGAGGCTCGCCAGCAGGGTGTTCGCAAACGGGGTCGAGAACAGGCCCAATCTTAGTTAGATAGGAAGTCCAAACTTCTTGAGGCCTGCCGCTCCCCCTTGAAGACTATAGCTGTCTTTTATCCCTGATTGGTCCAGCGTTACCTGGGCTTCATAGGAGCGCGCGCCCGTATTGCAAATGAGGACAATCCTTTTGTTCCCCGGGACTTCATCCAGACGTTTTCTCAATTCGTCCTGGGGGATATTTTTCCAGTGATCAGGGTATTTTTCCAAGAGGGGCTCCGCGTTCTGTCTGGCACGGCAGTCCAGAAAGAACGATTCGTTGTCTTCCCTGTTGTTCCACAAGGTTGCGAACTCCTCAGCCTCGATCACCCTGGTTCTTCCTTCTAAGATGTTTTCAGCAACATTGCCCAGGGCGTTGATAATATCCATGGCTGATGAAAAGGGAGGAGAATAGGGGAGTTCCAGATTGCTTATTTCGGATGTCGTCGGCCTGTACTTGAGGATAGATGCGACGGCACTGACCCTGGCGAACATGCCTTCTCCTTGGTTTCCAAGCCCCTGAATACCAAGGACCCGTCCGGTATGCTTCTCTACGATCAATTCCAGATAGATAAGGTCCTTTTCAGGAAAGAAATGGGCTCGGTCAAACTGGACCACGAAGGCGCTTACAGCCTCAAATCCGTTCTTTTTAGCGGTTTCAAGGGTCAGCCCCGCGCTTGCAACGGAGATGTCGAACAATTTGACCACGAAGCTCCCAACCACCCCCTCAAACTCGGCGTGACCGCCAGCCAGATTCGTGCCGATGACCCTGCCCTGTCTGTTGGCCAGGCCGCCAAGGGGATAGTATCCTGGTTTCCCGGTAATTAAATTGGGTATCTCAACACAATCGCCGCCTGCAAAGATGTCCGGATCAGAGGTCTGGAGCCTTTTATTTACAATGATCCCCCCTTTAGCGGAGACTTCCAGACCGGCATTTTTTGCCAATTTCGAATGAGGCTCAACACCGGCCGCCATGATGACCATGTCCGCCTCGAGACTCCTTTTGTCCGTAATAACTTTCTCCACACGCTCATGCCCATGGATCTGGATGACCTTTTCTCTCAGATAGAACGAGACATCCTTTTCTTCCATATGGTGCTGTGCCATTTTGGATAAGTTCGGGCTCACAATCCCCGGCATTATTTGATCGGTGATTTCGATCACAGAGGTTTCAATGCCCCACAGATCGGCCAGTGATTCAGCCATTTCAAGGCCGATGGGACCTCCGCCTATAACGACCGCCTTTTCAACCTCGCCTGCGGACAGCCTCTTTTTTATGGATATGGCCTCAGAAAGGTCGGAAACGGCAAAAACGCCCGCCAGATCGGAACCGGGTATTGGGATCTGCCTGGGTCTGCTTCCGGTGGCAATAACGAGTTTGTCATAGGCAAGGGTCTCTTCCTGCCCGGTTATGACATTCCTGATCCTCACGGTTTTCAGTGCCCGATCTATGGCGATCGCCTCTGTATCTGTCAGGACATCGACATCCTTAACATTCTTGAAAAACTTGACGTCACGGAGCATGTTGAAGCTTGTGGACTGTAACTGCTCCGGGTCGCTTACATCTCCTGATACGAAATAGGGTATTCCACACCCCCCATAGGAAATAATGCTTTTCTGATCCACCATGGTCACCTTTGAACCAGGCTCAAGCCTCTTGAACCGGCTGGCCGCTTTTGGACCCAAAGCAACTGCCCCTATTATAACAATGTGTTGCGGCATCATAGATTCTCCCTGTTTTTTAAAATAGTGTTGACGGTCTCAAACAGAGTCCAGCACATGAACATCTTAAGAAACCGTCGAAGTTTTGGTGTTTCACGATTCGATCAGTGTTTGATCGCAGAATGAGGATTGCAGGTGTGAATTCGCCGAGGTGAGCGTGACAAAGCCCTTGCCATTAGGGACTTTCCACACGGAGTAGGACCTTTTGTTCCAGTTCCTCCAGAATGAGTTTCAGGGCCCTGCTTTCTACGACAGGCCCTGATCCATTCCAGCCCCTTTTAAAGGCTTCTTTTGTCCTTTCCCTGAACTCATCAAGACTTGACGCCATGGTCTCCCATATAACTAGCTTCTGGAGGACATGACGTTCCTCCGCTGTGAGGTCCTTATCCGTGTCAAAAGACTGCCCATCTTTTGTGGTGAATATCATCCGTCTAGTCCTCTCGACATATCGCAAATACGCATTATTATGGATTATCTGAAAGAGAAGGCAAGGAAAAATATGTTTTCCTTTTCACTCAAAATCGGTATACGCATGGGGGAGTCGGCCTGGCTTTGCGGAAAATGCGCAAGGCGTTCCGGCCAATCAGCATCGATTGCCTTGGGATTTCTTAAAAGGATCCTGCCGGGAAGTCTTGAGAGGTCCTTTTTGTCGGACTGCCTTCCAGAGGTCAAGGTCACCTGGTTCATAAAATAGCGATGGAGTCAAAAAAACATTATGAAACGAAAGGGTTGCAGTATATTGTTTATAAATGACCTAAAAGAAGTTCTCCTGTTTCTGAGAGATAATAAAAAAAGCATTCCCTATCCTAACATGTGGGATGTTCCAGGCGGGCACGTTGAAGCGAATGAGTCTCCCCATGAGTGCATTGTCCGTGAAATGGAAGAAGAAATGGGTATTCAGTTGGTGGAATTTCTCCTCTTCGCGGTTGTAGAATTGGACGATCGTGTCGAGTATGTCTATTGGAAAGAAGAAAACCTGGATATAAAGGGCATCGACCTGACTGAAGGACAATGCTTGAGATGGTTTTCGAGAGAGGATGCAAGAAAAACCAAACTGGCCTATGGATTCAACGACATAGTGGAAGACTTTTTCGAAAAGGCCCCCTTTTTAACGCTGCCTTAGAATTCAAACCCTCCACATACTGTTTCTCCTGCTATTCTCTCAGGGACTGAGATATCAACCCAAGACCTTTGAGAAGAAGCTATGGGGCATATTGTAGCAATTGAGACAATTTGCCCCCTTTCTCATATTCCAATGATATAACAGACACTTAAAGGGTTTGACACCTCTATTTTGTTTCAAAATGTCCCAATCCTCTTCTCAGCCTTAAGGGCTTGTTACCTTTCTATCTACTCCATTTAACAGGTAAATTTCATGCAACAGGCGTGAAGGCACAGGCTTTGCTCTTATCCGGTATTTAGAATGCGGCTGTTGAGAGCGCAGAGTCCCGTCCATCACACTTTCAAAAAGGCTCTGTTTTATGGATGCTGAAAAGACTATCCTGATTGCTGAGCCAAAGGAGGTCCTAGGGTGCAGCCTATCCACGTCACCGACCTGCCGGGGGTTCAAGACCATCCAGGCCAGGACACTTAAAGAGACGCTTCTGGCCATTCAGGAAGAGAAAGTCGAAGTCCTGATTCTGGATGCCTCTCTCCTCGGTGAAGACGGCGGGTTCATATCCATCATCAGGGGAATGGAAGAGCATCTTCCCATCATTGTATGTGCTGAAACCAATACCCCTGAATTTGAAGCCAAAATACGTCAACAACGAATATTCTACTACCACATCAAATCGTTCGGCA
The DNA here is from genome assembly GCA_034189325.1 of Thermodesulfobacteriota bacterium. GTDB lineage: Bacteria > Desulfobacterota > DSM-4660 > Desulfatiglandales > Desulfatiglandaceae > JAXHUM01. The sequence continues at coordinate 19,189 of JAXHUM010000109.1, forward strand.
TTGAAGATCTTGAAATGGCCATCTCCAACGCCATCAACCGGCAGTCCCGCTAAGTGTGGAGGATCATCCTATGCCTCTTATTGAGAAAATCAACGCAGGTGAATTTGTCATCCTGGGAGAATTCGAACCCCCGAAAAGTGCCGATTTCTCCTCTCTATTAGATAAGGCCAATCAGATCAAGGGTCGCGTGGATGCCCTTGTGATCCCTGAGATGGGCAATGCCGTGATGAAGGCAAGTTCCCTGGGGGGATGCGCCTTCCTTGAAAGGCAAGGATTTGAAACCGTTTTTCAAGCCTGTTGTCGAGACCGTAACAGACTGGCTCTCCAGTCGGATATCCTTTCAGCCGCCGCCTTGGGCATTTCAAACATCATGGTTGTCGCAGGGGAAGACATCCGCCATGGAGATCATCCGCAGGCCAGGGCCGTATATGATCTCGAATTGGAGGAACTCCTTCAAGTCCTTCAGACCCTTCAAACCGGCCGGGATATGGTGGGTGTCGAGCTGGGAGCAGCACCCAAATTCACGACCGGATCGACCGTTAATGCCGGCGCCATGGGTGGGGCCCTCGACATAGAACTGGAAAAACTCGAGCGCCGGATCGATGCCGGTGTCCGGTTTATCATTACCAGTCCTGTTTTCGATATACACCGGTTTCAGCAATTTGTTCGGCGGGTCGACACTGGTCGGGTGGCTGTTATACCGACCGTCATGCTCCTCAAATCAGCAGGCATGGCACGATACATTAATCGTAATATCAAGAACATATCTATTCCTGACCCCATCATCAGGGATATTCAAAAGGCCCCGGACAAACACAGGCAATGTGTCAAGCTGGCAGCCGGGCTCGTTGGTGATCTCAAGAAGATGGGTATGTCCGGGGTGATGTTATCGACCCTTGGATGGGAGGATAAGCTCCCCCAGATTCTTGACCAGGCAAGGCTCTAAACAGAAAGGATGTGAGGCATGAAAGAAAATAAACAGGGTCAAACAATCGGTTCTGTTCTGGTATTGGGCGGAGGGATAGCGGGTATGCAGGCGGCCCTGGATCTGGCGGATTCGGGGTATTACGTGTACCTGTTGGAGAAGAGTCCGTCGATCGGAGGTGT
>JAXHUM010000011.1:0-35286 GCA_034189325.1 Thermodesulfobacteriota bacterium
AAAATCAGAAAATATGCACGAGCACTGAAGGAGAGTGTACCCCAGAAAAGTCCCTACTATGAACTGGTTGAGAAAATCCATAAAGAAGCCCAAAAGCATATATAGATCCCTGACCTTCTCCCCCTGGGGTGGTCGGGCATTGACTTCGACCTCACGGAGGACGCGATGAGGGTCATTGTCACGGTGGGGCTATGTCTCACACTTATCTTGAGCATCATGTGTGCGGCTCACGCTACCGAAGAAGGTGAGGGAAAAGCCCCCTCTTACGTGGGGAAATGGCTTAGAATAAAAAAATACGCCAACGGAAAATCGCTCAAGGTAAATGAAACTGCGACGCTCGTCCTGACAGAGGATTCTTTTACATCGGATTCCAGAGGGGTCCCAGGGGCCGAATGCACCAATTCCGGGAGACTCACCATAGATGGCAATAAGATGACCATGAAAGTGACTGCCTCGACATGCCCAAGCATCATCACCGTAGGATCGATCGTCCAGAGCACCTATTCCGTGTCGACAGATTGGAGGCGTTTGACCATAACAAATACGGAATGGGGATACACCTACAAGGAAGTTTTGAAAAGGCAGTAGCCTCTTTTCGGCTCTGTGATCTGCTCCCGCAAAAACCCCCTTATCATCCGGTGATGCCTTGAAGGGAGACTCTAGAACCGACGACGGGTTTCCAAGACGAGAAAAAAAGAGAATCGGATTGCATGACGATGGTGGGCGGTGCGGGATTTGAACCCGCGACTTCCACCGTGTGAGGATGGCACTCTCCCGCTGAGTTAACCGCCCAGATCTTTCAAGGGAATTACTAATATAAGCCTAATTAATACAAGACACCCTGTTTATTGTAAACAAAAAAATGCCTTCTCATCTGGACAGGCGCTAGATCAAGCCTACCAGACGCTTCAAAGAGATCACCTCTTCCTCTTCCAGCAGACGGTAAGCGCCTACTTTTAAATCCCCAAGCATCAGATTGCCGAAACCGGTTCGCGCGAGGTGGAGGACCTTGTACCCCACGACATCCAGCATCCGTCTCACCTGTCGGGACTTTCCCCTTGTAATAGTCATCCTGATGATGCTCCTGTTATCGTCACGCGCCACTACCACGGCCTTGGATCTGCCGCTGAATCCATCTTCGAGCCTGATGCCTTTCCTCAACCGGCTGACGGCATCATCGGATATACGACCGTCAACGGTCACTTTGTAGGTACGGGGTACCTGATATTTCGGGTGCGTTAGGCGATAGGCCCACTCTCCGTCGTTGGTGAATAGCAGGAGTCCGATCGTGTCAAAGTCAAGACGCCCCACAGGATAGACTCTTTCAGGGATATCTTTCAAGAGACTCAATACAAGAGGTCTTCCCTCGGGATCATTAAACGAGCAGATATAGCCAAAGGGCTTGTTAAGCACTAGGTAGGTACGCATGGAAGGGCTTGGGATTTCTTTGTTATCCACACTTATGCGATCAACGCCCCAAACCGCCTTTAATCCAGGCTCGGAAATCACACGATCATTGACCTTGACCCTTCTCAATCTGATCATCTCATCTGCCTTCCGTCTTGATGTGACGCCGGCCAAAGAGAGTATCTGGTTAATTCTCCGAAGGGTCGGAGGGTCCTTCTTCTGTTGATTTTTCCGTATCAACGGCGGTTTGTTCATCCCCTGTCTCATTACCTTGTCCCTCCTCGATCACGGCAGTACCCTGATCCTCTTCAGTACCCAATTCTTTAATCTCCTTCAGCTTGGGCAATGACTGGAGGTTTTTGAGATCAAAGACCTCCAGAAACTTCTTTGTTGTTCCGTACAGAAGAGGCCTACCGGGAAGATTCTTCCGCCCCACAATTCGAAGCACCCCTTTTTCCAGGAGGGTCCGTAATATTCCTCCGACATCCACGCCCCTGAGCCTCTCGATTTCCTGCCGGAGTACCGGCTGCTTGTAGGCGACTATGGCCAGCGTCTCGAGGGCTGCTCGCGATAGTCGAGCGGGAGAGGTCTTCAGCATCTGCAGGATATAGGGCGCATACTGTGACTGTGTTCTGAATTGATACCCCCCGGCGACCTCTTTGAGGAGAAAACTCCTGGCCATGCTGTCATATTCCTCTTGGAGTTCCTTGATAGCCTCTGAAATACGAGTCGAATCCTCTTCCGGTAAGGCTGACTGAATGTCAAGGATTGTTAGCGGCTTGTCGGAAGCAAACAAAAGGGCCTCTATGATCAGGTTAAGGGACATATCCATTTTTTGTCTCAATCTTCTTCAAAACAGGGAGTCAGTTTGATGTCACTGTGGGGGGTTGACTGAAAAATCCTTACCAGACCCATGTGGACCAGTTCCAAGAGGGCCAGAAAAGTCACAATGTATTCGGAAACGACTCTGTCTTCCACAAAAAGTTGGACGAATAACATTGTTCCTTTTTCTTTCAGACATGTGATGATGTGTTCTATTTTCTCTTTGACCGACCATTGCTCCAGGCGAAGCTGGAGTTGAACACCCGGCAATGTCCTGTCCATGACCTGTTTGAACGCGTCGATGAGTTGAAAGAGGTTCACATCCAACGGGGCCCCTTCCTCCTTAATGTGCGACCGGAAATCAAGCGGAACCTGCCGGCAGAAAACGTCTCTTTCAAGGAGGTCTCTCTCTGAGAGATCTCCCGCAATCTCTCTATAGCTCATATATTCAAGAAGGGGTCTGACGATCTCATTATGGAGATCTTCGTCCACAGTGTCGTCGTTTGACTCGGGAAGCAGCATCTTTGATTTCAGGTGAACAAGAGTCGAGGCCATAAGGAGGAAATCTCCCGCCACGTTGATATTAAGAACCTTCATCATTTCGATATATTCCAGATACTGATCCGCGATAGTAGCGATCGGAATGTCGAAGATGTCGACCTCGTTCTTGTTGATCAGATGAAGGAGCAGATCCAGAGGTCCTTCAAATATTTCGAGTTTTATCTCATAAACCATGTTTGAAATCGGCGCAGCCCCCTTTGAATATCATGGCTTTAGATCTTCACCGCCTCCCGGACTTCCCCCATGGTCTCCCGAGCGATTGTCCTGACCTTACAATTGCCCTCTTCAACGATTTCCTTTACTTTGGCCACATCGGATTCCAGCTCTCTTCTTTTTTCCCTCACCGGTTCAAGGCCATTTTTTAGATTCTGGGCCATCAATTTCTTGCATTCCACACAACCAATCTCTGCAGATCGGCATTCCCTGTTGATCCTCTCGACGGTTTCATGGTCGGTATATATCTCATGGAGCGTAAAGACATTGCAGACATCCGGGTCCCCGGGATCATTTCGCCTGGCGCGCTGGGGATCAGTGACCATCTGTCCCACCTTTTGATCAATCATCTCATCACTATCGGTAAGAAATATGGCATTGTCGTAACTCTTGCTCATTTTCCGCCTGTCAATGCCCAAGAGCCTTGACATAGGGGCAAGAAGCACCTCTGGAATCGGAAAGACACTACCGTACAGGTAATTAAAACGTCGCGCTATCTCCCTGGTCAGCTCCACGTGAGGGGCCTGATCCTCTCCGACAGGGACGCCGTTGGCCTTATACATCAAGATGTCGGCGGCCTGCAAAACCGGGTACCCCAGGAACCCGTATGTTAACAGGTCCTTCTGGCTGAGTTCACGGATCTGTTCCTTGTAGGTGGGGTTTCTCTCAAGCCATGCAAGAGGCGTGGACATTGAAAATATCAAGTGCAGTTCGGCATGCTCTTTTATCTGGGACTGGATAAAGAAAGTGGATATTTCAGGATCCAGGCCTACCGAAATCCAGTCCATAATGATGTCGTAAGTGGATTCTCTAATGATATCCGTATGGGAGTATTCGCTGGTCAGTGCATGCCAGTCGGCAATAAAATAGAAACACTCGTATTCTGTTTGAAGCTGTCTCCAATTGAGGAGGGCCCCATGCAGATGTCCCAGGTGCAACTTTCCCGTCGGTCGCATACCACTCACAATTCTCCGTCTCTTCATACTTAAAAACCCCTTGTTGTCTATTTTGTTTATCTACTTGAGATGCTCATAGTCGGTCTCTCGGCCCACATCAACGCCTCGCCACCTGCTGTTTTGGAAACCTTCAATTGAGAAATGTCTCCTTTACGTAAAGCAGTTCATCTTCTCGGGTCTTGGTAAGGCCGTTCAGTTTCACCTCAAGGAGCCTGTCAAAGACCTCCTTGAAGACAGGGCCTGGCATGAGGCCCAGGCTGATGAGATCTTTGCCGCTCAACTGACTCTTGACACCCTTCAGCTTGGTGAAAAACGTCGAGATTAGTCGCTTTGCCTTTTCGTTTCCCACCCTTGCCATAATGTAGAGCAGTGTCTCTGTATCATATGGAGCAAGCAATGTATAGAGGTGAAAATTGTCTGCATCAAACCTGTAAAGGACATCGGAAAGGGTGTTCGCGCTTTCTCTCTGGTTAGTCATTCTACGGGCTTCTGAATCGGTCATTCCCAACTTTGGTATCAGGCTGTTGAATGAGGATGGGCCCATCGAAGAGGTCAATCCATAGAAGTATACCTTCCATGGGTCGAATCTCTCCTCAAGGTACAGCAGGTTGTACCAGGCAATGACTCGTCTGACCTCTTCCAGCAGACCCTGAAGCCTTGGCGTGAAATTTATTTCCGATGAGACGAATTGGAGTAAGTCAAATTCGTTCATCCTTTCAATCGCTTTGAGAGGGTCCTCCTCTTTAAGAATAGCTGTCAGCTCCAAGAAAAACCTTGGACTCGAAAACTCCTTGCTGGCGTTGATCTTCACGGCGTTCTTGATTAATAAGAGGGTCAGCTTTCCTATCTTAAAACCGAAACGCTGTTCAAATCGGATGGCCCGTAGGACCCTTGTAAAATCTTCAACAAAGCTCAGGTTATGAAGTACTCTCAAGACCTTTTCTTTGATATCTCTCTGGCCGTCAAAATAATCGATAAGCGTTCCATAGTGCCGTTTGTTAAGCTTTACGGCAAGAGTGTTGATCGTAAAGTCGCGCCTATAGAGATCCAGTTTGAGCGATCCGGTCTCAACGATGGGAGGAGCCCCAGGGGTCTCATAATACTCCACTCTGGCTGTGGCCACGTCAACCTTGAAACCGTCAGCAAAGATAAGTACGGCTGTCCCGAATTTTCTATGACTCCTGACTCGCACCTCGTGGTGATCGGCAAATTCATGAGCAAACTTTATCCCGTCACCTTCAATGACGATATCCACGTCAAAATTATCTCGTTTCAGGAATATATCTCGTACCAGTCCCCCGACAAGATAGGCATTATACCCTAACATATCCGCCACATTACCAACATTCTTGATGATCTGGATGACATCTCTATGCAGCCTCTCCTTCAGCATAATGGCCACATTTTTCTTTCTTATACCTGCACGTGTGTTCTTTGAGTTGTACAGGAATTCAGGAATCAGGGGGTCTCCCATCAGGATGTTGAGGAGGTCGGTTCTTGTAATGACGCCCAACACCTTTGTCTCCTCTACCACGGGAAGGACCCGCAACCTTTTCCTTGTGATCAGTTCCTGAACCTCCTTGAGGGGGACATCCGGCCCGGTCGTCGAAAACTCAATGTTCATGTAATCTTTGACTTTGATCTCGCCGAGATTGAAAAACACTGCTTTTTCGACAATCTGCCTGGTGATGTAACCTTTTAAGAGATCATGCTTATCCATGACCAACAAGACATTGATATTGTATCTCGTCATCAACCGGGCAGCCCTCTTCACGGTCTCATCAGGACCGATGTGAATGACGGGCGACGACATCATTTCAGAGGCGGTTTTGAGCGGATCAACCCTGTTTCTCAAAAGCGCCTTGAGCGATCTTTCCACCTGGATCAGGGTCTTGTTCTTGATTGTGGCGGACGCCGCGTGAGGATGGCCTCCACCTCCCAGAGCGCCCACGATTTCAGCCACATTCACCTCACTGATCCGACTTCGTGCCACGAGGTATATGCGATGATCCATCTGGGCCATGGCAAAGACAACATCAAGATTGTCCATCTCCATAAACTTGTGCACAAGAACTGCGAAATCTCCCACATACTCCTCTCGCACGACCTTGGCAATGACTATATCCTGGCCGTTGACGGCCAGGTTTTTTGCCGAGTGAATCAGGTCATTCAACAACCAGACCTGTTCCGCGGTGAGTTCTCTGGTCAGCATCTCCGATATGACATTGTGATCCGCTCCCTGTCCGGCCAACCAGGCAGCGGCTTCATAGTCACTAGGCGTCGTTGAGGAAAAGGTAAAAGAACCTGTGTCCTCATGGATTCCCAGACACATGATTGTGGCCTCGTCAGCAGAAATAGGGATTCTTCTTTCCCTGATAAGATCGGCCATAATGGCCGTGTTGGAGCCGCTTCTCCGGATAATTTCCAGATCTCCATGAACATCATCTTTATTATCAGGATGATGATCATAAATGTGAATCTCGACCCCTTTCTTGCCAATAAGCCGCGAAAATTTACCTATCCTGCTCTTCTGTCTCGTATCGACGAGGATCAGTCTTGTAACACGTTCAAAATCGACATTTTTTAGCTTTCCAAAATTAAAGAGGTACGAAGCGGAATTGAGAAAGAAGTCCCTGAGGTTCTTTTCTTGAGATCCGGAAAAGACCAGCGTTGCTTCGGGATAGAGCTTTCTTGCGGCTATCATAGAACCCAGTGCGTCGAAGTCGGCATTCACATGCGTCGTTATGATCTCGCCAGAGATCTTTGCCGACCCTCTCTGTCCTCTATTTTTGCTGTCCTGCCTTTCCATATCCGAATAATCATACCATTTTCAAGTACCGCTGTATAACATTTCAGGGCACGGTTTTTCCTTATTTCGACCGATTGTAGGCGTTGTGATGGCAAGAGGTTTGAGTCGTTGGAATTTGAACTCGGGAAAACTTACAGGGGGCGTGCTCAAAAAGGCTCATCAGAGGTGTACGGACGCACGGAAAATCGCCCGTGCGGAAAGAAGTATCCTTGGCGCGACCGGCATTCCTCCGGATGCCTGTGGGGCTGGAAAATGGCACGGCCGCTTAACTTATGAAAGGATCAGGCAAAAAAATTGGGGCTATCACGATATCCTTTAATCACAGGCCCTTGATGCGTTCGTCATTTTCCTGCATCTTCTTGCAGTCAATACACAAGGTCGTGACGGGACGGGCTTTTAATCTCTTTTCCGAGATATCCTCGCCGCACTCTTCACAAATACCGTATGTCCCGTTTTTGATTCTGTCCAAGGCATCCCTGACTTTTCTGATCAATTTTCTTTCCCTGTCACGAATTCTGAGTTCGAAATTCCTGTCAGATTCCATGGTCGCCCGGTCAGCGGGATCAGGGAAACTCTCACTCTGATCAGTCATGCCCGTCATGGTTTTGTTGGCCTCACTTAACAGTTCATCCAGCCTACCGTTAAGCAACTTCTCAAAGTATTCTCTCTTTTTTTTCGTCAGCATAGTTCTCTAAGCACACCTGTTATCAATGGGCGTCCGGTATCAAACCAGGACAAAATAGCATCCTCACTTCATTACCCTCTTCCATAGACTCGAGGCCTTCTTCTTGATTTGAGAAGCCCCTCCCCCTTCTGTCTTCGCAAAGGCCTCCAGAAGTTCCCTTTGATCCTGACTCAGTTTTTTAGGGACTTTGACCAGTATCTTCACGTACAGATCACCATGTCTGTAACTGGCTCCGAGGCTGGGCATTCCCTTTCCAGGAACCTTTATGACATCACCCGGTTGTGTTCCTTGCGGGATTTCCAACTCACACTCCGGGTCCTCCCCCAAGACCGGGATGACAACCCTGTCGCCCAGGGCCGCCTGAGTCATGGAGATAGGGATCTCGCCTATCAGGGTCTCTTCTTCACGGACAAAAAATTCATGATCCCTTATCTGAATGACCACAAAAAGATCGCCTGGAGGGGCCCCATGTTCCCCAGGCTCGCCTTCCCCCCTCAATCTCAACCTTGAACCTGTATCGACTCCCGGAGGAATCTTGACACTGACATTCCTCTTCACCAAGATCCTGCCACCGCCCCTGCACTCAGGGCAGGGATCGGTAATCATCTGACCTTCTCCACGGCAGGTGGGGCAGGTTGTGCTGATCTGGAAAAAACCCTGAGATCGTATGACCTGCCCCCTTCCCTGACATGTGCTGCAAGTCTCTGCGGAACTCCCAGGTCTCATTCCGGAACCGTCGCAGGTGGAACAGTTTTCCTGTTTCTCAAAAACGATCTCCGCCTCTTTGCCGGAGAAGGCCTCCTCAAGAGTCAACTCCAGATCATAACGGAGGCTTCTCCCCTGTCTGGGTCGGCGCCTTCCTCCTCTGGTAGAACCAAAGCCAAAAAAGCCTTCAAAGATATCACCGAAACTGGAGAAGATATCTTCAAAGCCGGAAAAACCTCTAAAGCCTCTGCCTTCAAGCCCTTCATGACCGAACCTGTCATAGATCTGCCTTTTTTCGTTGTCTCTCAGGACTTCATAGGCCTCAGCAGCCTCTTTGAACATCTCTTCGGCTGTCTTGTCGCCAGGATTCTTGTCAGGATGATACTGGAGGGCCAGTTTTCTGTAAGCCTTCTTTATCTCATCACTTCCCGCATCACGGGAAACGCCCAATACTTCGTAGTAATCCCTCTTATCCATGCTCAATCATCTTCTGACGTCACCTCACCCTTCGCAGGCTCCTGATCGGGCAACTCAACACTCTCAACACCGGGAAGCGCTTCTAACGCAGGTTCTTGGAGTCCCTCAACCAAAAGCCCAGAATCCTCATCCTTAACCGGAAAGACCTTTCCAGCCGCAATCTCCCTCAGAGAAACGACGACATCCTTGTTCTTGCAATCGACAAGGGGTTCTTCTCCTTTTCTTAACTGACGAACACGTTTGGCAGCCATATGAATCAATTGGAACCTCGTGTCGATCTTCTGCAGGCAGTCTTCTACCGTAATCCTCGCCATATTTTTTCTCCACACAAATATTTCATCCCGTAGGGGCATGATCATGCCCCCCCTATAGAGACAAGAGCCTCAAGTATCAAGTGCCCAGTTTTGATTAAATTTTGTATTTTATAGGTTCCCATGCTATATGTAAAGCGGAAAGACTACGCCAAAAAGCAATAGATCAGAAGGGACTTATGCTTGCCAAAGTACTGAGTACCGCAGTCATTGGAATTGACGCCTACATTGTGGAAGTTGAAGTGGACATCTCTCAGGGCCTGCCCTCTTTTGCCACGGTCGGTCTTCCTGAAGGTGCTGTTCGGGAAAGCAAAGAGAGGGTCAAGGCTGCGGTCAAAAACTCGGGATACCACTTCCCCTCCGACAAGATAACGGTCAACCTTGCCCCTGCGGATATCAAAAAGGAGGGCTCCGCATTTGACCTTCCCATGGCGTTAGGAATCCTCGCCGCCACAGGCCTGCTCCGGAAGCCCATGTATTCGGATTACGTTTTTCTCGGCGAACTCGCCTTGGATGGACTCTTGAGGCCTGTCAAGGGGGTCCTTTCCATGGTCATCGCCGCGAAAGAGAGGCGTCTCAAAGGAGTCTATCTCCCCACTGAGAATGCTACGGAAGCGGCCGTGGTGGAAGGGATCGATGTCTACCCTGTCAAGACCCTCGCGCAGGTCGTCAACGCCCTCTTGGGAGTATCCCAAATCGATCCATATGAAATGGAAACCGGAGAACTCTTCCAAAGACAGGATCGCCTGTTGGATTTCAGGGATGTCCGGGGACAGGAGAACGCGAAAAGGGCGTTGGAGGTCTCCGCGGCCGGTGGGCATAACCTTATCATGGTCGGTCCGCCAGGCTCCGGAAAGACCATGCTCGCAAAACGCCTCTCTTCAATATTACCTGGGCTCGTTTTCGAGGAGGCCCTTCAGACTTCCAAGGTTTACAGCGTTATGGGATTAATGCCGAAGGACTCGGGTCTCATCACTCTTCGCCCCTTCAGGTCTCCCCATCATACCATATCCGATGCCGGCCTTATTGGGGGCGGCCAGAACCCTAAGCCGGGAGAGGTCAGTCTTGCCCACAACGGGGTCCTCTTTCTCGATGAATTGCCTGAATTCAAGAAAAATGTCCTCGAGGTCCTGAGGCAACCCATGGAAGACGGGTATGTTACTATTTCAAGGGCCAGCTCATCGGTTACTTATCCGGCCAATTTCATGCTCGTGGCGGCCATGAACCCCTGTCCGTGCGGCTTCTTCGGTGATTTAAAAAGAGAATGCACCTGTTCCCTTCCCCAAATTCAAAGGTACAGGACGAAGATATCAGGTCCGCTCATGGATCGCATAGATATTCATCTTGAAGTCCCTTCCGTCCCCTATAAGGAGCTTGCCTCTGTCACGGACGGTTCCTCATCGGAAGAGATTCTGGAAAGGGTCCTGAAAGCTAGGAGAACACAAGGCGAAAGATTCACTAGAACAAACGTTCTCTGCAATGCGGACATGAACAACCGGCAGGTGAAGAGATTCTGCAGGATCGATTCAGAATCGAGCGCTTTGCTGGAAACCGCCATGGAGAGATTCGGCCTCAGTGCCAGGGCCCACGCCAGGATACTGAAGATCTCTCGGACTATTGCCGATTTGGAGGGCTGCCAGGAGATCAAGGCCCCGCATGTGGCCGAGGCCATCCAGTACAGGACCCTTGACAGGGGTGTCCTGAAACAGACTCTATGACCTTAGGGTCTTGCAGGAATTTCAAAAAAGAAGGCGCATCCCCGGCCCTCTCCCTCACTCTCCACCCAGATACTGCCCCCATGGGCCTCCATTGCCATCTTACAAAAGGCAAGGCCCAGGCCGGACGCTCCTAAAGAACTCCCCTGCTTGTTTAGTTTCACTTGAGAGAACTTCTCAAATATCTTCTCATGATATTCGGGTCGGAGACCGGGACCGCTGTCTTTTATGCTGACGGTAACGCTATTTTTCTCCCTATCAAAGACTAAGGTAAGATCTATTTGCCCTTTATAAGGCGTATACCTGATGGCATTACTTATCAAATTAGCAATCACCCTCTTCATGATCTTTCGATCCGCTGGCAGGGAGGGAATATCATGCTGTATGGGAAAGGAGAGGGATATCTGTTTTGAATTTATCACTACCAGGAATTGCTCCAAGACATGTCCCGCCAAATCAACGACGTTCGTCATTTCTTTATCCAGCACCAGTTTTCCCTCTTCCATCCTTTTGATATCCAGGAGGCCGGCGATCTGGTTGTCAAGATCTGAGCATGAACTCAGGCATCTCTTGATTGTATCCACTTGTCTTTCCGGTAAACCCTGATTTTCGATGATGAATAACTCAAGGCCCATGGATATTGCCGCAACAGGACTTTTCAAATCGTGGATGATCATGTGAGTGAGCCCCTCCTTCATCTCTTCGAGAGCCTTGAGCTCTCGATTCTTTTTAGCGATCATTCGGTAACTGTCGGCAAGTTCATCATGAAATGACTTGATCCGTAAAAGAGACCTGACACGGGCCAGCAATTCCAACTTGTCCACCGGTTTGCTCAAGAAGTCATCAGCGCCCGATTCAAGGGCCTTGATCCTGTATTCCCTTTCTGATAAAGCGGTCACCATAATCACAGGAATCATCCTGGTCTTTTCTTCCTGTTTTAATGTGGCGCAGACTTCAAAGCCGTTCATTTGAGGCATCATCACGTCCAAAAGAATTAGGTCAGGATATTTATCATATATCGATGTCAGGGCCTCCTTCCCGTCGACAGCCTCCAGGATGTCATAGCCTTCCAGGACGAGCATCCCTTTAAGGAGTTTTATATTCCCCTCTTCATCATCAACGATTAGGACCTTGGGTCTTTCTCTCATCTTCGTACACCTATTCTCCTGGAATTATAAAACGAAATATGGCGCCCTGCCCCTCTCCTTTACTTTCCGCCCAGATCCTTCCACCATGGAGTTCAACAAGCCTCTTGGTAAAAGAGAGCCCCAGGCCAGTCCCCTGAAATCGCCGGGTTGCAGAACTCTCCACCTGTTCAAATGGGTTAAAAATCCTTTTCAGATCCTTGGATCCGATTCCTATCCCCGTATCAATCACGCTGATTTCAACGCACCTGTTCATATTACGACTGTTCGTTCTTTTTCCATTAGAAATATCCTTAACAATCTTAAGGTCTTTCATGTCTCCGTGGCGCAGACCCGGGCGAACCGAACAATAGGCTGAATGGGCCTCCAGCTGGACAGATCCGTTGTTTGGGGTGAATTTCACTGCATTTGAGAGGAGGTTGTAAATAATCTGCTTAAGTTTTTGCTCATCCGCCTTTAAGACCTCTGGAATACCATTGACCTCCAATGCCAGTTGAATGCTACGCTTCATGCATTTTTCCTTGATCATTGTGAGGCTATTCTCAAGAACCATTCTCAGACTCACATCACTTGGCCTCCACTCCAGTTTGCCCGCCTCCACCTTTGAGAGATCCAGGATGTCGTTAATCAGTGACAGCAAGTGGCGACTGCTCTGAAGGACATCCCCCAGATACTCTTCTTGCGTCTCGTTCAAATCGCCGAATTTCTTGTCCGCAACCAATTCTGTAAAACCGATGATATGATTCAAAGGCGTTCTTAGCTCGTGACTCATGTTTGCCAAAAACTCGCTTTTTGCCCGGTTCGCCGCCTCGGCATCCTGTTTGGCCGACATCAGTTGCGCCTCTGATATCCTCTGTTTGGCTATAATTTCCTGAAGCGCCTTATTGGCCTGGGCCAACTCTTCGGTACGTTTCCCAACCCGTACTTCCAACTCCTCATGGGCCCTGCGCAGGGATTCTTCCGCCTGCTTTTGGGCTGTCACATCCCTAAAAACGCCGATGATTGCCTTTGCTCGACCTTCTGAATCCCTAAAAAACGAATAGCGGGCGCTCACGGTTATGAAGGAACCATCTTTCACTCTAGCCCTGTACTCATATACCTGCCAGGGATTTCCTACTGAGCCCAGGGCTCTAATGTCCCTTGAGTAATTTTGAACATCGTCCGAAGCCATGAGTTCTGATGTGAATTTACCCAAAAGCTCATCCTTTTCATATCCGGAAGTCTTTCTCACGGCCCTGTTGAGGTCTGTTATCCTTCCCTCCAAATCGGTTATGATAATACCATCCAGGATATTATCGAGAATCCCCTGGTTAAAGGTGGCGAGATCTTCAAACTTGGCCCCTATCTCTTTGACCCTAAGAATGTTCTTTCTATGCATGGTATAGAGGTCCCCTCCAAAAAGGGCGGATAAGACAAAGACAATACCATGGAAAACGACTATCCCGACTTGGGCAGAGGAGGAGAGGTTCCAATTGAAGACAGGTGTATGGGGTATCAATCCGGCATACTCCATCCAGGTCATCAGGACATACGATACAAGGCTGACCCCTGCAAGCCAATAAGAACTCCACCTGCCGAGGACAACGCCTACAAAGGCAATGCCGAAAAAATAGACGGCAATGGAAAAGGGAAACTCCGGGCCCCCGGCATAATGCGTAAAGGCCGTGATCAAAATCATGTCGAGCGTGGCTTGCAGGGTCCCCAACAGCCTAACATTTGATATCCTCGCAAGCCTAACATTTGATATCCTCGCAAAGATAAAGCCATAAGGTGTATTTACAAGAAGCTCTATCAGACAAATAATCACCAGAGGAACCACCGGGAGGGGCATCGTTTTGATGAACAAGTAAGAGAATAAGGTCAACATCAATAGTGAAAAGGCCACTATTTTCCTTATTTTGTCCATCCAGAGGATCTTTTCGAACAGCTCTCTGGATCTGTCATATATATAAGGTTCCGGTATCTCTAAGCTTATCCCAGAACCTAAGGCTCTAGTATCACTTTGATGATCCATGCTGTCTCTTTTTTCACTGGGCGTCCAAATATCGTGCTATGGCGTCCAAAAAGCAGCGGGTATCGATCGGCTTTGTCAAATATCCGTCACAGCCCGCCTCAAGGGCCTTTTCTTTATCTCCCACCATGGCATAAGAAGTGAGCGCCACAATCGGTATATCTCCTATGCCGGTCTCCTTCTTTATTGCCCTAGTCGCGCTCAGTCCATCCAATCCCGGCAACTGAATATCCATCAGGATAAGATCAGGACAATGCTCCCTGGCCATTTGGATGCCGATCTCGGCATTTTCTGCCTCAAGCATATCATGCTTGCCCAGGGTGAGAAGAGCTCTCACCAGTTTCATATTCATTTTATCATCTTCGATAATAAGAATTGTCTTGGTTTGCATTGTTCCCTCGGCATCTCGTTCCTTCATTAATTAGTCATCACAGTAAGCTTCTTATTCATGTCTGACCTAATGGACAGGTTTTTGATACGCGGCTTCACAATCGATATTTTTCCTGTTGTCGTGATTAAAAGGTGGGATCGATCTTCTTATCTTCTATGATCTGTAATATATATCGACATATTGCAGAAAAACTTGACAAATTATTGCCGAACACGTCCTCTCCTCCAATTGTCGGACCCATTCCCCAGCTAACTCAAACTCCCTCCCGGAGTTTTTGACAAGGGATATCATTGTCCGACCCCGCACTTCAGGCGATCAAACATGCTTTCGACTTAGACAGGGAAATAGAGAGGAAAGGAACGGAGCCCCCAACGGGGGAACCGCTAAAAACTCCTTCAAAAGTCTCTTGACAACAATGGCGGTTTCTTTTACAAGCATATGGGCATTATTTCACATTCTATCCGGCTGTCTTGCCCTGAGATATGCCTTTTGCAGCCAATATCCGAGGATTTCGGTGGGCCTAAGACATAAACCCTTTTTTACATGAAGTCCAAGTATTTAAGGAAAACGATATGGAAATAAAAACTGAACGGGCCATTGCATACTGGATTCTTGGGATTCTTCTGGTCGTGGGTGTGGTCTCTTATGCCGCCTTCCCACTCAAATCGCCGGAAGAACCGATCCGAATCATGTTCAAGAGCACCGCGGGAAATGTCCTGTTCGACCACCTGGAACATTCGTCCAAAGATGGATATGCCTACGCGTGTACAGACTGCCACCATATGTTGGAAGATGAGGGTGAAAAACCGCAGTCATGTGGCGAATGCCATGAGATCGATAGTGAAGACCCGATAAACAGGGTCGACGCCCTTCATGAACAGTGTCAGGGCTGTCATGAAGATGAGGGAGGCGGCCCCACGGATTGCGGCGAATGCCATCTGTTTAAGTAACCAAAGTGAAATTCCTGTTACGATTCTGTTTTGTCATGAGTAGGAGGTAAATTTAATGATGTGGAGACAATTCTTCGGCCTGGGAAATCCAAGGTTGAAGTTTCCGGTAGTTCAAGAGCCCTCTCCCATAGATATCCCTTTGCCGTCAAAAGTGACCCTTTTTTTTGAAGTCGTTCCCGCTGATGCTGAGGTTCCGGTCATCGGCCCGGGAAGCAGTGTAAAAGCCGGCCAGAAATTGAAGATAAGGGAGAGCGATGAGGACTACGTGATCTCGACCGTCTCCGGGATTGTCTGTGATGTTTCCGAATACACGGGCTATCTCGGCCGGACTTACCAATCGATCTCCATTGAACCTCGTGGCGACGATGAATGGGACGATGCGTTTGCTCAGATTAAAGACCCTACCCTCCAGGTAGGCCGTGATTTCTTGGGTTGCCTTCCGGGCGCTCCCGACTTTGGGTCTCTCCTTGATTTCAAGACACCTGTCAACACCTTTATAGTCAGCGGCATAGACAAGGATCTACTGGTTACCACGAATCAATATATCGTCGAGGCTGAGGCCCAAGCCCTGGCCAAGGGTGTCGAACTCCTCAAGAAAATTTCTCATACCGATCAGGTCATACTCGTTGTTCCCCCTCACCTGTCGGATAAGGTTGCCCATGTCAACGCCGATATTAGAGAAGTGAGGCCGTCTTATCCCAACACCCTTCCTGAGATGATCATGAAGGAAGTGATGGGCAGGGAAGTGGGAGCGGGGAAAAGACCTGTTGATATGGGTGTCGGGTTCCTCAACGCCGAGGCGGTTGTCGCCCTTGCCCATGCCTTTGACAGGGGAGTGATACCGGTTGAAAAGGTCCTGACAATCATTCGCAAGGATGGGGCCACCCTCCTGGCCAGGGCCAGGATAGGGACACCCATTAAGGATATCCTTGATAGACTCAACATTGAAATCGCTCATAGGGATAGACTGATCCTCGGCGGGCCCATGACCGGTATGGCCGCTTACTCAGCCGACCTTCCCCTGCTTTCGGATACTGACGCGATCATGATACAGGACAGGGAGGATATCACTCCGAGTTCCGACGTCTCGTGCGTCAATTGCGGAGAATGCATAAGGGCCTGTCCAGCCAATATCCCGGTGAATATGCTTGTGCGATTACTTGAAAACGGCCTCTACGAAGAAGCCGTTTCAGAGTATGACCTGCTGAGCTGCATTGAATGCGGACTCTGCAGCTATGTTTGCCCCGCCAAGATCCCGATATTTCACTATATCATGCTTGGAAAATTTGAATATTCCCAGATAACCGGTAGGGAGGAACCGAATGAATAATCCCACTCTCCTGACCAGTTCACATGCCCCCTATTGGCATAGGGGCCGGACTATCACAAGGCAGAGCTACGGCATCATGCTGGCGGCTCTCCCGGCCTTGATCATGGGCATTTCTCAATACGGTATGCCAGCCCTGGCCGTAGCGGCACTCTCTGTCTCATCAGCCATGGTCTGGGAGCTTTTGATGAACAAACTGATGAACCGTCCCGTGAGCATAGGGGACGGCAATGCCGCAGTCATAGGTCTCCTGTTCGCCATGCTCTTACCGGCTGTAACGCCTTGGTGGGCGGTCCTCGTGGGGACCTTGGTTGCGATAGTTGTGGGCAAACAGGTCTTTGGGGGTATAGGCTGCAATCCGTTCAACCCCGCCCTCACGGCCCTTGCCATACTCACGCTCTCTTGGAAAGGCCTTCTCGATTTCAACACGACCCTTGTGGACTATGACCTTGGCTTTTCCATGATCTATCCTTTGTCGGCAATCAAGTACCTGGGCGCCTCGTCCGCGACCGACTACAGCTTTTCCGGCCTTCTCATGGGCCGGCAGGTGGGCGGGATCGGCTCATGCTTCGGTCTTGGACTGATCCTCGGCGGTGTCTTTTTGATACTAAGGGGTCATATCCGATGGGAAATATCCATCTCCTTTCTCGCAGGGATCTATATCTCCGCCATGCTGTTCAACATTTCAGATGCTGAAAAATACGCCGCCCCCATGTTTCATTTATTGACCGGTTATACCCTGATCGGCGCCTTTTTCCTCGCCACGGAGGATTCATCTTCGCCGGCCAACTTCATTCCGATGTTGATCTACGGAGCAGGAGCGGGTGTCCTGACAGTGCTTATCCGAAATATAGGCGCCTTTGTCGATGGCGTTGTATTTGCGATCCTTATGATGAACGTAACAAGCCCGCTACTCGATAGAATAAGGCCGAAGGCCATGGGAAAGGGAATATAACATGCGTGAAATGATCAAGCTTTTTGTTGTGATTACCATATTCGCCGCAGTGTCCGGCGGCTTATTGGCCGTTGTTCGGAGCGCCACGCAGGAAAAAATCGAATACCAGCAACTGAAATTTGTCAAAGGACCTACCATCAAAGAAATCATGGAGGGGTGCTCCAATGACCCCCTTGTGGACCGTTTCAAGGTCCCCGACAAAGACAAAGAGGTCAGTGTCTTTTTGGGAGTCTTTGACGGCAAGCCGAACACGGTCGCCCTGGAGTCCTATGGGAAGGGGTTTGGAGGTGATATCGGTGTTATTGTGGCTGTGAATATGGAGAATGACAAAATAGTGGGGATAGGTGTCACAACGCACAGTGAGACCCCCGGCCTCGGTTCAAAGGCCAAGACCGACCCGGCTCTCAAATCGCAGTTTCGAGGCCTATCCATTAAAGACCCTTTCAAAGTCAAATCCGATGGAGGCCAGATCGATGCTATTGCCGGCGCCACTATCTCTTCACAGGGTGTCTGCGGCGCTGTTGTTTCCGCGGCGCAGATCTATCTCAGGCTGAAGGGCCCGATCATGAAAAAAGTAAAGGAACTCAAATCATAGGGAGATGATGTCTCATGGCAAAAACGATTGCTCAAGAATTCACCAAGGGGCTTTGGGCTGAAATTCCTCCCTTTCGTCTTGTCCTCGGCCTCTGTCCTGTCCTGGCCGTGACCAAGACCCTGGAAAACGGCGTGGGCATGGGGGTAGCCACGACATTCGTGCTGATATGCTCCAACATGCTCGTTTCATTGTTGAGAAGCGCTATTCCAAAACAGGTGAGAATTGCCTGTTTTATCGTTGTCATTGCCACCTTTGTGACGATCGTCGAGCTTCTGATGCAGGCATTCGCCTATCCCCTCTTCCTTAAGCTGGGGATCTTTATCCCTCTCATCGTGGTCAACTGTATCGTCCTTGGCCGAGCAGAGGCCTTTGCCGCCAAAAACGGTGTTGTGGCCTCGCTTGCCGACGGTCTCGGCATGGGGGTCGGTTTTACACTCTCTCTGGCCGCCCTTTCCGTGTTCAGGGAGGCCCTTGGGAGCGGCACTTTGACGATGCCCTTCGTCAGCACTGTTATCCCCCTATTCGGGTCTTCTTTCGAGCCATTCTCTTTCATGGTGGAGGCACCGGGAGCTTTTGTCTGTCTGGGTCTGATGCTCTGTATAATGAATATACTTGGGAAAAAATAACGGCCGATATCGTGACAATGCCGGCTGAGGAGAGAATAAATGGGTGACTATATCTTACTGGCTGTCAGTTGCATCTTTGTCAACAATATCCTTTTGATGCAGTACCTTGGCAACTGCCCCTTCCTGGGCGTATCCAAAAAAATGGAGACTGCCACCGGGATGTCCATGGCGGTCATATTTGTACTCGTCATGGCAGGGGCCATCACCTGGATCACAAACTACCTTTTGCTGAAGCCGTTTGATCTTGAATACTTGCGGACGCTGGCTTTCATTCTTGTCATAGCATCGTTGGTGCAGTTCGTTGAGATGTTTTTGAGGAAGAGCATCCCCGGGCTCTATGCAGGTCTAGGTATTTTTCTTCCTTTGATAACGACGAACTGTGCGGTCATGGGGGTATGCCTGATCAACATCAAGGAAGAGTACACATTTGTTCAGGCCCTCTTCACCTCCTTCAGCTATGCTGTGGGATTTGGTTTGGCCCTGATACTCTTTGCGGGCATTCGTGAACGCATTCTACTTGCCAGGGTGCCAAAACCGCTCCAGGACACCTCGATCGGCCTGGTGTCCGCAGGAATGCTCTCCCTGGCCTTTTTTGCCTTTAAGGGAATGGTTTAGTTTATAGATTTTAGGAGGAACTTCATGCTAGGCGGAGTATTAGTGATGGGGGTCGTCGGCGCAGTGGTTGGTGTCGGGCTCGCCATTGCCTCGAAGGTGTTTTACGTATATGTCGATCCAAAGGTTGAGGCTGTCGATGAGGCCCTGCCGGGTGCCAATTGCGGTGGATGCGGTCTGCCCGGTTGCAGCTCAAATGCCGAGGCTATTGTCCAGGGAAAGGCATCGCCCTCCTCCTGTGTGGCAGGCGGTCCGGAGATAGCCGCAGAAATAGCTGAGATCATGGGCGTGAAACTGGAGGCCAAGGAACCGGACATAGCCCTGCCCGGTTGTACCTACGGATACGAAGACGCAGATCTTAAGTACTTATATGAGGGAATTCACGACTGCCGGGCTGCTAATCTCCTAAACGGCGGATCAAAGGTCTGCCCGGTCGGCTGTTTAGGCCTGGGTACCTGTGTCAGGGCATGTCCTTTTGGCGCTCTCTCTATGGGACCTGATCATCTTCCTGTAGTAGACCTCGATCTCTGCACGGGATGCGGAACGTGCGAGCGAGTGTGCCCCAAACATATCATCACCCTCACATCAAATTCGAGACGCGTTGTCCAGGAATACACCCTGGATCAATGTACTGCTCCCTGCCAGCGTGCCTGTCCGGCGGGAATTGACATCCCCGGCTACATCCGGCACATTACAGACGGCGACTTCAGCGGCGCAGTCCGTACTATCAAGGAATCCAATCCCTTCCCCTTGGTGTGCGGCCGCATTTGCGTACAACCTTGTGAGCTGGAGTGCCGACGTAACCTTGTGGATGAGCCTGTGGCCATCAATAATCTCAAACGATTTGTAGCCGACTTTGAAATGAATTCCGGTGAGAGAATCCAGATACCGAGGGCCCCTGAGACCGGAAAGAGGGTCGCCGTGGTTGGTGGAGGCGCAGAGGGGTTGACGGCCGCCTATCTCTTGAACCGTTTGGGCCATGATTCCGTCGTCTACGAGGGGACATCCCGTTTAGGAGGTCTTCTTCGAGACGGAATTCCGGAAAATCGACTTCCCCATAGTGTCCTGGACTGGGAGATCAACGGTATCCTGGATGCAGGGGTTCAGGTCATCAGCGAACATAGGCTCGGGGAACATTTTACGATTGAATACCTGTTGAAAGAGGGATTCTCTTCCGTTTTTGTCGCCATCGGAGGATGGGATACACAGCTTTCCGGAAGTAGCAAAGAAACGTCTATGCAACCGCTGCCCGGGGTCACTCTCCTGTTGGATTATCTCTTGAGGCATAGGGCCGGAGAAAAAACAGATGTCGGCAAGAAAGTCCTGATTCTTGGAGGCGGCCAGGCAGCATTAGAGGCTGCCCGATCTTGTCTTGAAGCTGGGTCTGAAGAGGCGCATATTGTTTTTCGTTCCTTTCCTGAGGCCGCCCCCCTGTCCGAGTCGGAAATCAAAAAGGCACAAGAGGAAGGGATCAAATTTCACTTTCGAAGCGCGGTCACAAAAATGATGGGGAAAGGAGATCAGCTCACCCATCTGGAGATCGCGTCTCTCTCAGAAGAGGATCAGAGTGAACGGCTTGCCGTTGATACCCTTTTGGCTGGATCGGGGCGCTTTCCCGAACTGATTTATGTACCGGTCAGAGAAGATGACGAAGATGAAGAAGGGCCCCTTCAGGAGCCGATCCGTTGGGAGACGCTCCTCCCCCACCCCGGTCCTTTCTCAAGAGAAGATACCGGTATCTTTCGTCCCGGCGAAGTCACCTCGGATTTCAAGGCTGTTGTGGAAGCAATCGGCTCAGGGAGAAGAGGGGCCGGTTCGATCCACCAGTATCTTACCGGGGAACCGGTCAAGGCACCGGAAAACATGATCAGGATGCACACAAATGTACTGAACCTGACGACACTCGAACCTGTCCCAAAAATGTCACGGCAGAAAATGCCCGAACTCCCGGAGGAGGAGCGAATCAATGACCCCTCGACGGAGATCGCTTTGGGCTATTCAAAAGAGCAGGCCCTTGAAGAGGCCAAACGCTGCCTCCAGTGTGGCTTGATATGCTACCGGAGGGTCAAGGAGAAGGGGACCCTTCACTAGTTAGTGTCCATCCATGAGTGATGATTTTTGTTTTTTTGTTCAAGATCAAGGCATGCGAAAAAATTAACCGCAGGCATATGTGTAATATTCCGAGGATTATTTTTTGAGCATAACACCGAGATTGGGCAAAAAGATCATTTATGGATGGACACTAGTCAAGGATGCGTCTAAGGCGGGGAGAGTACTTCTCCTTTCCGTGACCACCTCGGTCCAGCCACCTGAGGATAAAGGCACTCATTCCTAAGCCGATGAGGCATCCGAGCACAGAGGCCAAGGTTCGGTTCATGTCCATGGGATCGGCGAGGGCCTCACCGACTACAGCACCCACTATCAGCGATACGATTGGAAAGAAATAGACGAGAAGCGAAAGCTTCGCCACGGAACCGGCCGGGATTTCAAGCTCCACGCGATCTCCGACCCGGGCCTCCAGATGGTTGTCCACTTCAACCAACATCATGTTTCCTGAAACGCCGCACGAACCGTGGGAATCACAACTCCGTCAGGCCGAACTTCTCTCGACACGGACCACGGCCTTGCCGGACATGATCTTGTCTACAACACCTTTTTCAGTAGCCATAGATAACTCGAGGTATAAGGGTATAAGGTATAGGATGTAGGGGGACTTTATACCTGATATACCCTTATACCTTACACCCTACGCCCTATACGTTAGAATCACATATCTTCTTCCATATCAAACTGCAAAAACTGGCCGGATTTTGGGGATACGGGCTTGGGAGAATGTTCGTTAGGCTCTGTCCCCTCGCGAAAGGCCTGCAACACGGTCTCTTCGGAATAGGGACTCGCCAGGAGTCCGGTTTTTACATCGATCTTTGCAAAGACGATCCCAGAAGGGACCTCGAAATCAATCACAGGCTTATCCTTGAGGACATCCGACATAAAATAGAGCCATATCGGACACGCAGCCCTGGAGCCGGTTTCTCCCTTACCCATAGGCTGGAGATCATCATATCCCACCCAAACACCTGTGGCCAGGCCGGGCGTGTACCCCATAAACCATGCGTCCCATAGGTGATTGGTCGTTCCGGTCTTGCCGGCCGCAGGCCTCTTTAAGGCCTTGGCCCTCCACCCCGTGCCCTCTTTAATAACCGCCTTTAAGAGGTCCGTGATCACATAGGCGGTCTCCTTCGACATAACCTGCGTCGATTCCGGCTGGGTCTCTTCTATGACTCCGCCGTTCCTGTCAACGATCCTTTTTATGAAAATCGGTTTTGCCAGGCGACCCCCTCCTGCAAAGACCGCGTAAGACCGCGTCAATTCGATCAAAGAGAGGCCGGAGGACCCCAGGGAAAGGGATAGATCCGGGCTCAGCTCCGACTCAATCCCCATCTTTCTCGCGTAGGAAATCGCGTATGGAAGGCCTATTTTCTTTAATATCTTGATTGTGATGACGTTTCTCGATTTGGCCAGGGCTGTCCTAAACAGGGTGGGTCCGAAGAATTTGCCCCTGTAATTCTTTGGTTTCCAGACCTCCTCGTCCAGATTTGTGTCGGATATATAAGGAGCATCCATCAGGATATCCGCCGGACTCATACCCCAGTCAAGGGCGGCCGCATAGATAATCGGCTTGAATGCCGAACCCGGCTGGCGCCTGGCCTGGATCGCCCTGTTAAACTGGCTTTCAAAAAAGTTTCGGCCCCCAATCATCGCCTTAACCTCCCCTGTCTCAGGGACCATGCAAAAGAGGGAGCCTTCCACCCTGGGCTGCTGCTCCAAGGAGGCCTCCCAGGCGTAGGGGGCTTTGCCCTCCTTTGTCAAACGGGCCAGGATAACATCTCCCACTCTCAAGACCTCGGAAGGCTTTTTGATGCTGACAGAATAATAGGGGATTTCCGGATTCGGCTTCCGGGCCCATTTCATAGCGGAGAGAGGCAGGTGTGCCTTGTCCTCGCCAATTCGAAGGATCACCTCTTTTCTTTGATCATCGACCTCTTCGACAAGACTCTCCACTACGGAACCTATCTCGGGGGGATATTCCGATTCGATCCGGGCTTCAGCAACATCACCCGGCTCCAGGTGCTTGAGCGAACCTCTATACCCCTCTCTCTTGTCCAGTTCGGAAGTACCGCGTAAGACAGCCTCCCTGGCGTTTGACTGCATCTTGAGATTCAACGTCGTATAAACCGTGAGTCCCCCACGATACAGGATATCACGTCCGAATTTCTCAAGCAGGTACCGACGAACATGTTCCGTGAAGTACGGCGCCTTCTTAAACGGATTTTCCGGAGCCACCTGCACATCCAGCTTGGTCTCCAAGGCCTCAAGGAGCTGGTCATAGGTTATATATTTTTCCTCATACATCCTTTGGAGCACATACTTCTGTCGTGCCTTGGCCCTGTTGAAGTGTTTGACCGGAGAATACCTGGCAGGGGCCTGGGGCAGCCCGGCAAGAAGGGCCGATTGGGCCAAGGTCAATTCCTTTGCCGGCCTGTTGAAGTAGGTCCAGGCGGCCGCTTCCACACCATAGGCGCCCTGCCCAAGATAGATCTGGTTCAAATAGAGGAAGAGAATTCTCCTTTTTGTAAAGGTCTTCTCGATCTGCATGGAGAGGATGCCCTCTCTGACCTTTCTCCGATAGGTCCTTTCTGTGTTCTTGAGGAGCAAAGACCTTGTCACCTGCTGGGTAATGGTGCTGCCGCCCTGTTCAATCTTCCCGGCCATGACATTCTTGTAAAAGGCCCTGAATATCCCCAGGAAGTCCACCCCCTCATGCTCAAAAAAGCGGGCGTCTTCCGCAGCCACAAAGGCCTCGATCAGGTGTATTGGTAAATCCTCCAGGGGGACCACAACCCTGTTTTCTTCATAGAACCTTCCAACCACCTGTCCGTCGTCACTGAGCACCTCCGTTATGATCGGAGGTCTGTAGTCTTTGAGTGAACCGATATAGGGGAGATTGCTTGACCACATGTACCAGAAAACAGTAGCCGTGGAGGCCCCCAAAAGAATCAGGATCAGAAAAGTCCAGAATGTTATTTTCAAAAAGCGCTTCACTTAAATAACCGCAAAATCATTGTCTTATAATGGTTTTCAGGGTACCTCACCTTTTGGGGGACTCACTTCCTTCTCATCCAAGACAGTCTTTTGAGAATGTCTCGTCAATCGCCACCGGGTATTTTCCGTCGAAGCAGGCAAAGCAGAACTCATCCTTTGGGAGGTGAGAGGCTTTAACTAGGTTAGTAATACTCAGATAACCCAGGCTATCAAGGCCTGCAAAATCGCGGATCTCCTCCACGGATTTGTAAGCGGCAATCAGCTCACCTTTACTGGAGAAGTCTATACCATACTGACAGGGAAAACAATGAGGTGGACAGCTCACCAGCATATGGACTTCCCGGGCCCCTATTTTCCTCAATGTCTTCACCCTTGTTCGTGCCGTGGTCCCGCGGATGATCGAATCTTCAATGATGAGCACCCTCTGGTTTTTCAAGAGTTCCTTCACCGGGTTGAGTTTTACCTTGACTCCGAAATCCCTCATACTCTGAGAAGGTTGAATAAAAGTCCTTCCCACGTAGTGGTTTCTGATAACACCCATCTCAAGAGGATAGCCCGAGGCCTGGGCATAGCCGATAGCCGCATAATTGCCGGAATCGGGAAAAGGCATTACCAGATCGACGTCCAAGGGATATTCCTTTGCCAAGAGTTGTCCCTGCTTCTTTCGAAACAGATAGACGTTCTGACCGAACACGTCGCTGTCAGGTCTGGAAAAATAGATCAACTCGAAGATGCATTGACTTTTTCTCGGCTTTAGTCCTGAGGGTATGCTCGTAAGGCCCTCTTCATTAATGATCACTATCTCTCCGGGTTCCACATCTCTGACGAATTCGGCCTCCACTAGGTCAAAGGCGCAGGTTTCCGATGAAACGACATAACCGGAGTTCAATCTGCCAAGACTCAGGGGTCTGAATCCGTTGGGATCTCTTATGGCGATTAGGGTCTTACCGATCATGATGACTATGGAGTAGGCCCCTTTAATCTGGTTCATCGTATGGATGAGGGCTTGATGGATCCCCTCCTTCATGGATTTCGCAACCAGGTGCAATACAACCTCACTATCCATGCTGGTCTGAAAAATCGACCCCTGCGCCTCCATTTCCGACCGGATTTGACGAGCGTTGACGAGGTTGCCATTGTGGGCGATAGCAAGGGACAGGCCCGAATGTTGGATACTGAAGGGCTGGGCGTTGACGAGGAGCGAATTTCCCGTGGTAGAATAACGGACATGTCCCAAGGCTGTATGACCTTCAAGTTTTTCGAGGGTATTCTCGTTAAACACATCCGGAACAAGCCCCATGGCCTTGTGTTCGTAAAAGCATTTGCCGTCCGAAGATACAATGCCAGCGCTTTCCTGGCCGCGATGCTGTAAGGCATAGAGGCCGAAATAGGTCATCTTTGCGGCCTCTTCATGATCCTGGATGGCAAAAATGCCGCACTCTTCCCTCGGGCGTCTGGGAGCCGATATCTTAGGCGTACTATCCATGGTGGTACTCCTGAATTGTTTTCACCTCGAGTTCTCCTTGGATCATAGCCTTAATGGCCAGTGCCGTTGCTTTGGCCCCCGAAACGGTGGTTGTGTAAGGGATACCCGATGCGAGCGCCGTTCGCCTGATCGAATATGATTCGGATATCGCCTTTTTGCCACTCGTTGTATTGATCACAAGATCGACCTCTTCATTTTTCATCATATCTACAATATGAGGCCGCCCTTCTCTGACCTTATTGACCTTTTCGTTGGCTATGCCCCTAGATGTAAGATAGTCGGACGTACCTTGAGTGGCCACGATCTTGAATCCAAGGGCGCGAAGGATTGAAACCGTCTCAAGGAGGTCTTCTTTATCCTCATCCTTCACACTCACGAAAACAGTGCCGGACATGGGCAGTCTCTGGCCCGCGGCAATCTGGGACTTGGCAAAGGCCCGCCCAAAAGAACGGTCAATTCCCATGACCTCTCCCGTTGATTTCATTTCCGGCCCAAGAATCGTGTCCACATCCGGGAAACGCATAAAAGGAAAAACCGACTCCTTGCAGGATACGTGCCCAGGCACGATCTCCTCTGTAAAATCGAGCTCCGTGAGGCTCTTTCCCATGATCACCTTGGTAGCTAATTTGGCCAGGGGCACTCCAGTGGCCTTGCTTACAAAGGGGATGGTCCTCGAGGCCCTTGGGTTGACCTCGATAACATACACCATCTCATCCTTGACAGCGTACTGGATATTCATCAGGCCTTTCACCTTCAACTCCCTGGCGATGGCCTTTGTATGATCCCTGATCTGATCGAGTATTCGAGGTGAAAGGGAGATCGGTGGAAGAACGCAGGCACTGTCTCCGCTATGTATGCCTGCCTCTTCGATATGTTCCATGATCCCCCCGATGACAGCTGTATGTCCATCGGAGATCGCATCCACATCGATTTCAGTGGCGTGGTTGAGAAAACTGTCAATCAAGACAGGTTTTCCCGGTGACACTTCCACCGCGTAATTCATGTAGTACTCCAAATCAGCCTGGTCATACACAATCTCCATGGCCCGCCCCCCCAGGACGAAGGAGGGTCTGACAACAACGGGATAACCGATTTTGCCGGCCACTTGGATAGCCTGCTCTTTGTTGACGGCAATACCGTTTTCCGGCTGCAAGATCCCCAGCCTTGCCAGAAGCGCCTGGAAGCGCTCCCGGTCTTCGGCACAATCAATACTGTCCGGGCTTGTCCCGAGAATAGTGACGCCTGCCTCGGCAAGGGGAACGGAAATATTGAGAGGCGTTTGTCCGCCAAACTGGACAATAACCCCCAGTGGCTGTTCCTGATCCACAATGCTTAATACGTCCTCTCTGGTAAGGGGCTCGAAGTAGAGTTTGTCGGAGGTATCATAGTCTGTGCTGACCGTCTCAGGATTGCTGTTGACCATAATGCTCTCGATCCCCATCTCTCTCAGGGCGAACGAGGCATGGACACAGCAGTAGTCGAATTCTATTCCCTGCCCTATTCGGTTAGGACCACCTCCGAGGATGACGACCTTTTTTCTCTCTGAAGAACGGATCTCATTTTCCTGCTCGTAGGTTGAGTAAAAGTAGGGCGTGTAGGCCTCAAACTCGGCCGCACAGGTATCGACCAGCTTGAATACCGGTTCAACCCCCTTTGACTGACGGATCTTCCTCACCTCCATTTCATCGATACCGAATATATCCGCCAGCCTCACATCTGAAAAACCATACTCCTTGATTGCTTTGATCCTGTCCGGGTCAAGAACGTCAAAACCAACATCTCTATCGACCTCTTTACGAAGCTCTTTTTCCATCTCGTATATCTGATGGATTTGGTAAAGAAACCAGGGGTCAATACAGGACAATTCCTTGATTTTTTCCAACGTTATGCCACGATCTAGGGCCGTAAAGATAGAGAAAATCCGATGTGAGTTGGGATGGACAAGATCTCTTTCTATATTTTCGATCTCACTCTGTGTCTTTGGTCTTTTGGTGGCCTCCGGGCCTAAACCGTAACGCCCGATTTCGAGGGACCGAATAGCCTTCTGCAAGGCTTCTTTGAACGTCCTGCCGATGGCCATGGTCTCGCCAACGGATTTCATCGAGGTAGAGAGACTGTCCTCGGCACCTGGAAATTTCTCAAAGGTCCAGCGAGGCACCTTGACAACACAGTAATCAATCGTGGGCTCGAAGGCGGCCAGGGTTTCACGGGTGATATCATTTGGGATTTCGTCCAGTGTATAGCCTACCGCCAGTTTGGCGGCTATTCTCGCAATTGGGAAACCGGTGGCCTTGGACGCTAGGGCCGAGCTTCTTGAGACCCTCGGATTCATCTCAATTACCACCATCTCCCCCGTGTCCGGATGAATTGCGAATTGGATATTGGAACCTCCGGTTTCCACGCCGATTTCTCTCATAATGGCAATAGAGGCGTCGCGCATAACCTGATACTCACGGTCGGTAAGGGTCTGCGCGGGCGCGACCGTGATGCTGTCACCGGTATGGACGCCCATGGGATCCAGGTTCTCAATGGAGCAGATGATCACCACATTATCTTTGAAATCTCTCATGACCTCGAGCTCATATTCTTTCCAGCCCAAGAGGGACTCCTCCATGATGATTTCTGAAATCATACTGGCTTCAAGGCCCGCCTTCGCAATCAACTCCATTTCCTCCCGGTTGTAAGCCACCCCGCTTCCGGCTCCGCCGAGGGTAAAGCTGGCCCGAATGATCAGGGGATAGCCGATCATTTGAGCGGTCTCTCTTGCCTGATCCATGTCCCTGACAATTCCGCTCTTGGGCACTCTCAGGTGAATGTGATTCATAGCGTCCCGAAACTTCTCGCGGTCTTCAGCCTTTAAGATCACCGGTATCGAAGCCCCGATCAACTCGATGTCCAGATCCTCAAAGAGCCCTGTCTCGGCAATTTTGACGGCCGTGTTGAGGCCGGTCTGCCCTCCCAAGGTGGGTAGGACAGCTTCAGGCCGCTCCTTCCTGATCAGTTTGGCAACGATTTCCGGGGTAATCGGTTCAATATATGTCCGATGGGCCGTTTCCGGGTCTGTCATAATCGTGGCAGGGTTACTATTGACAAGAACCACTTCATACCCCTCTTCCATCAAGGCCTTGCAGGCCTGTGTGCCCGAATAATCAAACTCACAGGCCTGGCCGATGACGATGGGGCCCGACCCGATTATAAGGATCTTCTCTATGTCGGAACGTTTTGGCATAATAACTTGATTTTCAAGACCTTTCTAAATATATCTTATGGTGATTCGCGCTCAACTGCGGTCCTAAGACTCATTACAAACAGGACAAATCAGGACATGCTCTGTGTACCAGAGGCCACACATATTTTCAAGGGGATTCAGGGCCGACACAGGATGTTTTAGCTCTGTCCCGTGTGATTCATTATAGTCATTATTTCAGAGATCCTGAACCTTTTTATGAACCTGAGCCGAGTATTTGTCCCTGCAACTCTGCTCTGGGCCTGAATCCGTAAGCAGCGGGTTGACTTGGTTAGATTCATTTCTTAAACTCTCGACAGGCTGGCTCCGCTTCCAAGGATCATGTCGATAGGCCCCAGACTCTCGGCAAGGGATTCGCGTGCCCTCCAATAAAACATCATATCCTTCAAAAGGTAAAGGAAAGTGATATGGAAACCAAGGACCTGTTACGCTTTCTTGTGGAAGAGGGTATTCAATGGGTACAATCTCAGAGAGAGGTTTATCGAACAGGGGCTCGAACATTGAGTAAGGGGGAAAAAAACGCCCTGTCCGGTTATTTCAATGCCGATATACTGGGCCTTGCACAAGTTTCTATGGCGGATAAAATCGGCAACCCCGATTTCTATGCCTCATTAAAAGGTGCCGACAGCCTGCCACTTCTCGACTTCACCGGTGCAATAGGAATCACCTATATAGATACCATTGTCCTTTCGAAACATTATCTGACCTCGAATCCTCGGGTGATCCCCATCCTGTTTCATGAACTGGTACATATTGTCCAGTGTCATCTCCTTGGGGTACGGGACTTTGTTGAGCTCTATATCGGTGGTTGGGCCGAAAACAGCTTCAACTACTATGCCATTCCCTTGGAGGTCGAGGCCTACCGTCTGTCTCGGCTTTATGAAAAAAACCCTAAAAAAGGATTCTCTGTGCTAGACGAGGTACAAAAAAAATTCTACCCGAAATTCTGAGAGATGATATCAGATAGGAAAGCCTTATAATTTCCAATGTGTTATCTTGTCCGTTTTCAAATTCTCATAAAATCCGGAAAGACAAAAGGGCGATTCGGATTTTCATTTAAAGACCGAAACATCAATGATAGCCCCTTACGCCTGATGCCCCTTGATAAGGAAATATCATCTCAGGACTGACGGAAAATATGGTCGTTTATCGAGCGGATTTCTTGTGGACCTGCCTAACGATAAATTTTGAGGCCAATCCGCCGTTCAATAAAATGAGGCAAGGCTTTGCAGACTAAAAAAAAAAGAAAGCTGCATGGCCCTTGGACGGTAAAATATTCCAGGGCTTTTTCAAAATTTAAATTCGTGATTTTGAAATACCAGGATAGAGAGTATAATGTAATGGATTCATGGCCACAATATTACCTGTCATAGTCTGAAGTTTCTTCAGACTATCTCTTCTTCGTATGGCACCGATTAAAGGCCCTACATCGGGATTCCTGCCGACAAACTGTGCACCCACAATAATGCCATCGGCAACCACCAGACCGCGATAGTCCTCTTCTCGACTTTCAATCAAATCGACATTGTTCCCATCAAAACTCTCCATGGTGTGACCAATAGAGGCGGCGTAGATGTCACCTATATGCAACCCCCTTATATTGATCGTCCCACAATATTTCCTTCTTATTCCAATTGCGTTACAGCCCGCTATGTCACCCTGTTGTCTGGCATTGTACCAGAGAAGGCACAGCATATTCTTGCCGGTAATGACGTCTCTAGTTTCGACGCAATCACCACAGGCATAGACATCTTCAATATTCGTCCTCATCTGTTCATCTGTTTTGATGCCCCCTAGGCTGCCTATCTCTATGCCTGATTTCTCGGCAAGACCTACTTCCGGCATAATGCCCAAGGCCAGGACCGCCATGTCGCACTCTATCTCACTTTTGTCGGTAATCAACCTTTGAACAACAGTGTTTCCATCAAACTTGGCAGGTCTTTCCCCAGTAAACACGTCAATACCCAAGTCATTAAGCTTTTGCTTGAGTATCGCAGAGGGTTTTTCATCAAATACCTGGCGCAATATGCGGTCGTAACGCCCACCTATCAAACGTACGGCCCACCCTCTTTTTTTGAGAGACGCGCTTGCCTCAACGCCTATAACTCCAGGTCCGATGACCACACAATTTCGCCCACTGCTGTTACAGATTGCCTCGGCATTTTCCAGGGACTTTAGTGTAAAGACCTCCCTTTTGTCTCGGCCTTCGATAGGAGGCACAATCGGTTTTCCGCCCGTGGCAATAATCAGTTTGTCATACTCTATACTCCCGTCTCTTAATAATACCTGTTTATTTGAAAAATCAAGCCCGGTTACACTCTGGTTAAAGAGTGTTCGTATACCTTCACTTGAGTAATCCTCCATGCTTTTTAGGAATACATCCTCCCTCTTCATCTCCCCGGACATAAATTTCTTTGACAGAGCGCAAGCGCTATACGCTGGAAAGGGCTCGTTAGAGACCATGGTAATAGCAGCTTTTCGAGTATTCTTTCTTATGGCCGAAGCAGCGCTGTTTCCTGCAATGCCGTTTCCTACTATCACAATATGCAAGCTTTCATTATTCATAGCTTTCCCAGGGTGACAAGTGGCTTTTCCTGTGCTGTTCATAGGTGAGTTTATCGGTTCCCTACCATACGCATACGGTCCAAGACAGACTCACTTTCTCAGAGTACCGCTCTATTCAGATCCATAACCATGTATCCGAGCCCCAGTTCGTTCAGTTTTTTTTCAGTGGGTATACCTTTCTCTTTGTCCCATCCTCTCTCGTCGTAATAATCGTCGAGCCACTGGTCTATATCCTCTTTTTGTATTCTCCTAGTCCTGAAGTAGTCCATTGTATATTTCTCTTCACCGTCGGGCGCACATATCGGCTTGAACCATGTCTCAGGCGGCTGATCGTCCTTCCTTGCAAAACCTTCACGGACATTAATAATCTTTAAGGTATTCCAAACTCTCTCGGCACATTCCATAATCTCCTGAGGGCTTCGTTCCACACCGGTCGCTGCCGAATACAGTTCCGAGATAATATCTATGTGGTAGAATCTATTATTTACATGCCTATTGCAAACCCCTAAGGAGTTAAAAATCGCAAGCCAGTGTTCCGACGATGTCGTGAATCTGCCCATGTTGATCTTCAATGGTGAATCAAAGGATCTCTCTATTGCCTCTGCCGACATGCCGGTCCTTTCAGCATGTCTTTTTACATTATCAACGGGCTGGCTCGGGGTATAGAGCCCTGTACCACCTGATTCAGCGTTCGGTCCTCTCGGATAGACTAATTGGGCAAACTCATTTGTCCCCACTCCGGAAATCCTGGGGTCCCAAACACCTTCTCTCCCTTTTATGACGCTTGAGCGGCTCGATATCATCTCTTTGCCGAAATAATTCTTAAGGCCCTCCCAGCTATCGGCAAGCACATCGCCAAACCCTTCTCTGTATGCAATCTTCTTCATCCACATAAGCACAACATCAACATCCCCTCTCCTCAAGGGCACGCCACCTACATCCGCCTCAGTGATGATTCCTTCCTCGTGAAGCGTGAAAACAAAATCAAGGACATCACTAACACTCAATTGGTCCAAACCGTACCTGTCGGTGACGTCTCCAAATCGAACAGCTTCTCCAGAACTCTTGAGGTCAATTTTACTTGCAAGGATGGCGGCATTCAGATAGGAGGGGGTTGACCATTTCAGGCCTTTAAACCTGCCTGATCGGACCTCGACAATTTCTTTGTCAGCAATAAAACAGGATGGACAGGCAAAGGCCTTTTTCCCCAGTTTCTTGTAGGCCTCAAAACCAATTTCGTTGTCTATTTTTGCTATATCTGCGATTGATTTGCGATTTCTTGTATACCCGAGCTGTTTGCTGTAATTGGGCCAGTTCTCCATAATTCCATATCTTACAATGCTCCTATGAAGAGGAAACTTTTTTGCCCTCACGAACATATTCTCTACAGCGTTTTGGAATCTGGAAGGATCTGCGATATTGAGGACTCCAGTGCCTCTTGCCACCAATGCCTTAAGGTTTTTGCTCCCCATTAACCCGGCAAATCCACCTCTGCCGATCGTAGCGCCAAGATCGCACATAGCCACACTAAGCGTGACCATGTGCTCTCCGGCCTGGCCTATCGCTATTACCCCACAATCGCCGTGGGCACCCCATAGACTCCGAGTGGTCTCAACCATATCCTTTCCCCAAAGGGGCCTCGCGTCACAAATCTCAATATCATCGTCACAGATTTTCAGATATACCGGAGACTTAGCTTTCCCAGTTATGATGACATGATCATAACCAGCCAGTTTGAGCATAAAACCGAATCTCATGGCTCCTCCTCCTGAACCTATTGCTCTGGTTTCAGGATACTTCGCAGTTCCCATGACCCTAGGCGTTCCTGGAGCAGCAGAACCGGTCAAAGGGCCTGACCCGACTATAATGGGATTTTTAGGAGAAAAGGGATCCGTGTTCGGTTCAAGCATATCGTACAGGACTCTCTGCTGTAAGCCCATGCCACCAAGGAAATTGACAGCCATATCGATGTCTAATG
This sequence comes from Thermodesulfobacteriota bacterium, assembly GCA_034189325.1. Lineage (GTDB taxonomy): Bacteria > Desulfobacterota > DSM-4660 > Desulfatiglandales > Desulfatiglandaceae > JAXHUM01. Next base: position 33,653 of record JAXHUM010000011.1, read on the forward strand.
ATCTTTTTTCAACGGTATTGCTTGTAAGATCTACAATAATCTCTTTACCTGCATAACCAAAATAAGTCATTTGCTTGCCCTCCTCACATCAGCCCATCTTCAGATTGTTTTTTGATAATCAACGTGGTGACTCCAGATGCTCATGGTATTCTTGTTTTATTAATCCGATAGGGAGGAAGATTCGTCCTTATATTTGCTCATCACATGAGCGAACACAGCCGCACCCGATTGTCTGGTAAAAGCGGCAGCCTCATGTGCCGGCAACCATACAAGGGCACCATAGACACAGTGCTCCACACATACGGGGGCCCCCTCACAGAGATCACATTTTATCATACATCGGGTTTCCGGATCCCACACAACCCCGCCGAATGGGCAGACAACCATACACATCTTGCAGCCAAGACATCGGTCTTGGTCGATAACTACGGCTCTGCCATCGTGAGATATCGCGTCCACCGGGCAAATATCTACACACAGAGGCCTTTCGCAATGCCTGCACATCATAGGCACAAACATGTCGACGTCATAGGCCCACAGGGTCGTAATCCGAGCTTTCCCCAGGCTGAAGCGAAGCTCCTTTCTAAAGGAGCAGGACAGGGCACATTGTCTACATCCCACACACTTCTCGGGGTCGATCAATAGAATATTGTCCATCACATCCTCCAAGCTAATTTAAAAAGTCAGCATTCTTATGTTTCAGGGCTTCATGAATCTGTTCGCATAATTACGATAAGCCAGAAAGTTGCCGGAACCAAATACTCCTTCTATTCAATAAAATAGAGATCTTTGCAGAAACAAACGTCACGATATCAGAGATACAAATTCAAACAGTCTTGTACGTATAGCAAAGTAATTCTGAACTTAAATGGGACACTGAAGGTTTCCAAGACAACAGGAGTCACGATAAAATCCTCGGCCATAAATAAGGTAGGATGATGAAAAGAACATTGTTTATAAATTAGGATTCTTCAAGCTTCTGTGTCAAGGCGAAATATGGACACTTTTCATGCTGCAACCTCTGAGTAAAAACCAAAAAACCGGATCAACCTTTATAGTGGAACGCCAACTGATATATTCGGCATCACTGGCGGCGACATCTGTTTGTTTTATGGAGTGGGCCCTCTCACTCACAGTGCTGAGTGGATTTCCTCTTCCTCCCGGTTCGTCTGAGAGTCATTTTAATGCGAAGCGTGAAAAGAAATTTGCCTTCAAGAGATTCCAATAGCAATCATAATGGATTCGCAAAGAGCCAGTGTTTCGGAGGTTTCGTAAAATGTTCAAGGTCTAGACTTGCAAATCGTGAGGAATAAGTAAGAGTTATGTTAGGCAGCACGGGGGAAGGACACAGCGTAATGCAGATATTGATCTTTTTGCGAGACCGTCAATCATGGTATCAAAATTCTAGAGGCAAATCCTAGAGCTCGCTTTTTTTTGTGAGATGCGTTACATAAAAATATCAGCAAGCAGATCTTGGAGGTGACGTCAGGAGACAACTTTCGGTACTATCGGGTTAGTCTTAGAGAGGATATTCTCATAAGAGAGCAAATCAGAAGTATAACTTTGCTCATAAGAACATGTTGGCAGTCGTTTCTCAAAAGACTCTGAGTTGTACGATCAAAGGCCATCAGAGA
>JAXHUM010000110.1:0-90932 GCA_034189325.1 Thermodesulfobacteriota bacterium
GGATAACCGGCAGGTTAATCATTGGCAGGCTTGCCCTGTTTCTTTCCGCACCATCTTTCGAGAAGCCCGGTCGAATTTCCCCGGGGAAGACGTGGGGCCAATGTAGATAAATCAGTACGATGGGCAACAACCGCCATGCACGCCTGCAGGTCGGGATCTGCCAAGATGCCCGCAATATTTTCTATTCTTGTCGCAATATATTGCAGAGTTTGACGATCCGGGCCGGCTCCTGCTTTTACGGCGCTTCTATCCAGATGAGCTGCCATGGCGCTAAGGCGATCAGCAGTAAGGGGGTGGGTAATCTTAGCCCTTAGGTAATGCTCCCACTCTCTGTCTGTCTTTACTTTTCCTTCGGCCTTGAGTTGTCCTTTACTCGGCATAAAGTAGGCCTGAGCCTGAAAGAACAAGATCGCCCCCATGGGGATAGTGGAAAGTCTATGCAGGATATCGAGGGCAAAGCGATCGGCTTTCTTCTCATTGATCCGTGCCTGCGCGGTTGTGATACCCCTGTAACCGCGATGCCCGAAATAGATGTGTCCAAGCTCGTGCAATAGGATAAAGGCAAAGGCGGAGTTGCGAAATCTGAGAGAAAGTCCGTCGACCTTTTTGTCTGCAAGGGCATTGTTTGGAATTTGCAAAGCCTTTAAGGGGGCTGGATATCGACCACCGGGGAAGTCCGACGCCCTTTTATATCTGAGCATGGCCACATATTCATCAATCGTCTCCAGACTGTATTTGCGAAGATGTAACCATGCGTAAGCAGTCGAAAGATCCTCCAGAAACATGAGAGACAAAATAGGCATTGCCACAAAACCCTGCCCCCCTCGCTTACCAGAGTAATAATCCATTGGATTGTGGTTCATTCCCACCAGAGGGAACTCAAGCCTCAGGCCGCTTAGGGCACGCTTTTCATCTCGTGTAAGGCTTGGCCGTATCGCCTTTGTAAGCATCTCGTTTATCCTGCTTTCGAACCGAGGCTTTTCGCTGGCCAACTTTGACGTGTCATATAGGCCTGAGAAACCTTCAGCACCTACGGTTGCCGGCGCCACGGCAAACCATATTAGACAAAATCCCCAAAAGCATTTCATTTGACCATCTCCAGATCGGTGCGATAATAAGAGGCTGGCTCCTCAAGTCCTTTCGCAACAGAATCAGGCATACCGCTCTCGACCCATAACTTAAACTGATCAAACTCTCCCCAATCCGATCCCCAAACGGTTTTCATGAGCGCCAGTTTGATGCTCCTGTTGTGATATTCGACTTCCCTTTTCTGCTGCTCGCTCAGCTCAGTTTTTAAGATTAAGGGTAGCGTGTTGAGAAATTCCATCTCCAACCGCAGCTCACGCCTTCGTCTGTCTGTCATTCCCTCGCCGTCTAAACTAGGTTGTGTCAAACCGGTGTAATACTCTTGCAGGGAAGATCCTATATGGGGGACGTTACGAAAATATACAATGCCTTGATAAATCGAAAATGCTACGATAATAGCTCCGAAAAGGGCAAAAAAAACACCCGGACCAACCCTTGAAATATAGATCGATATTCCACCAGGGAGGATGATTTTTCCCGCGCCTTCCTTCTCCTCCGGTATATGGAGAAACAGCCGGTAACCCAAGTAAATGCACAATCCTCCAATAATGACGGCTACAATACGCTCTATAGCCCGAAACGTGATAGGTTCCACTTGTTTCCTCCTATGTTCTTCGACCCCAAGCTCACGCCCTGCAACAAGGTATGGGACTCCAGTGGTGTGGTCACTTGACCCAATCCCTGGGACTGAAAAGAAGGCCTCTTTCTGACAGGCTCTGACGGCGCCCTTGATTATAACAGTTGTCCGATATGTGCCCCATAGGCCTGGGATCCCCGGCATACCCCCAAGCTCCGGTATTGAAGTTCAGCCAGTAGTTGCCGTCTGGAATACGCCCGCAATGCCACTGCTCGAGGGTTTGAATCTGGGCATTATTCAGACGGACACCATTGACCACTACCATCCGCTCACCATAAGCAATTCCATGAGAGCTGACCCCCAGAAATACTCCAAAAAGTATCATTATGAGTCTTTTCTTCATTTTACCACTCATTTGATTAGGATGATCGGCAACGGCCTTAGGCTCATCGTCTAAGAGAGCCTTTGATTCCTACAAAGAAAGACATCAAAGAACTCACTAACAGGATAATGGACAAAGCAAAGTCTAAAATACTTAAAGACAAAGGACGCATAATAGCGGGATCTAGAGGGGCCTTTACAGGACTCTTGCTCAAAGTTTTTGAGGGTTTTTCAACCCACAAACAGGGTCTTTATCCCACATAGGGGATAGTGATTTGACATCAAACAACGAGCTGAAAACTGCGGTTTATAATACTTTCAATTGAGAAATCACATACAGTGCTGTTCTTTATTGGGAAAAAAACAAAAAACGATCGGCATTAAGGATGGCCTCTTTCATTGCTTTCATTAGCTCCTTTTGCCGGATATACGGCTAATAGAAATCGGTCTATATAAGAAGTGCGAGTATACTGTTGATTCCCACAGAAAGCATTAATGACGCTCAAGCATATGGGGGACCTATGGATTCTTTTCTTTATTGAATCTCTCAACGGCTTCAAGGAAATGAGGCGTGAGACAGCATATGCTCTGGTTGCGGTTTTCCAGTTCGAGGGCCGCCTCAAGCGATGGGGCGCTCATGTTTTGGTAAACGACCTCTTTTGTCAAACGGAGGGCACAGGGTTCTTGCTGAGCAACATCCGTGCTGTTTCCATGGCCGCCTCCAAGGTCTCTCCCTCTTCAACCACTTTGCTTACAAGACCTATCCGCTCCGCCTCTTCGGCTGTGACGGTACGGCCTGTGAGCAGGATTTCAAAGGCGCGGTGAAGACCCACGATTCGGGGCAGGAAGAAGGAACTTCCCAGGTCACCGCCTGTGAGCCCAATATTGGCAAAGGAGGGAATAAATGTGGCTTGGCGGCTTGCAAGGGCCACATCCGAGACCATGGCCAGGCACATGCCGCCACCGGCGGCTACGCCGTTGACTGCCGCAACGATAGGCTGTGGCAGTCTTTTCATCTCGAGGATCATCTCCGAGTATTTCTTCTGAACAGTGTATAGGTGCTCTGCTGCAGTATCCCAGCCCTGTTCTGTTTTTCTCATAAGGCTATTTTTCAGATCCGCGCCTGAGCAGAATCCTTTCCCCTCCCCGGTGATGATGAGGACCCGCACCTCCTCTCTGTCACGGAGGAGGCCAAAGATCTTTCTGAGATCAGAGACCATGTCCAGACTCAGCGCATTCAGACGGGCAGGCCGGTTGAGTGTGATAAGACCGATTCCCGATTCCGGTTCTCCAAATTTGAGCGTTTCGAAATGCATACAAACTCCTCCTTCATAAGCTACCAACTCTTAATGAGCGAAGTTGTGGATAGTCTAAAGAATGGACGATGCAAGTATTAAAGGAGGAGAAACCTCCTGCAATGGATGAAAACAGATGCCTTCTTGCTGAAAATGATCATGAAGATCCTTTCATAAAAATATAGGATAACCGGGGATTGTGTGTCAATGAGAAACGGTTCATGTCGAGTCTGTCCTCTTAATCAGTGAAAGGATGTGGGAGTAAGGTGAGGGCCGCAGAGATTCATGTGCGGCTTGGGGTTGGCTAAGAACTTAAGATTTCACGATAACAAAATAACCTCCATTTAAATGATCGCTCTCTTCCAGGAGCAAAACAGGCCCTCGACCCTATTGATTGAGGTCCACACGGGTGAAAATAACTGAGATTCTTTCAAAGTAATGTCCCTAATTTGCTTTAGGCTTTTAGAATGGCGAAAGCAGCAGAAATAATATAGAATGCGCCCTGCGGAAGTTCAAAAATCAGAAAAATCTAGTGTAAGCTGAGAGTGGAAAATATAAGGAACTGTTTGTCACCCTCGCCTGTTTTAACCAGTGTCCATCCACAAGTGTTCCTTGTGCCCGTTCTCTGTGTTGTGCGAAAAAAATAATCCTCGGAATTAGATAGACGCCCCCCGGTTGTTCTTCTGCATGGTCTTGCTCAGAGTCGGGGGGCTTCGATTTGACCTTGCGCAAAAATCCACGTTTGTGGATGGACTCCGACTAATTCATGTAGCCAGTATGTAAGGGAGGATTCTATTTATGGTTGAGATTGCGAATAAATCTGAAGAGAAGCATGAGAACAGTCCAGGCAAAGGAAGGATCTCCTGGTGGTTCTGCCAGGGCTATTATAGTTTGGCTACTGGTGGGCAGGTTCATTTTGTCCTCTGCTTTTTTCAGGTGTACGAACCGGATTCTCCCGGAACCGTCAGGCATCATTACTTCTATAGTCAACTTCCGCCAAACAGCACAGAGAGACTGGTTAGGTGTTGCGTAGACCAGCAACTCTTAGAAGCGTTTCAGGATCAACTCAGTCAAGACAGGATAGATCTTGGAGGTCTTGACCGGTATATGACAGAGGCAGTTACTAAAGAAATTTCAGAATACGGTCTGCCGGATCATTTTGAGATCCGGGAACCTCCTTACGTAAAAAAGGGGAAGCACCTGCAGATCGACTGGGACGACTTTAAGATCATCTGGAAGGAGGAGAAAATTGACATTGAATTTGTTGAACTCCATCAAGGTGATCGATGCCGCTTTACACTGCAAAGGACCAGTCCCCCTCTTAAACCAGCAGAACTCGGTGCTCCCAGGCTGGAGAATTCCACTTATACCTGCCTGCCCAGGTTATCGCTGTCCGGGACGGTTGGGGAAAAGGAGGTTCAAGGTGGAGCCTGGTTTGATCATCAGGATACGGATCCGTCGGATTGGGAACTCAATGCAGGCGAGAATTCTGAAGGAGTCATCGGCTGGGAATGGTTTGCCGTCAACTTTGAAGATGGTTCAGACTGGCTGGTAGTCCTGCACCGCAATATGAAGAAGGATGAGGTGGTGGATAGCTATGCCATTGTCTGTTCACCCGGAAAAAGACCGAGGCTTTTGCGGGATATCACGGCGACACCTTTGGAGCACTGGATAAGTCCTGTAACCCATATCCGCTATCCCGTGGGCTGGCATCTGAAGTTTCCGGAAGTGGATGCTGAATGGTCCTTTCAACCGCTCTGCAACAATCAAGAGGTTCCAATGGTTGGTCCCTTGCGGGCAATCTGGGAGGGAACCGGCATGGTAAAGGGAACAAGGAGCGGCCGTTCCCTATCAGGCAGAGGACACCTGGAGCTCAAAGGATACGGCTATATATTCAACTTTAAACAGTATACCGAGGTTTTTGTTGAGCGAATCGATGATCTTATTGAGGATTTTCTTCCCAGACGGTTTGATGAAGCGTCGATAGAGCGTTTTGCAGGTCCCCCTGTATGGGAGTATGACCCGGAGATATTGAGCGAAACAGTGAGTGTCCCTGTATGGGATCTCCTAGACAGAGGAGGAAAGCACTGGCGGCCGATGCTTGGGATCCTCCTTCTGGAATCACTGGGAGTTGCCTCAAAACCGTATGAGTCGCTCCTGGCCAATGTGATAGAGCTGAATCATACAGGCGCCTTGATAGTAGATGATATAGAAGATGGTTCCCTCATCCGACGCGGCAAGGAGTGCATCCATTTGCGTTATGGGACGGATGTCGCGATCAATACCGGTACGGCGCTCTATTTTCTTTCCTATTTGCAGTTGGAGAGTGAGCTTGGCCTGACCGACAGGCAATTGGTAGACCTCTATAGAATCGTGGTCAATTTTCAAGTAAAGGCCCATCTTGGACAGGGAAAAGATATCGCCTGGACCCGTAATATGTCCCCTCAATGGCTGGAGGAGAGGTTGAAACGGGGTTTCTCCGACAAGGTCCTTCAGATGTATTCTATGAAGACAGCAGCAGCCACACAGGGTACGGCAGAGGCAGCCTGTGTCATTGCCAATGAAGGAAGTGAGGTTCGCCAGGCCTACGCAGCCTTTGGCAGGACCTTTGGTGTTTCGTTTCAGATTGTCGATGATGTACTCAACTTCAGCAGTTCTCCCGATTGGACCAAGACCCGCGGGGAAGACCTGCTTTCCGGAAAACCCACCTGGATAATTGTCCGGGCACTGGAAAGAGCACGGCCTCGGGAAAGGAACAGGTTGATCCGGATCCTCTGCGCTCCGGATTTAAGAGCGAGTTCTGAAGGATTGGAAGAGGGTATAGAACTGATAGAGAGATCAGGGGCCCTTGACGAAGGGCGAAGGCTTGCAGGTAACATGCTTGAGAGTCAATGGCGGAACTTCTCCCTGTACGCAAAACCTTCAGAAGCCAAAACCATGTTGAGGATGCTGACGACCGCACTCCTTTCCTTCGAGCAGGATTATTGATAATGTGGGAAAGGACCTGCTTCCTCGTCTTTGATGCAGCAAAAAACTAGCAGAGGACCTTCACTCTTTTTGACAGATCCTCAATAATCTCGGCAGCCTCCTTTGCCATGTTTTCAATGAACACTCTTACCGGAACCACCTCTCTTGTTTGGCGAGCATGATAGGCTTACACTCTTATCAGGAGACGATTTCCTCGATAATATCTTTGACCGGTTTGACCTCTTTGATCAGGGCGCTGACCTGTCCTGCCCCGGCCGGAAAGAGATCGAAGTCTCCGTTCACCCAGGCATTGCCAACATCGGTCATACTGTATTCCTTTGAAAGATCGGCTCCGGATTCGATGAGGTCTTTGAGTTTGTCATTAATGATGGCGCGCATGGCAATAGAGCCGAGGGGGACCAAGGTCGTACTACCATCGGCACATCTCAAGATCATCTCTTTCCAGTCTTTATGGGCCGGTGATTCTTCGGCCACAAGGAACCGGGTCCCTATCTGGACACCTTGAGCCCCCAAGGACATAGCAGCCCTGTAGCCGCGACGGTCTGCAATGCCGCCGGCAGCCACCACCGGAACATCCACCATATCACAGACCAGAGGAATAAGTATCATGTTGGACGATTCAGGACGATTCGTTCGTAGGCCTCCAGATTCCAACCCTGATGCCACGACTCCATCGGCCCCTGCTTCGACAGCTTTCAAGGCCAGGGGTGCGGCCAGCAGAACATGCAAGACTTTCATGCCCAGCTCTTTAATCTTGGGATAGATCTTCTTCGGAGATCCTGCAGAGACCGTCACGGTCTTGAGCCCTGCTTCCGCCAAGACCTCAAGGATCTGATCATTAACAGGGTTCATGGAAATCATGAGATTGGCTCCAAAAGGCTTGTCCGTCAGGTCTTGAACCTGTGCCACCAGTCTCTTCACCTTCTCCGGATCACGGATGAATCCCAGAGCCAGCATGCCGAATCCACCAGCCTCGGACACTGCGGCGACCATCTTCGGATCGTTAAGCTCACCTATCGGACCTTGAATGATAGGGTACTTTGTTCCAAGTATTTCTGTCAGATCAGACATTCCGGTAGCCTCCGTTTAGAATTGTGGATGGTGTCCTGGTCGTTCAGGCTGCTTTCTTGTTGGCCCTTAACAACTCGGCAAAGGTCTCGACCCGCGTCCTCAATGCCTGTACGCTATAATCACGGCTGTCAAAAAAATCTCCCTCCAGTGCCAACACGGGGATACCCACTTTCTTTTCAATATCCTTTTTCATTATGGTTGATGAAATGCAGAGGGGGCGGCATGAAAAATGGAAGTAGTAAAACACCCCGTCTGCGTTCCAAGCTTCGGCTGCCTCACGAAACCTGGCGACCAGTCCCGCACTGCTATGATAAACTCCCTTCTTCATTTGCGATTCCACGCTTTTCTCCTCAAAGGTCGAATACTTGCTCTTGACCATTTCCGAGGGAGAGAGCCAGAAGAAGGCTGAACTTGCAATTGAAAGCCCTGTTTCTTCAAACATCTTGCCCAGGGCAGGATCAGCAATGCTGGGGGAAAAGAATACGACCCTCGGGGCTCCCTTCTCCACCACGCCTATGCCCTTGTCGATCCTCTGTTTGATGTCTTTGGCCAGGAGCTTGATGGCCTCTGTGCCCTCGGCGATAATCCTCGACTCAGGAGTCCCTATCATCCAATAAAAGAGGTTTAAATCGACCTGACTGATAGGTTGGGGCTCGGCCCTCATAAGCTCAAAGACACGACCCATGCCAAGCCACAACTTGGCCGCCTCAACTCGTGCCTGATGAAAGGTTTCATCGCTTATCTTTACATCCAGAATGTCTTGGGCTTCAGAAAAAGCATCTTTCATCTCACCGGCAAAGTATTTAAGCCTGTTTTCAGGTATCGTGGGATACACATCCCAGCTTGAATCCATACAATTGTCAATAAAGACATTTGGGACGCCATACACCTCATGGAGAAAATCATCTGTCTTGGCAGTCTGATCACAAAAGAAACCCGATGTGATGGTAAGGTCAGGTTTCGGCGCCATGCCGCTGGCAATAGCGCCCAGTCTCGTCGAATTAAACGAACACATCCCTAGACCTGGAGGCATACCATTCTGCTCTGCGACCTCCAATATAGGCACGAGTTTGCCGAAAATCTGACCCAGGGCCATACCAAAGACTATCTCCGGAGGCTGGCAGTAGACACCGGCCAGATTAAAGGCTGCTCCAATCCGGTTCTCGCAGGGAAAGGAGGTGTAAATGACTTTCTTTCCCTCTTCTTTTGTTAAGACAATATCGATAAGCTGTTTCATCCATATTCCGAGAACTTTGCGGATACTCGGCAATTCAACGCTGAAGAATGTCTTGACTCGCTCTTCTGCTGTCTTGATATCATCCTCTCCGATACCGAGGATCTCATAGGCCCGGTCGATCCTGGGCCTCTCCCTCTCAATCTCATCCCTCTCAAAACCACAGAGACTCAACAGTTCCGAATACATAGGTGATAGCCCTCCCTTTACCGTCTTGTTGTCTCAATAAACGTCTCAATACGCGTCCTGAATTGCCCTGTCTCGGCCGAATCATAATCGGTCTCTATTTTCAGCATCGGCACATCCGCTCCCTTCTTCAATATCTGAGGAAAGTAGTATGACTCAAGATCATAGGAATCACGATACATCATCTGATACCAGATAACCCCGTCCACCTTGAACTCCTTAGAAAGGTCCACCAAATAATCCAGTCTCTCCCGGCCCGGTCTGAAGAATGCCGTGCATACCTGGTTCGTAAAATAGCTCTCCGCCAAACTCCTCATAAGGTCCCCGTTCGCAGGAACATCCACTTCATAAGGCCTCAATCCCTCTGCAAATTCCTCGGTTACCACTGTCCCGCCTGCCTCCTCGATAAGCCTGAAAATGGTGTAGTCTCCCAGCGCCAGGGTAGAGCCTGTGAACAGAATTCTCTGACCTCCAGGAGCAGAATCCTGTTTCGTTTTCAACTCGGAGACAAGTTCCTCAAGAGCGTCAACCATAAAACGCTTGTCTGCAATGAAGGAAGAGTGATTCAACGTCACAAAATCCAAACTGCTTATGGGGACTGTTTCCGACTTCCTCATGACGTTGATCTCCCTGAATAGACGCCTCTCCCTGTTGCATAGATCTATGGCCTCCTTCAACGCCTCATCGGTAATCGTTGTGCCGGTCAAAACCTCCAGTTTCTCCTTGAACAGATTCAGGCCATCCAAATAATAGTTCAAGGCACGTTCCGTCTTGCGGTGGGGAACGCCAAACCGAAATATCTCCAAATCTGTATAGTACTCCCATCCATCGGCTATGGCCCTTGTATTGGTATCGGTGATTGGGGCGATGAGAATATCAATCATCTGATAAACCGCCTCTTCACTGAGCATCTTGTACCCGATCTGTGCCCTGCAAAAGGTGTCGAGCCAGCGGGGATGATATGCCCCTGAAATCAACACCGCCTCATGATCTCCACCTCTAAAAATACTGACAGGCACAGGTGTAGCACCACAGGCCAGGATCAGCTCCTCCGGTAAATATTTGCCGGGAATATAACCTATGATTTTCCGGCCCTCTCTCTTTTGCTCCTTCAAATCACTCACCCTGTTTCTCAAGTTGGATGAAATCTTCTCCATGGCGTTCATAGGCCCCCCTCCTTTTTCTCCATACATCTGTTCAACTCATGCAGATAAACCGAACCTGTCCAGGACCAAAAACCTGATCGAAGCGATGCGCCCTGTGGGCATCCCTGTTTTGCTGCCCTATTTTCGTTTTTGATCTCCTCAAAGGCCAAATGAGAGTCCTGCTGTTCAAGCAACCCCTCCCTGGAAGACCTGCCAATGTCGGGACTCCTTTGAATGGTCAATAGGCTTTTTCAGTATGGTTCTAGGAATAGGATGTTTCTGTCGTAAGAATAAATGCTTGATTAGAGATTGGCATTTTGACCCGAGCGAGCGTCGCAGGAGAGGCAAACATAGCGGGGAAAATAAATCAATCTGCCGAAAAAACTCGGGTAGAGTATGAAAGAGCTATGCTTTTCTAAGGATTGTTATCTACTGAGAAGACAAAAGTCAAGTGAATTGGCTAAAGGACGTCCGACATTTGCAGAGGGTGAAACACATCACACTCCATCCCTTGGCTTTGTGCAAAACGAACCTTGGCCTTTTTTTAACGAAGAGGATTGATTGGCTCTACAGACATATTAGCTTTCCTTAAACCTTCGTGCTATCAGTTTGTCACGGAGTCTTTTATCCGAACAAGTGGAGCTGTCTTTCTTCTTGTAAGTCTCAATCGGGGTTGTGTATTTCTCAAGGGATGAGGGGGGATTGGGGGTTTAGAAGAGGCAACTAAAGAAAGGGGTTCGTTATAAAAAAAGAAAATGTTGTGAGGAGAGTCCTGGTGTCAATCGTTACTATTGCGACTTTCAGCATTTTCCTGGTGGGTGGCGTTGCAGCCGGCGAACATCCGAAGGGGGCGCACCCGAAAGGGGAGAGGACTCAGGGAGTTTCTCTCCCTAAATGGGAGGGAAAAGATATCTGCTTGACACCAATAGTCGACCGGTCTAATATTTAGGTCCAGTGGGAAAGGAGTTCCCGGCCTTATGAAAGAAGAGACCAAAAACAGGATCATTGAAGCCGCTTCTGAACTGATTCACCTAAAGGGTTTCAATCATACTGGCCTACAGGAGATACTTGCCAATGCAGGTGCTCCAAAGGGCTCATTTTACTATTATTTTAAAAACAAGGATGATTTGGGGCTCCACGTGGTGGACTATTTTATCAGCTTTTTTTCCCTGCTGACAAAACCTATTCGTGAGGATAGTTCCCTTTCTCCCCTGGCTAAGATCAGAAAAATTCTCGATCAGTTCATACCTTTCTTCGAGTCTAAAGGCTTCGGGTATGGGTGCCCCATTGGGAATCTTGCTCAAGAAATGGGAGACTTGAATCCCGCCTTTCGTCCAAAACTCAAAGAGGCCATGGATCTCATGGCGGATATCTATGCGAAGCTCCTTGAAGAGGCTCAGGCCGCAGGAGAGATAGCAGACTCCCTTGATATCAGAGAAACCGCCTATTTCATTGTGTCAAGTTGGCATGGCGCCCTCACCCGAATGAAGATTGAAAAAGGCCCGGGACCCCTTGAGAATCATCGCTATTTCATTTTTAAACATATCCTGAACTCTTGATATCGAGAACGGTCATAAGAAGACTCTTGATTTCGTTGCATCAGACCTGTCCGACGAGATTCAGAAGCTTCGGAATACCACATTTTGCCCCGTGTGTAAGGAAGCCAGGGAGTTTCCACCCTGTTTTATGTAATGGAGCCATGCTGTTTGTAATATGACTAAAAGAGAGGAGGTGAGTCTGTGAATGCCATTCGATGAGGCTATTGAGAATCGTATTAAGAAGATTGTATCAAAATTAAAAAACTGTGAAGCCAGGAAGATGTTCGGAGGCCTCTGTTATCTGTTGGACGGCCATATGTTCTGTGGCGTGTACAAAGATTATTTGATCCTTAGGATGGGAGAACCAACAAGTAAAGAGACTCTGAAGTCATCTTTTGCCCGGCCGTTTGATATTACAGGTAGGCCAATGAAGGGGTGGGTTATGTTGGGAAAGGAAGGGTTTAAGAGTGAGGATGAACTGAAAGACTGGTTGGAAAAGGCCGAGAAGTTTGTAAGAACCCTACCGCCCAAATGATATATTTTATTCGGAAAATCAATAATCCGAGTTCACTCGAAAAGGAGGAAAGAAATGAACTGGCACATAAGTATCGCGGGCTTTATCGCTCTTTTCACGACGATCGGTCACTTTGCCATAGGTAACAAACAATTCCTAAGACCGATGCTGGAGACTTCATTTGATCCTGTAGCAAAAAAGACCATGCATTGCGTCTTTCACTATGTGTCAGCCTATCTCATACTTTCCAGCGTAGCCCTTCTATTAATCGGCTTTAATGTATGGCCGAGTAATGGAACAAACACTTTGATCCTATTCATTGGCGTCAACTACCTAGTTTTTGCGGTCTGGCAGATTGTGCTTTCCACGACATCTGATATCCCGAGAGGGGTCTTCAAGTTGTTTCAGTGGATCTTTTTTGTCCTCATCGCCCTGTTCTCCTTTCTCGGGATATGTCCGTAAAGAGATTATTGCACATTGAATAGGACTGGGATGGAGTGGCCAACCAGACGAAGTCTGGAGTAGGCGATTTTTTGTGAATCGAACATCATACCAAACGGAATGAATATGATGACGGATCTCACTACCAAGAAAATACCCGTCTCATGCAACAAGGACTGCGGTGGGGGATGCCCGCTTCTGGCATATGTCAAGGATGGGCGTGTGATAAAAATTGTCAACAATCCTTTGGGAAACAGGCATATGTCCGGCTGTGTCAAGGGGTTTCAGATGACAAAGGTTCTCTACTCTGCGGAGAGGTTGAAGAAACCGCTTCTCCGCAAAGGTGCCAGGGGTTCCGGAGATTTTGAAGAGGTGCCATGGTCTGAGGCACTCGATATTGTCGCTGAAAAACTGAACTCCATAAAGGAAAAACATGGAAACCAGGCCATCCTTTCCCTGGGGGGATCTGGCGCGTGCCGCGGTGCCTTACACAATACGATAAGACTGCCCCTCAGGTTTTTGAACCTGTTTGGCGGACACACAAGTACCTATGGTTCTTACAGTGCAGGAGCCACGGAATTTACGACCCCGCATATGATTGGAAGGACATGGACAGGTATAGACCCCGCAACTCTCCTAAAGTCCAATATGATTATCCTTTGGGGAGCGAATATTGCTGATTGCAGATTCGGGTGTGAATTATATGGTTGGCTAGGTGAAGCGAGAAAAAAAGGGGTGGACGTTGTCGTAATCGACCCTCGAAGATCGGCAACGGTCAGTAAACTAGCCACCAAATGGATTCCGATTCGTCCCGGGACAGATTCCGCCATGATGATGGCTGTACTATATGTGCTTGTCACTGAGGATTTAATAGACTCAACATTTATTGACACATACAGCGTCGGTTTTGATGAGTTAAAGAGATATGTGCTTGGGTCTGGAGATGATGGGCAAGAAGCCAAAACCCCGCTCTGGGCAGAAGATATTTGTGGCACGCCTGCTTCGTTGATTGTCGAATTTGCAAGACAGTACGGAAGAGCAAAGCCTTCGGCCCTTATTCCCGGTCTTTCAATCCAGAGAACCATTGGCGGAGAGGAGGCTGTTCGCCTGTCCATTGTCCTGCAGGTGGCAACGGGAAACTTGGGTAAGATGGGCGGTTCTTCGGGGGGGCTCACCTGGGACAGTCTTCCTCGCCCAAGGATGAAGGCGATAAAAATCCCTCCCAATCCTATTGTTGAAAGGGCTCCAACCTACCTTTGGCCCGACATGGTATTAAATGGGACAGCAGGAGGATATCCCTGTAACATTAAGGCGATTTATAATGTTGGTGGAAATTACATTGTGCAGGGTAGCGATGTCCGTAAGAGTATCAGGGCCTTTGAATCAGTAGAGTTCTCCGTATGTCACGATTACTTCCTAACGCCGACTGCTGCATATTGCGATGTTGTGTTGCCTGTAACAACCTTTCTTGAGAGGGGGGACATTGTATTCTCAGGTGGCAATTATCTCCTTTTCTCCAACCAGGTATCTCAACCATTGCCTGAATCGAAAAACGACTATGATATCTTCTCAGATCTGGCTTGTCGATTGGGATTTGGCGAAGCGTTCACTGAAGGGAAGAATGAAGAGGACTGGTTAAGAGAGTTTATTGCTTCTTCTGAGATCACCGATCCTGATGAGTTTAAAAGGACCGGGATTTATTATGGAAAAGACCAGTTGAGAGTGGGCCTTTCTGATTTTATTGAAGATCCCGAAACCAATCCTTTATCGACTCCCTCCGGAAAAATCGAGATCTCTTCCAAATCCTTTGGCATGACAGGCTTTTCACCTATCCCAGAGGTTCGAATACTGGAGCCGACCAGGGATTATCCTCTCAGGCTCATAAGTCCCAAATCAAGATTTCGGATCCATTCTCAATTCAGCAATATTCCGTTAGCCGGAAAAAGAGAGAGACATGACCTGTGGATCAATCCTGTAGATGCAAAGAAACGGGGGATAATCAATGGTCAGACTATCTTAGTCAACAGTCCCGAGGGGAGAGTGAAAATCAAAGCCCGTGTGACAGGGGAGATCCTGCAGGGTGTGGTCTGTCTTTTAGAAGGTTTGTGGCCTTGCTTTAACTCTCACGGTGTGGAAACATCAGGATCCGTAAATGTGCTGACATCCACAGAACCGACTGAGCCGAGCAGAGCATCAAGGACGCACTCTGTCCTGGTGGAAGTCACTGGATTGTAGTCTGCCATGAACGATAGCCTCGAAAAGACTGATTCTAAGGCTCCCCATTTATGTGTAAGGACCATGGCCGCTGCGGTGTGTAGGAGTTAAGGGCTTCGGCTACCCCATAACGTTCAATTGAGGAGGAGGCTGATATCCTCCACGTCCTCTGAAGAAAGCTCAAAATCAAAGATGTCGAGGTCCTCTCTCATATGGTGCTCGGAAGTCGTCCCGGTCAGAGGTGCTATACCTGTTTGAATAAGATACCGAAAAAATATTTGCGGGGCTGTCTTGTTGTGTTTGGCCCTGATAGCTTGGACAGTATTGCTCACAAGGATATGGGGGTTGGCCGTCAGGGTCCAGAAACTCTGGTATATGACTGAATGATCAGAGCACCAGCGGCGCAATTCTTTGTCATACCCTGTCTCCCGATAAAAGCGGTTTTGGACAATAGCAGGTTTGACCTCTGCATCGGCGTGGAGCGATTGAAGAATTTCCGTATCATAACAATTGCTGATGCCCAGGTGTTGGGCTCCGCCTGCTTTCTGAATTCCCTCCATGCTGTTCCATACTTTCATCAAAACAGAATGAGGGGCGAGCGGTGAGTGCAGTATGAGCGCATCGACGTATTCGGTTTGCAGGTTCTTTTTCGACGTCTCAAAAGACTGGGCCGCCTGCAACTCAATAGGTGCCTCCCTATCGTAGGGAACGTGGCTTGGATCCTGACCGGCGAGTGGAGTAAATTTGGTCTGAACGAAGAGGGAACTACGTTTGACACCCTGCTCTTCGAGTCTCTTGAGCCCTGCCCCTACGAGAGCTTCGTCATAGTGCTTTGGTTGACAAGCCGTATCAATCCCCCTGAATCCCGCTTCAACCGCTTTGACAACGAGATCTGCCGTACGCTCCTTTTTCCAGGCCGTACCATAGATAATAGGTGGCATTCTCAGGCCTGACGAGGTCGTTAACCATTTCTCCTTAGGCATTGTGAAGTCCCTTCAAATGAATGTCATGGCAGACCGGAGGCGGTCGTGCCTATTCGAAATACTATCGAACCGATTGTGGGCAATCCACAAAGGGTCGATGATCCATCCTATCCGATGATCAGCAGGGCTATCCAGGGGACAACATTGAAAACTAAGAAAACAACGTTGAACAGGCCGAGAAACGAGTAAATGATCACATGAAAGGTGTCTTCGGAAATAGGAAAGAACTTGCTCTGCGTTCGATACACAAGCTTCGGTGCGAAAAGGCAGAATCCCGTCCATAGAATCAACATCCCTCCGTTGATGATGGTGCACCACATAAAGAAGGCGGTAAGAGTCGGGATGCCCATGATCTCTCTCCTATGTCGCCCCGTTTCTAAAGGATTCACAAAAGGACAATATCAATTAATTGTTCAGGGTAAGCAAAGAGTGCCTTGAAGTGATTTAAACAGATTTTTCCTGCCTTGGCAACTGATCAGGATCGATTGATCGTTTAAAATGGGTGTATTGCAATGAGAAATAAGAAATGACAAAAATGGATGAAAATAGTGATAAACAACAAAAATGTAATACAATCAAGACGCCAGGTGCGATGGAAGAGAAGCGTAACTAAATGATAATACGGGTGAAAGATCGCTCTATCCGATTGGCACGTCTGTTGCTTTGTAAAGGGGAAAACGCTTTTTTGTAAAATAATATAAACCTTTGCTGTGTACAATTAAAGATAAGGAGGTCAACATAATGTATCTTTTCCGTTTTTGTGCTCCCCTGTTCCTCTTGCTGATGCCTTTATCATCAGCATTTGCCGCAGACAAACTCGATTCAGGAGATACGGCCTGGATGATTGTATCCACGGCTCTTGTCATGATAATGACACCCGCCGGACTGGCCCTGTTCTACGGAGGCATGTCCAGGTATAAGAACCATCTGAATACCTATGCCATGACTTTCGTGGCCTACTGCCTGGGAAGCCTCGTCTGGATGATGTGGGGATATTCCCTCGCGTTCGGCCCCTCAAAGGGGGGCTTGTTCGGTGGACTGGATCATCTTTTTTTGAGCGGGATCACGGTCAACAGTCTTTCAGGGAGCATTCCCACTATTGTGTTTGTGGTTTTCCAGATGACCTTTGCCGCTATTACGGTGGCCCTGGTATTGGGCTCTATCGTGGATCGCATGAAGTTTTCATCGTGGATCGTATTCACTCTGCTATGGGTCACCTTTATCTATGCTCCTATCGCCCACTGGGTCTGGGGTGGCGGATGGATGAGCAGTCTTGGGGCCCTCGATTTCGCGGGCGGTAATGTGGTTCATATCAACGCGGGCGTGGCAGGCCTGGTGCTGTCTCTCGTGGTGGGGAAAAGAATCGGATATGGAAAGACGGCCATGTTTCCATCCAGTGTTTCTCTGACCGCCCTGGGTGCCGCACTCTTATGGTTTGGATGGTTCGGTTTCAATGCGGGAAGTCAATTGGCTGCCGATGGAGTGGCGGCTTCCGCCTTTCTGGTCACCAACACCTCAGCGGCAGTGGGTGCCCTGGCCTGGATGTTTACCGAGTGGATGGTGAAAGGAAAACCCACGCTCCTCGGGATAGCCTCCGGTGTGGTTGCCGGTCTGGTGGCCATCACTCCGGCAGCCGGGTTCGTGAATTTTCCCGCTGCCCTTATTATCGGGCTGGTTGCAGGGGCCTTCGGGTTTTTTAGTGTGGCGGTTTTGAAGCAGAAGCTGGGTTATGATGACTCTTTGGACGCCTTCGGTGTCCATGGCATGTGCGGGATGTGGGGGGCCCTTGCCACAGGGCTATTTGCGAATCCTTCTATTACAGAAGGAGCCAGCGGTCTTTTTTACGGCAATCCCAAACAGCTTTGGATCCAGTTGGTTTCCATTGGTGCGACGGCCGCCTATACGGCAATCGGCACACTTATTTTGATCTATATAACGAAGTTTCTAACCGGTGGTCTCAGAGTGGAATCCGATAGCGAGATCGAAGGTCTTGACAATGCTTTACATGGAGAACGAGCGTTTGAGATCACCTAGAATGGATGGGACCGAAAAACGTCAGAAGTTTGAAAAAAGCATACAGGAGGATCGGCATGAGAAAGATAGAGGCAATTATCAAACCGTTTAAACTGGATGATGTCAAGGAGGCCCTGAATGCGATCGGGATCCAGGGAATGACGATTTCCGAAGTGAAGGGATATGGGAGGCAGAAAGGTCATAAAGAGGTGTATCGAGGTGCCGAATATGTGATCGATTTTATCCCGAAGATCAAGATAGAAGTCGTGGTTGAAGCGAGTCGGGCCGATGAAGTTGTGGGAAAAATACAGGATGCCGCCAATACAGGAAAAATAGGAGATGGAAAGATCTTCATAATGCCTGTTGAAGCCGCGGTCCGTGTTCGAACCGGTGAAAGAGACAAGGACGCCATTTGATTCGTCGTATGTCGGTCGGTTCCCCTTGGTCTCTGAAGGCAATGCATGTGATGTCTGTAACTCTATCAGCTCAATTGCATAACAATCTCAAACAAGAAGTCTTAAAAAGGGCCTAAAAAGGAAAGACTCTATAAAATAGAAGCGAGCAGATCGCCTTATACTCCCGACTGCTCGCCCCTATAGAGTCAGAATGAAGACCGCCCCCTATTGGACGGCTTCATTTCCTTTCTTGCCCCCGGCTTTTGTTGATCATCCATTCTTCTTCCCTGGTCTAATTCATAGCGGCTTTTGTCTTGGGGTCTTCTCTTCAATGGCTGTACATTGGGATCCACTCTGGGTGCCTTGTATCTTTGAGGCGGGATGTCTTTGTCTCTAAACTGACTACGAGGCTTGGACCGAATGGGCGACGTGAGAGCCTTTATCCTGGCCGGCTCGGCGGTCCTGTAAATAGTCTCCCCCTTTTTAGCCCGTTTCGGCACCTCTCGATCATCTCTCTTCTTAAGGTAGCGGCTCAAGTCCTTCTTTTGTCGATCTATATGTTTTCGGTGGTTGTTGTCTACGCGCTTGAATCGCCACGACGTATCTTTGTTTTTTGATACGTCATGGAGCGGTTTGGCAATAATCTCCCTTCCGTCTCTTGTTTTCCATCCCCTGGATCTGATTTCAGTCATCTTCTGAAGCTTGCGGCTGGGACGTGCCTCAATGTGATCTCTCCTGTGCCTGTAGTCTTCCTTAATTCGTCTCTCCCAATCGGGATTATGACGATATTTCCATCGTTGATGGGTGTATATGGGGTCATAATAGTGACGCCGGGCGTGTGGAGAGAACCAGGGGAAGAAGCCTTTCCTGTAATAGCGGACATCGTAATAGTCACCAAAGTAGTAGTGATTGTAGCGGGGCCTCAGAAAGAGACTTCCAAAAAACAGATCCAGATTTATCACCATGACCGGTGAATAGCGAAAGCGATGTCTCTTGTGAATGTGAATACCGAAATAAACCGGTGCGAACAGGACCCCCCGGCGAGGGACAAGGTAGTCCCAATAACCCCCGACAAAAACGTAACCGCGAGGGGTCCACTTATAGTGGGAAGGGACCCAGACCCAGTCAGTATGCATCCTTGCCCAGAGTCCCGGTCTCCAGAGATAATGACCTCGGGACCAGATCCAACAGCCGGGTATCCACCCATATTCCGATGAGGGTGCGTAAATATTAGGTCCCGATTCCACCGTGACGGGCGGCTCGGGCAGGTATTCGGTCTCATGACCATCCGCTTTAGCCCAGTACCCGGAAACCCACTGATAACCCTCCGAAGTCCTGGCCCAATACCCCGGCACCCATTCCCTGTCAGGAGGAGGGACACGCCAGAGGCCGCTCACCCAGATGTAGTCATTCATCTCATCATCCCACGCCCAGTAGCCTGGTATCCACTGAACATCCTCTCCTTCCGGCATCTGGTCGGGTGGCGATTCTTCAATCGGCTTGGGAGGGGCCTTTTGAACCGTTACGCCCTCTTCGGAATCGAATTCAACGGTTTCAGCAAATGCCTCATGTATCGGCCCGCGCGTAAGGACTTCGACCTCTTCTTCGGCAAATGCAACAGCCCTTCCCGTGATAATCGGGCCGAAACTCAAACCGGCTCCAACTAAAACCAGGACGAGAAAAAAGCAGAAATAGGCCTTAATATGCGGTTTCATGTCCCTTGCTCCTTGTATATCTATGGGTTCGCTGCGCACATTCTCAGGGATGCCCCCTCGCAACCGGCAAAAGAGACTATTTCACAGTATTTTGCCGGGGGCACCACATTCTATGGGCACCCCTCTTCTCCGGCACCTATGAGGGGAAGTTGTTTATCGATCTCAAAAAAGACCAAAAACCGTGGACCGCCCTTTTCTTTTTCAGGCGGATAACTCCTTCTTCTTATGGAGTAAAGCAGATCCGAGTCCTGTTCCTCTCGAGTTTTTGTGAGGAACAACCGTATTCCCTTATATCCCGGGCCATCCTCCATAAACAGGTAAGCAGCGTGGGCATTGGTTTGGAGATTGTGATGGGATAATTTGTCAGCCATGATAAAGGCTATACTGCCATCCTCCATGAAGTGGGGCTTTCCATAAACGGCCAGGTCCACCTTGCCCTCCTTGTCCGAGGTGGCCAGTACGGAACGACCTTCAACCTTTTGAAAGTATTCTCGAAGATCCATTTTTTCCTCCTGTTTTTTGAGTGACTACAAAAGCCCTCCGCCAAGCGCCGTTTGAAGCCCCATAGGGTATCTCAAGGCCTGGGCCACTCAGGTCTACCAAGTATCGATAAAGGTGCGCCGTCTATTGAGAGAAGGCTTTGGGCTGGGGGCTGAAGCAAAGGCCTTGATGACGACGTCACGGGTGTCAACAGGATCAATGACGGCGTCTATTTCCAGATGCGTTGCTGCTTCGGTCGCCTTTCCCTCCTCATACATCTTGGCCAATAGCTTGTCGAAAAGCTGTCGGCGCTCAGTTTCATCCTCCACTGCTTCCAGTTCCTTCTTATAGCCCAGGAGCACCGCGCCCTCAAGGCCCATGCCCCCGATCTCTCCGGTAGGCCAGGCAGCCATGTAGACCGGGGCGCCAAAGCTGCCGCCCGTCATGGCCATGGCGCCGAGGCCGTAACCCTTGCGCAGGAGGATGGAGACCATGGGAACGGTTATGGTGGCCCCGGTAACGAACATCCTGGACATGCGGCGGACGGCCGACTGGGCATCGCTGTCGGGCCCCACCATAAAGCCGGGGGTATCTGTGAGTGTGAGGATGGGCAATTCAAAAGCATCACAAAGCTGCAGGAAGCGTGCGCCCTTTTCCGCCGACTCGGCATCCACGGCCCCTCCCAGATGGTAACCGTCATTGGCGATCAAACCGATCGGCCTTCCCTCCAACCGAATAAAACCGGTCACCATCCCCGGGCCGTAGGCGCGACGGAGTTCGATAAAGGAATCCACATCCGCCAGGGTCTCTATGACCCGTCTTATGGGGTAAGTCCGACGCCTATTCTCCGGCACGAGATCTCGCAGCGAGCCCTGGTCCGGACAGGACCAATCCTTGAGAGAGCCCTGGAAGAGGCCCAGCAGTCTTTTGGCAATCTCCGTTGCTTCGGCCTCATCGTCCGCCACGATATCGACGACCCCGTTCTTCTCCTGGACTTCTATAGGCCCGATTTCAGTAGGTTCGAAAACCCCCAGACCACCTCCTTCGATCATGGCGGGGCCAGCCATCCCGATCCAGGACGTCCTGGTCGCAATGGTGATATCGGCACATCCGAAAAGCACGGCATTGCCGGCAAAGCAGAAACCGTTATTGATGGCTATACGCGGGATCAGTCCACTCATTCCCGCCCAGGTGTGGAAAGACTGGAGATGAAGCCCGGCAATCTGGGTGGTCACGTCCGTATCTCCGGGCCGCCCTCCCCCTCCCTCCGTATACACGATCATGGGCAGTTTCCATTCCTCGGCAAGCTCGAAGATACGATCGAGTTTCTTGTGGTGGTAATACCCCTGGGTTCCTGCCAGAACAGAATAATCATAGACCGCCACGGCAACGCGACTCTTGTCGGTACCGAATTGATGCCGGTTAATGGTGGCCACCCCTGTAATCACGCCGTCTCCGGCCGTGTTGATCTGCAGATCCTCATAGTCGCGACGGTTTCTCTGGGCTGCTATTCCCAGTTGTCCGTATTCTATCAAGGAATCGGGATCAACGAGATCGATTAGGTTTTCACGGGCCGTTCGATAACCCACGCTATGACGTTTTTCCGCAGCTCCTTGACGTACGCTGTCGAGGGTACGGGACAATCGGGTTCGCAAGTTAGCCAGTTCCGGACGGATGTCATTGCTCATTTAGAGACCTTTCTCCTTTTGTTAGAAAAACTGTTCACAACTGAGCCGGTTCCAAAATGTTCAATTTTGTTCGAGGTCAAGGACAGGCTAAAATTTTAATCACAGGAATACATTGAGTATTTCGAGGATTAAAATGTGAGCCTGACGTAGAGATCGGACAAAAGGGGGCGTTTTGAAATTGGCTCGACTGTCTCGATTATAAGATCTGGCGGTGTGAGAGTCAATGGGCCGCACCTCTCCTGTTCGAGGCCTTTCTTCTCATGATCTCTACAAAAAAAGGCCCCTCCGAAGAAGGGGCCCTGAAAATACCGAATAAGCAACCGGGCTTTTGTCTAGTTACCCTGAGAAGCCATGCTTTTATAGAGTTCGTATCTTTCCTGCATATCCTTTTCAGCCTTGTCAAACAGCCTTTCTGCGTCTTCCGGAAAGGTCCTTATCAGACTTGAATAACGCACCTCTCCGAGGAGAAATTCCTTGAAACCTCCCTTTGGATCCTTTGAATCGAGGATAAATGGATTTTCACCATTTTCTTTGAGCCGTGGATCGTACCTATACAGGGGCCAGTAACCGGTTTCTACGGCCTTTTGTTCTTCTTCCTGGCTTTTTCCCATATTGATACCGTGGTTGATGCATGGGGAGTAGGCAAGAATCAGTGAGGGTCCATGATAGCTCTCTGCCTCGGATACAGCCTTCAAGAGCTGGTTCTTGTTGGCGCCCATGGACACGGAGGCGACGTAGACATAACCGTAGGTCATGGCCATCATTCCCAGGTCCTTTTTCTTAGTAGGCTTTCCAGCAGCTGCGAACTTGGCTACAGCACCGGCCGGTGTCGCCTTGGAGGCCTGGCCCCCGGTGTTTGAATAGACTTCGGTATCCATGACAAGGACATTGATGTCGTGGGCCGAGGCAAGGACATGATCGAGGCCTCCGTACCCGATATCATAGGCCCAGCCGTCTCCGCCGAATACCCATACGGATTTCTTTGTGAGGTAATCGCTCCTTTCGAGAATATCGATGAGCAATGGGTTGAATTCAGATCCACGTTTTGAAAATTCACCCTCAATAAGGTCAACGACCTGACGGCCCGATTCCTTTGATTTCTCGCCATCGTCCATATTGTCGAGCCAATTCTCAAGGCCCTCCCGGAGTTCCTCGGAGACTCCTGTGTCGATAGCCTCCCTGACGATATCAGCCAACTTGGACCTTCTCTGGGACACTCCAAGTTCCATGCCGAAGCCGTATTCAGCATTATCTTCGAACAAGGAATTGGCCCAGGCCGGTCCATGTCCATCCTCGTTGACAGTGTAAGGACAAACAGGGGCTGAACCACCATAGATGGAAGAGCACCCTGTGGCGTTTGCAATCAGCATGCGGTCGCCGAACAGCTGTGTGATCAACTTCACATAGGGTGTTTCCCCACACCCCGGGCAGGCCCCTGAGAACTCGAAGAGGGGTCTTTTGAACTGGCTTCCCTTCACCGATGTCGTGGGCATCAGATCATCCAGGCAGGGCAGGGAATCGGCGAAGAGGTGGTTGGGAATCTCCGCTCCCGTCTGCGTCAAAAGAGGTTTCATGACAAGGGCCTTCTTCTTGGAGGGACATACCTGGGCACAGCTCCCGCATCCGGTGCAGTCCAGGGGGCTGATCTGTATCTTGTAGCGGAACCCTTTTAATTCCTTGCCCTTTGCTTCAACGGTGACGAAAGTTTCAGGGGCGTTTTCCAGACTGTCTTCATCTGCGAGAACAGGCCTGATCACGCCATGGGGGCAAACAAAGGAACACTGATTACACTGGATACAGTTTTCCGACTGCCACTCAGGGACATTAATGGCGATCCCTCTTTTTTCATAACGTGTCGTTGCCGTTGGAAAAATACCATCCGGCGGCATGGCGCTGACCGGAAGATGATCCCCCTGCTGGGCAAGCATGGGCCTCATGACATCTTTTACAAACCCGGGTTCATCTTTATCCTGATACGCCTCCTGACCTGCCGTGCCCCATGATTCGGGAACAGCGATCTTTTTGAGCTGACCGATGGTCTGATCAACGGCATCGACATTCATCTGGACAATAGCATCCCCCTTTTTTCCATAAGTCTTCTTGATGGCCTCTTTCATAAAGTCGAAGGCCTCCTCAGGGGGAATAACATTGGCAATCTGGAAAAAGGCAGCCTGCATGATCATGTTAATGCGACCGCCGAGACCCAAGTCCGAGGCAATCTTGACCGCGTCGATCATATAAAACTGGAGGTGCTTTTGGGCGATCGTCCGTTTCATATGATTCGGTAGCTCGGTTTCCATCTCTTCCTCGCTCCACGGGGCATTGAGCAGAAAATTTCCCCCATCTCTGATACCATCTAAAATATCATACTGATGGACAAAGGCCGGATTGTGGCAGGCCACAAAATCGGACTTGGTCACAAGGTAGGGAGACTGAATCCTTGAGGGAGAAAACCGGAGGTGGGACATGGTAATACCGCCCGACTTTTTCGCATCATAGGCAAAGTAGGCCTGGGCGAACATGTCGGTGTTTTCGCCGATAATTTTTATGGCGTTTTTGTTGGCGCCGACCGTTCCGTCCGCTCCCAATCCCCAGAACTTGCATCGCACAGTCCCCTCAGGAGCTGGATCAATCTCTTGGCCGAGTTCGAGGGACGTATGGCTCACATCATCGACAATCCCCACGGTGAAATGATTCTTGGGCGCCTTTGACCGGAGGTTGTCGAAGGTGGCCTTGACCATGGTGGGGGTAAAATCCTTGCTGCCGAGACCGTATCTTCCCCCGGCGATCACGGGAAACTCTCCGATTTCCTGGAAGAGCGTACAGACATCCTGGTACAGGGGTTCACCCAGCGAGCCGGGGGCCTTTGTCCTGTCGAGGACGGCAATGCTTTCGACCGTGTTCGGCAGGGCCCTCAGAAAGTGCTCGCGGGAAAAGGGCTGGTAAAGGCGTACCTTGACCAGTCCGACTCTTTCTCCCAGTTTTGTCAAGGCATTGACCGTCTCTTCGATCACATCGCAGCTCGATGCCATGGACACGATGACCCGGTCTGCTTCAGGGTCTCCCACGTAGTCAAATAGGTTGTAAGGCCTTCCTACGAGGTCCCCCACTTTTTTCATCTCCTCTTCAACGATGTCCGCTATGACGGCGTAATAGGGATTGGAGGCCTCGCGATTCTGAAAGAAGATATCGGGGTTCTGGGCCGTGCCCCTCAATTGAGGGTATTCGGGATTCATGCACCGGCTTCTGAAATCGTCGATCGCGTCCCAATCCACAAGTTTCGCCATGTCGTCATAATCGATCAATTCAATTTTCTGGATCTCCTGAGAGGTCCTGAATCCATCAAAAAAATGAACAAAAGGAAGGCTCGCCTTGATACTGGCAAGATGCGCTACAAGGGCCAGATCCATGACCTCCTGAACAGAGGCGGAGGCAAGAAGAGAAAATCCGGTCTGGCGAACCGCGTTGACGTCCGAGTGATCGCCGAAAATGGACAGGGCATGAGAGGCAATGGCTCTGGCAGAGACATGAAACACACAGGGCATAAGCTCGCCGGAGATCTTGTACATATTGGGGATCATCAAAAGAAGTCCTTGCGAGGCAGTGAATGTCGTGGACAGGGCCCCAGCGGACAGGGCCCCATGAACAGCGCCGGCAGCCCCGGCCTCGGACTGCATCTCCACAACATCCAAGACCTGGCCGAAAATATTCTTTCGTCCGTGTGCGGCCCATTCATCGGCATATTCCCCCATATTGCTTGAAGGTGTGATAGGATAAATAGCAGCCACATCACTCATGGCGTAAGCCACATGCGCGGCGGCTTCGTTTCCTTCGATAGTCTTGGTTGTCATGTCTTTAATCCTTTCCAGGCGATTATTTGCAAATCGCACTTTATATTATGCTATGGTTAAGCAAGGCATGTTAATTGATTTTATTTCAAATTGAATTGAGTTAAATTAAATATAATTTACCGTTCTGCAATAATCTTGTCCCTACTCCAGCTCCTCCGCAAGGATAATGGCCTCTGCCACCCGGCGCATAGATTTACGGGAATCCATGCTCCGTTTCTGTATCCAGCGGTAGGCCTCATCTCCATCCAGCTTTCGCCGCACCATGAGAACCTCTTTGGCCTTTTCCACAAGTTTGCGAGTCTCCAACTCTTCCTGAATCACCTTGGTCTTAACCATCAGTTCCGTGTTGAGAATGGCAACGGCGGCCTGATGGGCCACAGCCGTTATAAGGTCTATCTCTGCTCCTGAAAAATTATGGGGCTCGGATGTAAAACAGTTGAGGACCCCGATCACCTTCTCATCCCTGACTTTGAGAGGAATCCCAAGCATGGAAATCAGGCCTAGCTTTTTGGCCATCTCCTTTTCCTTGAATCGCTCTTCTTTCAAGACGTCTTTGACCACAAGCGGTTTGCCATGGGTTGCCACGTAGCCGACCACTCCTTCATCCATATCCAGGGCCCTGTCCTTCACATATTCGTGATCAATAGCCTGCGTCGCCTTCAGACGAATCATTTTCTGTTTTTGACTCTCATCAATAAGCCATAAGGAGCATATTTCAACACCTGTGACCTTTGCCGTGACCATGACTATAAGCTTCAGGATATCCTCAAGGTAGAGGTCGGAGGTGATAGCCCGGCTGATATCCTTGATGGCCTTGATGTACTCGTTGTAAGTTTCTGCTTTAATTCTTTCCATCATTCATCATAATATAATGATCTGCGGTATTCCGTAAGAGCGTTAGACAATCCGGCGTGCATATTCCTTTCTACGGTTTTCCTTGCTGCTCTGCTTTTCTCCTGTTTGTCACGGACCTCCCGCAATTGAGGTTGAAGTTTAATCATGTATTATGATACAAAAAGCCCGAAATTAATAGTTCTTTTTCTTTTTTTGTTGCGAATCCCCACTTCTGGGCGAAGTGATGTGAGCAGGCCCTTTGTCCGGGCCGGACATAATGATGTTTGCCGGAACAGAGGGTTGATAGCCAAAGGCTAAATATTTGGGGACGATTAAACGTCCCGCGACAAGGGTATCCCCGGATGCCGATCCGGTTTGATTCCCTGAAGATTGGAGTAGTGATTGTGGACTGGAGAAATAGAGTCTATTGCGGTGAATTGAGTCCAGGGCATGTGGGCACGGATGTCCAGCTTATGGGTTGGGTGGACGCCATTCGTGACCATGGGAACCTGCTTTTCATCCATCTCATCGATATTCGGGGAATCATTCAGGTTGTCTTCGACCCAAAGCGTGACAAGGCCTGCTATGAAAAGGCATGCCGGCTCAATCCGGAATATGTTATTCAAGTCAGGGGGAGAGTTGAAAAAAGAGCAGAGGGCACGGAGAATCCACATATTGCCGGTGGAGACATGGAGGTCTTTGCCACGGACATGACCCTCCTTTCCAAATCCAAGCCCTTGCCTTTTCAGATCTCGGAAAAGGCGATAGTGTTCGGAGAAGAGATCCAGGCGAGCCCTGAAAAGGTGGATGAAGAACTGCGTCTCCGTTATCGATATCTCGATTTCAGACGCCCCTCGGTTAAAGAACTTTTCGTCAAGAGATACCGGATCATGAAATGTATCAGAGAATGCCTGGATAAACGGCATTTTCTCGAAATAGAAACCCCCGTCCTGACAAAAAGCACCCCTGAGGGGGCGCGGGATTATCTGGTCCCGAGTAGGGTTCATCATGGGAAGTTCTATTCCCTGCCCCAGTCGCCGCAGCTCTTTAAACAGCTGCTGATGATCGGCGGAATGGATCGTTATTTCCAGATAGCCAGGTGTTTCAGGGATGAAGACCTCCGACCCAACCGTCAGCCTGAATTTACACAGCTCGACCTTGAGGCCTCTTTTGTTGATGAGGAGTTCATCTATGACGTGGTTGAGGAACTGCTGGTCAAGATCTTCGCTATTGGAAAAATCAACCTCCATCGACCCTTTCCACGGATGACATACCAGGATGCCATGGACCGTTTCGGTACGGATCGTCCGGATCTTCGCTTTGACATGGCCTTTTATGACGTGACCGATATCCTGGCCCATACAGGTTATTCTATTTTTAAAAGGGTCATTGAGAATAGGGGAGTCATTAAGGGGTTTTGCGTCAAAGGAGGGGCTGATTTGCTGAGTAAAAACGTCCTTCAGAATGAATACGCCATGAAGACAGTCCCTCTTTTCGGGGGAAAGGGTATGACCTGGATGAAGGTCATTGACGGGAGGCTGGAATCAAATATCGTCCAGTTCTTCACCCAAGACGAACAGGAGCGGATGATCAACCTCTTCAAGGCGAAAGAGGGCGATGTCCTTATGCTGATTGCCGACTCCTCCCCTGATCTGGTCAACAGGGTCCTGTGCAGCCTCAGGTTGCATGTGGCTGAACGACTCGGTCTGGTGGACGAGGATGTGTACCGCCCTCTATGGGTGATCGATTTCCCGCTGTTTGAACTCAAAGAGGGAAGGCCCTCCTCGCTGCATCACCCCTTTACCATGCCTGATCGAACGGATTTTGATCCGGCTGACAGAGAAGGCGTGCTTCGACTCAACTCACGGAGCTACGATGTGGTCATGAACGGCGAGGAACTGGGTGGCGGAAGTATCCGGGTACATGATATCGAGGTCCAGAAAAAGATTTTCCAGGTCCTCGGCCTGACGGACAAGGAGGCAGAGGAAAAATTCGGATTCTTCCTCACGGCCCTGGAATACGGGGCCCCGCCCCATGGGGGACTGGCCCTCGGTATCGACCGGGTCATCGCTATGATTCTGCGCACCGGGTCTATCCGCGATGTCATTGCCTTTCCAAAAAATAGGCGGGCGATCTGTCCTCTGACCGAGGCTCCTTCTTCGGTCGATCCTTCCCAACTGGATGAACTGGGCCTGGCCCTTTCGGAAACAACGACCTCCCCCGAGGCGGCCGGAGGTCTAGCTGAACAGGTGGGGGGGCTGGATAGAGACCGCCCCTCCGAAAAGATCTCGCAGGAGGAGGTGAGGCATGTGGGGAGACTTGCGAGATTGCAGCTTTCCGATGCCGAGATTGCGGAATACCAAAGAGACCTCAATGCCATACTGGATTATGTAGATACACTGAAGGAGCTGGAAACAGAGGGTGTTGAGCCGATGAGTCATGTGCTTAAGCTCAAAAATGTCTGGCGTGAGGATGGTGACGGAAAGAGGGGGAAAACAGAAGATCTCCTATCAAATGCCCCCATGACGGAGAAAGGTTATTATAAAGTCCCCAGGATTTTGGAAGGTTAAGCATGGAACTGTGTGATCGGAATATAAGCGAACTTGCAGAGATGCTCAGAAGGGGAGATGTGAGTTCAAAGGAGATAACGGAGTCGGTCTTTGCCAGGATCAGTGAAAAAGAAGATACTATCAATGCCTATATCACAACGACCTATGACTCAGCCATGAAGCAGGCAGACATGGCTGACAAGAGATTTCGCAAGGGAGGAGATATTCCTCTCCTGAACGGGATACCTATTGCCGTGAAAGACATCATCTGCACCAAGGGTATTCCAACGACGTGCGGATCCAAGATATTGTCCGACTTTGTCCCTACCTACAATGCCACCGCTGTTGAAAAACTGCTGGGAGATGGGGCCGTTATTGTGGGAAAGGCCAATATGGACGAATTCGGCATGGGCTCCTCCACGGAAAACAGTGTGGCAGGCCCCACCAGAAACCCCCTAAACACCGAGTGTGTGGCAGGGGGCTCAAGCGGAGGTTCCGCCGCTGCCGTAGCCGCAGGTGAAGCGATTGGGGCGGTTGGAACAGACACGGGAGGGTCCATACGGCAACCTGCCGCCTATTGCGGTGTGGTAGGGATAAAGCCGACCTACGGCAGGGTTTCGCGATATGGTCTGATTTCCTATGCCTCCTCCCTCGATCAGATCGGGGCCATCGGCAAGACAGTCCGGGACTGTGCCGTCCTAATGGACAGCATGGCCGGGCATGATCCTTTGGACACCACATCGGCCCAAGTGAAAAAGCCGGGGTTCCTCAACTCCCTGAATAAAGAGATCCAAGGCCTGCGCATCGGTCTTCCCAAAGAGTATTTTGTTGAAGGACTGGATCCGAACATAAAAGAGCGGATTGAAACGGCTGTCTCTCTATTGGAGGAAAAGGGGGCGCATGTCGTTGAGATTTCCCTACCTCATGCATCCTATGCCGTCAGCTCCTATTACCTGATAGCAACGGCCGAAGCCAGCAGCAACCTCGCCAGGTACGACGGGGTCAAATATGGTTATAGATCGGAGGCTGTCTCCGATGCGGTGACAATGTATGAGACAACGAGGAGGATCGGTTTCGGAAGGGAGGTTAAGAGGAGGATTATGCTTGGCTCCTATGTCCTTTCCGCCGGTTATTACGATGCCTACTATTTGAAGGCCCAGAAGGCAAGGACCCTGATCAAGGAGGATTTTGACAGGGCCTTTGAAAAGGTCGACGCCATTGTGACGCCTGTATCGCCCTGTCTTCCCTTCAAATTGGGGGAGAAACTGGAGGATCCTTTGCGCATGTACCTGGTGGATATATACACGGTCTCGTTGAACCTGTCGGGACTGCCCGGGATGAGTGTGAATTGCGGAACGGTTGAGGGCCTACCGGTGGGGATGCAGATTATAGGGAGGGCCTTTGATGAAGCAACAGTGTTCCAGGTGGGTCACGCCTTTGAAGAGTCGACAGGAAGTAAGTAAATGGACTACGATATTATTATCTGTTTTGAAACCCATGTAGAATTGAAGACCAAGACAAAACTCTTCTGCGATTGCCCGGTGAACCCTGACGCTCCCCCCAACACTCAGGTCTGTCCGGTGTGCACGGGGCAACCAGGGGCCCTCCCGGTCTTGAACAAAAAGGCTGTCGAGTTTGCCGTGCGAGCAGGGCTTGCCTTAAACTGCTCGATCAACAATAAATCGAGATTTGCCCGCAAGAATTACTTCTATCCTGATCTTCCAAAAGGTTATCAGATATCACAATATGAACGCCCCTTTTGCGAGAATGGGTTTATGGAGATCCCAGGGGACGACGGTCAACCCTATGCCGTGGGCATCAAACGGATCCATCTGGAGGAGGATGCCGGCAAGCTGGTTCACTCATCCGAGTCGTTTGACTCATCCGATTACAGCCTTGTCGATTATAACCGGTCGAGCGTGCCTCTCCTGGAAATAGTCGGAGACCACGAGACCAATCCCCTCCGATCCATAAAGGAGGCCCGTGTCTATCTTGAAAAGCTTCACCAGATTCTGAAATATATAGATATAAGCGATTGCAGGCTTGAGCGTGGTGAGTTCCGGTGTGATGTCAATGTATCGATCCGTCCGCGAGGCACAATGGAATTCGGCAATCGCGCGGAAGTCAAAAACATGGCCTCCTTTCGTTTTATTGCTCAAGCCCTGGAGTACGAAATCGGGAGACAAAAAGAGATCGTTGAATCGGGGGGGCGGGTTGATCAGGAAACAAGGCTCTTTGATGAGGCACAGAGAATAACCCTTCCCATGCGAAGCAAGGAGGATGCGCCGGATTACAGGTATTTCCCCGATCCCGACCTGGTGGAGGTTGAGCTCAATGACGCATTCATAGAGAACGTGAGAAGGAAGATCCCCATTCTGCCCGATCAAAAAGTGGACACCCTTGTCAATGAATACGGCATACCCAAGAGCGATGCCCTGATTCTTTCAAAAGACAGGCAGATCTCTGACTATTTCGGTGCCTGCGCTCCCCTGTGCCAAGACAAAAGAAAGCTGGGGAACTGGATTGTCAAGGAATTGTTCCGACTCCTCAATGATACCGGTGTTTCCATAGAGAAGTGCCCTATTGCGCCCGAAGATTTCTCGCTTTTGATCAATCATATTACAAAGGGCGATATTACAGAGGGCATTGGAAGAACCGTATTGGACGAGATGTTCGCAACAGGGCATTCCCCTGATTCCATTATCCAGGAAAAAGGACTCCAGGTCATCCAGGACGATGACCTGCTGGATGAAATTCTTCAGAAAGTACTGGACGAAAATCCCGAACCCCTGGCAAAAATAAGGGCCGGGGAGACCAAATCGATTGATTATCTCATTGGTCAGGTCATGAGGCTGACCAAGGGGAAGGCAGACCCCAAGAGGGTGAGGGACCTCATTCAGGAAAAACTACTCGCCTAGATATTGGAAAGACAGCCTTTTTTAGGGCTTTCTCTTACGCCCGGATCAGTCTTCCATCTTCAGGGAAATCTCCTTTGTGGATGCCGAATTCCTTTAAAATCCGTTCCAGCGCTTCCCTGTTCGGTTTCCATCCCATCTCCTTATGCCGGAATTGGGTCGCGATCTGATAGTCCACTGCCGGGGCGAAAACGCCCATGGCGAGAAAGTTGGGTTGGTGGCTGGGCATGCAGCCGGGGCCTTTCTTGCTGGCCCAGAGGGCATCTACGATACAAAGCTGCTGGCGAGGATAGATGACTTGTCCACTCCGCTTGTCAAAGGGGCCGAGGATTTCTGATGTCTTGTTGATCGCTATGAGATAGTCCAGCCCGCCGCCCTGATGGATAGGCCGGGGAGAAAAAGTCCCGAGATGGTTTTTCATGGTCATGGTAAAACCACCATACTGGTGACTGTGACCCTTGCACATAGAGATATTGACAAGTATATCCACGGAACCCCTGACCAGGTGCTCAAGGCAGTCGGCAGACCCTTGGCCACTGTTCCAGGGTTTGGGTATCCTTGTAGGGGTTGTGATTCCTTGCCATTGATTTTCGATCCGGCAATCGGCAGGCAGTCCCGAAAAGGGCGTGTCTCGGCTCATGCCCTTACCGTGGCATCCGTCATAGATATGGATGTTACGGCCTTTCACGCCAAGGAAATCAATGAGGGAGTGGCATACCTTGGACATAACGGCACTGCGCGTGTGTTGCCGGGCAATATGATTGGTTTTGATAGCCACGGACGTCTCGGACCACGATTTTCCAGGTGGCTTGACAAAGATAGCCTGCCAGGCCTTTGCGGGATTCCTTTCTCGGGTCAGGGCACAGGCAAGCTTGTCGATATTTTCCCAGACTATCGCCTCATCCACGAGGGCCTCCTGTTGGGCCCATGAGGACACCGGCTCAATGGCCTTCGTCATCTTCGGGTCTGTAACACCAACCACCCTGAGGTTGTCTACATGTGGATGGATCCGGGTCCCTCGATGCCATGCAGCCTCGGATTCCGGAATCAGCAGGGTCGGCGTGGCGCACACGGCTGCTCCGGCAACGGCTGAGGTTTTTATAAAGTCTCTTCGAGAAATAGGTTTCATAGCGACTCCTCCTCTGTAAGGCAGGGGCCTTTATTCACCACGATGGCGGGCTCAGGACCTCCAGGGGATCGTAGCTGAGTCCGTTGGCCTGCCGTATGGTTCCGATGACCTCTCCAATAGTTGCGTAGGCCTTGGAGGCGTCCAGGATCCAGGGCATCAGGTTGTTGTCATCCCCTTTTCGTGCCTCTTGGTAAAGTCTTTCCAGCGTCTCCATGGTTCTGGCCCTGTCTCTTGTGTCCTTGAGTTTTTTAACGCTCTGAATCTGAATTTCTTCGGCCTCAGCCCTGACGCGATGAACGCCGAGAGGCGTTTTCTCCTCGTCAGCACCAATATAGGCATTGACACCCACAACAACCCTCTCTCCGCTGTCCACTTCCCTCTGTCGTTTGAGAGCGGCCGCCTCGATTTCCTGATCAAACCACCCTGACTTCAGGGCCTCTATGGTGCCTCCCAAGGCCTCTATTTGTTCCAGGATACTCGTGGCCTCTTCTTCGATTCTGTTGGTAAGGCTCTCAATATAATAAGATCCTCCCAAGGGATCAGCAACGTTTGTCACTCCAAGCTCATGGGCGATGATCTCTTGGGTCCTTAAGGCCAGCCGTTGGGCCTCCTCAACAGGCAAGGCTATGGGTTCGTCGTAGGAACAGCAGGCAAGTGATTGGATACCGCCGAGCACCGCCGCAAGTCCCTGGAAAGCGACCCTGACAACGTTGTTCAGAGGCTGCTGAGGGACCAGGGCGCACCCGGATGTCTGACCGCCGAAGCGGAACATCCAGGACTTCGGATTCTGCGCGCCATAGTTCCCCTTCATGATACGGGCCCACATCCTCCGGGCAGCCCTGAGTTTGGCGATTTCCTCAAAGAAATCCATGTGCGTTGAACAGAAAAAGGCCCGTCTCGGCGCAAAATCATCTACGTGAAGGCCTCGTTTGATAGACGCATCTATGTAGGCAGTCGCAAGTGCAAACCCGAAAGCGACCTCCTGAGGCGCATTAATGCCGGTCTCTCGAAGATCGTAGAGGTTAACGTTTCCGGTATTCCATAGAGGCATATGCCTGGTACAATATTCGATAATGTCCACAGAAAGTTTCAGGCTCAGATCGATAGGCGCATTCGGTCTGAAACCGCAGTAACGCCCGTGGAGAGTATCGTTTTGCATTGTGCCTCTGAGTTTTTCCTGTGCCACTCCCTGATTTTCAGCAACAATGATGTATTGGGCCAAGGTCACGGGACAAGAGCAGCTTGACTCATTAAAAGAGGTACTGACTTTGTCCAGAGGAATACCCTCCAACAACTGCTCCATATCAGCCAGTGAATCCATGGGCACACCGCAAACACCGACGTCTCCTTTTGCCAATGGGTGATCCACATCAATGCCCATGGATGTAGGCAGGTCGGGTATAATGCTCAACCCGCTGGCTCCCTCGCGCACCTGAAACTTGAGCCTCTCATTGGTATCTGAGGGAGTCCCGAATCCGGTCACTTCACGTCGTGTCCAGAGCCTCCCACGATACATGTTTGAAAACACGCCCCGTGTGAAAGGATATTCTCCGGCGTCTCCGATATCCTGATCATAGGAAACAACTTCGACATCCTCTGGTCTGTAAATCTCCTTGAGTTCGAAGCCCGACCATGTGCGGTTTGTCTTCGGTTTCTCGTAATAGGCCTTGTCGATCTTTTCCAGACTACCCATAACGCTACCCTCCGGTCTCTTGGATTGTTTGGCGGTCCTTTTTTCCCCCTCTCATCAATGTTTTTTTTCGGGGCCCGGCCCCGGCTGAACCCTTGAGGCCCCTTTTTCTTTCCCTTCTTTTCCGATCTCTCCCTGTTTTCTCATAACGGGGCTTCCTTTCCGGCCTGGCAAGGGTCGTGCCGGGCTTCAATCGGATCTCAAAACAGGAATGTACATGGCCTTTTCTTTGAAAATCGATCGGAAGCGTAGACCTGGTAATATCCTTTACCATGAATTCAGGCAGGGCGCCCGCATCGAACTTGAATCTCTTGCGATTCGTGGAAAAATAGATCAATCCGTCCCTGTCGAGACGGTAAGCAGCCAGACGAATGAGTCGGGCATGGTCTCGTTGCACATCGAAAACGCGTTTGGATCTCTTCGAGTTTGAAAATGTGGGAGGGTCAATGAAGATCACATCATACCTCTGGGTATCCTCCTCGAGCCAATTGATGACATCCGCGCATATATAGCGGTGCTGCCTTCCGCGAAACCTGTTGCGTCTCATGTTACGTTGGGCCCATTCAAGATATTTATCAGAAAGATCCACACTCGTTGTTTCCCGTGCCCCTCCGGCAGCCGCATAGACCGTGGCGCTTCCCGTATAGCAAAAGAGGTTTAAAAAACGCTTTTTCAGGACCGAATCATGAATCTTCGAACGCACCGGCCTATGGTCGAGAAAGAGACCGGTATCCACATAGTCCCAGAGATTCACCAGAAAGATGTGGCCTTTTTCATGGACCTCAACGAGTTTTTCACGCTCATGCAGTCGAGAGTATTGGGCAGGTCCCTTTTGTCGTTTGCGAATCTTGTATGAGATGCGACTTCTCGGGATCCCAAGGACCTTCTCAACAACTGAGATCATCATGGCGGCACGAGTGGCGCAGGTGGATATAGGAATATTCTTGGGAGCGGCATATTCCTGGAGGTGGGCGTATTTCCCGTATACATCCAGGGCGAAATTGTACTCCGGCAGGTCGGCATCGTAAACACGATAGGCGTCTGTGGGGACCTTTTCAGCCCAAGTACGCAAGCGGACCACGTTTTTTTGGAGGCGATTGACCAGGGCCTTGTCCAGGTTGTCCCCTCCAGGCTTTCTAGCAGTGCCGAGGCTCTTGATGGGACATTCAAGGAGATGACACTCCATGCCGCCGTTGTTGATTTTTCTTTTTCGAGTGGCCAGTAGTCCGAGTGAGTAAGCCAGCTCGTCGGAATTTGTCAGGATATAGGCCTGATACCCGCTAAAATGTTCCCGCAGGACCCGGCCGAAATCGGCATACATGGGCCGTAACGCCTCTACCTGGCCCAAGCGCTTTCCATAGGGCGGATTGGAAACAACAATGCCTTTTGACTTTGAAACGGGCCGTGCGTCCTGGATCGCCCTCACTTCAAAACGGATAAACTTATCCATGCCCGCGCTCCGGGCGGACCGTCCGGCGATTTCGATAACCCGGGCGTTTTGATCAAAACCGACGATACCCGAACCGCTTTTCACCTCGCCTTGGATTCGCTCCTGCGCCTCTTTTCGGATCTGATTCCACAGGGCCCTGTCATGGCCGCGCCACTTCATAAAGCCGAAGTATTTTCTGAGGATACCGGGGGGTGTGTGGGTGGCGATCAGGGCCGCTTCAATCGGGATGGTCCCGGCGCCGCACATGGGGTCCACCAAATCATTCCCCTCTTGGGCGGCTTCGGCCCAACCGGAGATCCAGAGCATGGCAGCGGCAATATTCTCTTTTATAGGCGCCAATCCGCTCTCTTTGCGGTAACCCCGTTGATGGAGGCTCGAACCGGAAAGGTCGATATAAATGGTGGCGCTGTCCTTATCAATATGGGCATGGACACGGACATCGGGCTCATTTTTACTGATCGACGGTCGGTCGTGAAACCTCCGTCGCAAGTCATCCACGATCGCGTCTTTGACTTTAAGCGTTACAAAGTGCGAGTGGTTCATTTCCGAATGGCGGGTGGTGGCGCTGATCGCCAGGGTGTTCTCCGTCCCCAGATGGTCGCTCCAATTGATTTTCGTCACACCTTCGTAGAGATCATCTATGTCGGTCACCTTAAATTGGGCGATTTTCAGGAGCACCCTATTGGCCAGGCGTGAGTGAAGGCATGCCTTATAACCAAAAGCCAGATCACCGCTGCAATAGATGCCGGTGGGACTTTCTTTCGTATTCAGCGCTCCCAGAGGTTCAAGTTCTTTGATCGCCTGAAAGGCCAAATGGGGCGGTATCACAATAAAATAGTCAAACATGGAGACTCGCAGGGGCGGTGTGATTGGAATGTGCCGGATTATTTCCTCGGTAAAACGATCTTCCGTTTTTCAGGGTCGGGATGTTCCCTGAAAAGAATGGCGGCATGCCCGATCAGCCCCACCACCTGGCTCTGGGTTTTCTGACGCATGATCTCCAGCAATGCCTTTTTTTGGCTTTTTTCTTTGAAATCCTGGAACTTGATTTTGATCAGTTCGTGGGCGTTCAATGCCTCGTTGATCGACCCGATCAGGGTATCAGTGATCCCTTTTTGTCCGACCGAGACTACCGGTTTGAGACTATGGGCCAGACCTCTTAAGTATTTTTTCTGAAAACTCTTTAATTCTTTCATTGTCTTCACGCTTCGTCATAGATTTTTCTGCTTGTCGGACCGCTGGCACTTGACAGCAATCGGATTCAAAGGATTCAAGACGAGAATTACCTTTGATGTGAATCGGTAGACGACAGTATGTCACACCTTGACGGTCCTTTCACCCTTTATTTTTCGCTCCTATTCCGCCGGTCAATGAAAAATGAGGGTCTGCAGATTCTCTCTACTCGTTTTTCAGCCCTATGGGAGGAAGGAGTCTTTCCCTTCCCGAAGCGATCGTGACTTCCTTTTCGAAATACTCGTACCCCACTTCATTAATGACCAGGGTGTATTCTCCGGGAGGGACTGAAATAGTGAACCAGTTTTCAGAATCGACATTCTCTGAAAAGGAGTCATACTCGCCATTCAGGTGGACTGTCATGCCCTCGGTGCTGCCCACTGTGCCCGGTTTGGAGCCCCAGACAGCGACAAATCCCTTTAATGTCCCATCCTCTGTTCCAGGTTCTTCTTCCGATAGGGTGTCCTCATCGGATGTGGCATAGCCTTCAAACTGGCTGTTGAACTTGGCCCCGGCATTCAGTTTTTTTTGGATAATCTCTTGTGCCAGCTTGTCCCGCTCCTTCACATCTTCAAGACCCTTTTCCGCTTTCTGACGCGCCTCTCTCGCGGCCTTCAGGGCCTCCTCTTTCTTGCTGTCACAGGCTCCAAAAAAAAGAAAAAGCCCGGCAAGGGCTATGACAAACCCAACGTCCCTCAAGAACATCTTTGATCTCCTTTCCCCTTTAAATAGATTAATAAGAATAGGCGGCACGATTGCGCTCAACATGCACAATAATGATATGAAACCCTCTATCAAGAACGTGTCGTTCCAAGGTGCCAGGCAACCTGAGCACCGGAATAAACCCATTCATACAAGAGGAATCTCCCGCCCTGCTGACTTTTGTCCATTCAAAATCCCTGCCACACAGACGGATTGCATGCATATTTTATCTGGAATTTCCCCAATCCATTTTGTGTGAATTCGGCCTTTTTCCATAAGAGCGGTCTAAGTCAGGAACGGGTCGGTAGTATTCCGATGTCCCAAAATAGTACATCCAACCACGGATATACTATGCAAGCTTCTTAAGACGATAATCCATAGACACGAACCAACTACGGACTGTTAGACGTTTTACTCTCCTTATGAACTCCCGGAAAGCTTTATCAGATTACCTTGTTGCACCCACCCTATGCGCCCGGCTTGATATTCCGAGTGGTGAGACAAATGTGACCGTGAAGGGTAGAACAGGGAGAGGATGCGTATTACTGATCCAAACGGTGCATGGTCCCACTTCAAGTAAGAAGGGCAAAAAGTCGCCCTGGCACCCTGTTTTTATGCTTGCTATTTCCGTGACTATGTTCCCATAATACCCGAACTTGGCGACTTAAGAGGTCGAATAGTCGACTTCCGTGATCCTTGAATCAATGAAAGAGGGTTCTTTCCGGCATAACTTGGTGAGGGAACGCCCCATAGTATCCTGGAAGACAATACGCACCTGCGAGGATCAAATGAATGAGCAATAATTATCTCTGCGTACATGGGCATTTCTATCAACCGCCGAGAGAAAATCCCTGGCTCGATTTCATTGAAATGCAGCCGTCTGCCGCGCCCTATCATGACTGGAACGAGCGTATCACCCGGGAGTGTTACGGCCCGAATGTGAGGGCCCGCATCCATGACCAGCAGGGACATATCGTGAAGGCGATCAATAACTACCTCTCCATGAGTTATGATTTTGGTCCTACCCTCCTGTCATGGATGGAAATGACCCACCCCTGGATATATCAGCAGATCCTCAATGCCCACCACGCAAGCCGAAAACGCTTTGAGGGGCATGGCAATGCCATGGCTCAGGTCTACAACCATATGATTATGCCCCTGGCATCCAAACGGGACAAGATCACGCAGATTCGATGGGGTCTTGCGGACTTCAAATACCGTTTCGGTACAGAGGCCGAAGGCATGTGGCTTGCCGAGACAGCCGTGGACAGGGAGACCCTGACGCTCATGGCACTGGAGGGGGTCAAATTCACGGTTCTCTCCCCTACACAGGCCTCTTCCGTCAGACCTCTGGCAGGCAGGGCAAAGGATCGGTCGTGGAAGGATGTTGGTGGGGGCCGTATCGATACCACGCAGCCCTACCGTGTCCAACTTGATCGATCGGGAAAACTCTATATGGACGTCTTTTTTTACGATGCCGCCCTGTCGCGAGGCGTGGCCTACGAGAACATCCTCTCATCGGGCGAGGCCCTTTTGTCGCGGATCAGACATGCCTTGAAGGAAGGCAAAGAAGAGCGACCCCGCCTCATAAACATCGCTACGGATGGGGAGTCGTACGGCCATCATTTCAAGTTCGGAGATCTGGCCCTTTCCTGGCTTTTTGATCACCTTGAAATATCCAAAGACATAAACGTAACGAACTACGCTCTATTCCTCGAACGCTTTCCTCCACAAAACGAGGTGAAACTCTTTGAGAACAGCTCCTGGAGTTGCGCACATGGTATTGAGAGATGGCGTTCCGACTGTGGATGCAGGATCCATCATCAGGAGGGATGGAATCAGTCCTGGAGAGCTCCCCTGAGGGAAGGACTGAATTGGCTCCGAGATGAACTGGAGTCGATCTACCTCAAACAATGCGGGAGGCTTTTGAAAGATCCCTGGGAAGCTCGAGATGGATACGTCTCTCTCTTGCTTAATCCGGATGCACGACATAAAGAGATCTTTCTCAAACGCCACGCAAGGC
The DNA here is from genome assembly GCA_034189325.1 of Thermodesulfobacteriota bacterium. Taxonomy (GTDB): domain Bacteria; phylum Desulfobacterota; class DSM-4660; order Desulfatiglandales; family Desulfatiglandaceae; genus JAXHUM01. Next base: position 40,321 of record JAXHUM010000110.1, read on the forward strand.
GGGCCTTAACAGGCGACGAAAAAATCGAGGTCCTACAACTGATCGAATCTCAACGCATGTCAATGTACATGTTTACCAGCTGCGGTTGGTTCTTTGATGAGATCTCAGGACTCGAGGCCACCCAGATCCTGAAGTATGCGGCCCGCGCCATCGATTTGGTGAAACCTTGGGCACCAAAAGATCTCGAAAAAGGGCTCCTCCGATTTCTCAGTCTTGCCGCCAGCAATGATCCGATCTACAAAACAGGTGACGCGGTCTACAAAAAGCTCGTGATCCCTTCAAAGACAGGTCCCTCTGCAATGACGGCCAATTATGCCCTCTTGGACATGGAAATGGAATCAAAAGGGCGTCCCCCGATTCTCTCAGAGAGTGTTCGGATAGCCCGAAAACAGGATCTCCGCCTGGACAATACCCATGTCTCCCTCGGCGAGACCCTGATAGAAGAAAGCACAGGGAGAAAACATAGGAGGTTTTATACGGCCGTTCGTCGCGGCAGAACCGAGCTATGGTGTATGGCCGGAGAACCGGTCGAGGGAGTTGAGGTGGATATGGAAGAGGTTGCCAGTCAATTAAGGGATTGGTCTATAGAGGGATCGCTTGAAACGATAGAGGCCCTCTTCGCCCCCCACATGACCCGGAGCCAAAGGTTCGATTTTGACGATCTCCTTCCAGACACCCGTAAGTGGCTGTTTCACTATTGGACGGAAGAACTGAAGGATCGCATGAGGTCCCGTGTCCATGACATTTATGGGGAGCTGATTGAGATCATCTCTTTTATGGAGGAAAAGGACGAACCTACGTCCGGTGCCTCATCGACCATCTTTTGTCTTGTGCTTTATGAAGAATTCATGAAACTCATGGATGGGGGACGCGTAAAGGGTTCAGCACACCGGGATATTTTGCGCCGTTCGGCTCTCACACAGAGTGAAGTGGTCAAGAAGACGCTGGACTCGCCTGTAATCAGACAAAAGGCGCAGCAGTATCTGCGATCTGAAACAGAGAGAGTTGTCGTTGATTATGATGGAGACAGGATAAAGGACATCATCCAATTCTTGGATGTCCTTCGGGACCTAAACATAGAGGCCGACCTCTGGGAGTGCCAGAATATCTTCTATGATATGTATGGGGATCTCGGGGTTAAGACTTCTCTCAGCCCGGACCAGGTTCTTCACTACAAGACCCTGGGAACAAGGCTGGGCTTTGCTCTGGAGGAATCATAAGATGATCGATCTCCTGCTTGTTATTCACTGCCATCAGCCTGTAGGAAACTTCGACCACGTTTTCCAAGGGGCCCACGACAGGTGCTATCGACCTCTGCTGGACCTGTTTGAGGCCTTCAGTGATGTCAAGGCGGGTGTACATTTTTCCGGACCGCTTTTGGAGTGGATCGAAAAGCATGAACCCGACACCCTCGACCTGTTATCCGGCCTCATTTCCCAAGGTCGTCTGGAACCCCTGTCCGGGGGTTTCTTTGAACCCCTCCTTTCAACCATCCCCCTGCGGGATGTTGTGGGTCAGGTTCAAATGATGAACCACTACATAAAGGATCGATTCCATTATGAGCCAAACGGCTTCTGGCTGACCGAACGGGTCTGGGATCCGGGACTTCCATCGGCACTGGAAGGCACGGGCATGCAATACACAATAGTAGACGACACCCATTTCTTTTATGCCGGTCTTCAGCCTCATGAGATCTACGGACACTATTTGACGGAAAAAGAGGGACGGCCCTTGCATCTTTTGGCCACGCCCATGGAGATGAGATATCTTATTCCCTTCAAGCCTGTGGGGGATGTCCTGGGCCATTTGAAAACGATGCATGACGCGGGCCATCGGGTGGCTGTTTACGGAGATGATGGTGAGAAATTCGGTCAATGGCCGGGCACCTATGAGTGGGTGATAGAGAAAGGCTGGCTCAAGGATTTTTTCTCCGCAGTCACCGAAAATCGGGACTGGCTCCGAACCCTTCTGCCATGGGAATTCATTTCATCCACGCCCCCTTCGGGAAGGATCTACCTGCCGATGGCCTCTTACGAGGAGATGACAGAGTGGGCCTTGCCAACGCTCCAGGGCCGCCAGCTTAACGAGATGGTGTCTTCACTCAAAACAGAGGGGCGTTGGGAGAGATGGAGGCCCTTTGTGAGGGGCGGGATATGGGATAACTTCCTGGTCAAGTATGACGAGTCAAACCGAATGCACAAGAAGATGCTCTATCTGAGCGAGCGGGTCTCACCAAACACAGAGGCTCAAGAATATCTGTGGCGGGCCCAATGCAATTGCGCATACTGGCATGGTGTGTTCGGCGGTCTCTATTTGGGACACTTGCGGCGGGCAATCTATGAAAACCTCATCAGGGCCCAGGCATGTCAGTCTGGGAATACTCGTAGAGGCGTCCAGTTAATGAGACTCGATGTCGATAGGGATGGTTTTGACGAGATCCTCATCCAGGCCCCTCATGTCTCTCTGGGGTTCGAACCTCATAAAGGGGGCGGGCTTTTTGAAATCTCTCTCCTGAGCCATGCCCTCAACCTATGCGATACCCTCACCCGTCGACAAGAACTCTACCATGATCATTTCAATGATACTGTCGGATCGGTCAATCATGGGAACGACGAAGGCATAGCATCGATTCATGATATCATAGATGCCGGACAACAAGACTTGAAACACCTTCTGATCTTTGACTCGTACACACGGGCCTCTCTCCTCGACCATTTCCTGGGGAAGGAGACGAGGGTTGAGGATTACGCCGAAAACAGCTATTCCGAGCTGGGGGATTTTATCAAGGGATCTTATAATGTGGAAGAGGCCTCCTCCGCACAGGGAAGGGCCCTTGTAAAGCTCAGCCGGACAGGGGCGGTCAATTCCTCCACCATAACGATCACGAAGACTGTTCAACTCGAAGATAAGCCGCGGTTATGGATTGATCATGAACTTGCCTGTCACGGACCCGGCGTCCTCTCCACACTCTACGGGTGTGAGTATAATCTGACCCTCTATTCGGATACAGACCCTGAAAGGTACTATGCCTTTCCCGAACGCGGCGCCCGACGGGAGATCACGGAGACCGGGGTTGAGGACAATATCAGACAATTCGAGCTGTTCAATGGCCCGGACCGTCTTCGCACTGTTTTTCGCTTTCCCCGCCCCGTAACAATCTGGTTCTACCCTCTTATGTCGGTCTCCAAATCGGAGAAGGGGTTTGATCGAACCTACCAGGGGTCGAGTATCCTGTTTGTGCTCCCGTTGGAACTCAAACCAGGAGAAAAAGCCGGTTTCAAGACGGAGTTGGAATTTATCGACCTTTAGACAATACCCTCACTCGGCCGCAGGCTTGAGAATAAGCATACTCAGGGGAGGGAGTCGAAGATTGAGGGAGTAAGGTTGTCCATGCCATGGGATAGGCTCCGCAGGGATACCTCCCTCTAAACCGATATTGGATCCGCCGTAAACAGCGGCGTCTGAATTGATCAACTCCCTGTAAAAACCGGGACGGGGCGCGCCGATCCGGTAACCCAACCTCGGTACAGGCGTGAAATTAAAGACAAAGACAAGGGGCTGTTCCTGAGATTTTCCCCTCCGTATGAAAGATACGATCATGGAATCGGTATCACGAAAATCGATCCACTCAAAGCCTTCCGGTTGAAAATCCTGTTCAAACAGGGCCGGTTCAGACAGATAGGTTCGGTTGAGATCCCTGACAAATTGCTGCAATTGCCGGTGAGGCCCATACTCAAGAAGGCTCCAATCCAGGCCCTCATCGTGATTCCACTCAGACCATTGGCCGAACTCGCCGCCCATGAAGAGCATCTTTTTACCTGGTTCCCCATACATATATCCCAAGAGAAGACGAAGATTGGCAGTCTTCTGCCAGTCATCTCCAGGCATTTTGGAGAGGAGGGAGGCCTTTCCATGGACCACTTCATCGTGTGAAAGAGGAAGAATGAAGTTTTCATGAAAGGCATAGAGGAGAGCGAAGGTCAGGTAATCCATGTGATAACGGCGATGGATCGGGTCTTTGGACATGAAGGTCAGCATATCGTGCATCCAGCCCATATTCCACTTGAACATGAAGCCCAGTCCCCCAAGATAGACCGGTCTGGACACGCCCGGCCAGGCTGTCGACTCCTCGGCAATGGTGACAACACCTGGAAATTTCTCATACACCTTCTGATTGAATTCCTTCAGGAATTGAATGCCTTCAAGGTTCTCCCGGCCGCCGAATCTGTTAGGTATCCATTCCCCCTCTTCCCGTGAATAATCCAGGTACAGTATGGATGCCACCGCATCCACACGGAGGCCGTCAAAATGATACTTGTCCAACCAGAACAGGGCATTGGCTATGAGGAAATTCCGGACTTCATTGCGGCCGTAATTGAAGACGAGCGTATCCCATTCCTTATGGACTCCCTGCCGGGGATCGGCATGTTCATACAGATGGGTCCCATCAAAATATTCAAGTCCATGGGCATCCCGGGGAAAGTGGCCCGGCACCCAGTCAAGGATAACGCCGATCCCCTCGCCATGGCACCTGTCGACAAGATACATCAGGTCCTCGGGGGTTCCGTAACGAGAGGTGGGAGCGTAGAAGCCTGTAACCTGATATCCCCAGGAGGCATCAAAGGGATGCTCGGTAAGAGGAAGGAACTCGATATAGTTGAATCCCATATCCTTCACATAGGAAACCAGTTCCTCCGCCGCCTCTCTGTAAGTGAGCCAGGAGCTTTTGTCATCCCCCTTTCGTCGCCATGACCCCAGATGCACTTCGTAAATAGCCATGGGTCGGGCAAGAGGATCCTCTTTTTCCCTGGCCCTGATCCACTCATCATCATTCCATACAAAATCGCCCGGATCGTGGGTCACCGAGGCTGTTCCGGGCCGTTTTTCAAGGAGGAAGGCAAAGGGGTCGCTTTTCAGAAGAAGCGTTCCGTTTGCGGTTCGAATTTCATACTTGTAGAGCAGGCCCGGGCCAAGATGGGGAACGAACAACTCCCATACGCCGGAGGTCCCCCTCGATCGCATCTGATGACGTAGACCATTCCACTGGTTGAATTCTCCCACGACACTGACTCGGACAGCGGAAGGGGCCCAGACGGCAAAGAGGGTCCCGAAGATTCCCTGATGCGTTATTCCATGAGCCCCGAGCTTATCATAGATGTTGTAATGCTTCCCCTCGCCTATAAGATAAAGGTCAACGTCGGCGAGAACGGGCAGAAAAGCGTAGCAGTCGTAAAACAGGACAGATACGCCATGGCCGAAATCGACCTTAAGACGATAGGGGTATATGTCTCTTTGGCCGGGTATCAATGCCTCGAAAAGACCCTGTTGATCGATCAACTCGGCAGAGACCTCTTGATCGGAAACAATATCCAGCACCTTCATTGACCTCGCCCCGGGCAAAAGGGCCCGGATCACCGTGGCAGGGCCTCTTTCGCCCGCCACGGGATGAGCCCCTAAACAGACAAAAGGATCATGCCATTCGCCCCTGACAAGCCTTTTTAATTCATCAGACATGAAACCTCTGCTGAAAACCCCCGGCCTCACCGGCTGTGCCGGCTTTTGTTCCTCTTTTTTCACAGAAGGTTCAGATTTTATGATGCCCATGTGACCAGCCCCATCATAAACCGGTTCTCCAGCCTTTTTTTGCTGGGCATCACGCGAACCGTATACCCAAAACGGCCTGTCTTGGAACAGGTAATTTTTCCCTGGTACGTAAAGAGACCATCGGTGGAACCGACAAGGTCAAGAAGGGCCGTGTCCCTTTCAACAAAGTCACCATGTTGATCCAGTTTACCAAAATAGGCCTCCACGCTCACATCCTCCGGGGACAAACCGCCGAGGCGAATCTTGGCCTCTATTTCCAGGTCTTGTCCCACGGGAATTTCCACGCCCTCGCTTGAGGGCACTTCCTCAACTTTCACATCTTGCCAGCCTGTCATGAGCTTCTGACGCCAAACAGCTAAGTTGTTCGCTCCTGTAAAATCGTTTTCACACAATGACGTAAAGCGTCTGGAGCAGGGGAGATAGTAACGGCTCGTGTATTCCTGAACCATCCTGTGAGAATTATAAACAGGGGCCAGATACCTGAGTCCCGCCTTCATCTTTTCCACCCAACCTCTCGAAATACCGTCACTCCCCTTTTGGTAAAACAGGGGGACCACCTCCTTTTCCAGAAGATTGTACAGGTCCCTGCCTTCGATATCATCCTGAGCGCTTTGATCACTGTAGACTTCTCCATGACCCAGGGCCCAGCCGAACCGACTGTCATAACCCTCATCCCACCATCCATCCAAAACGCTCAGGTTTAAAGACCCATTGGCCAGGGCCTTCATGCCGCTGGTCCCACAGGCCTCCAGAGGACGGCGAGGCGTATTCAACCAGACGTCGGTCCCGGTGACCAGACGTTCCGCCACATACATGTTGTAGTCTTCTATAAAAACGATGGATTTACGAAATCTTCGCTGGCCGGCCAAATGAATAACGGTCTTTATGAATTCCTTTCCCTCGTTGTCCTGGGGATGGGCCTTCCCGGCAATGATAATCTGGATCGGGTGTTCCGGATCATTGACAATGCGATCAAGACGGTCTGGATCTCTGAAGAGGAGCGTACCTCTTTTGTATGTGGCAAACCTCCTGGCAATGCCTATGGTCAGGACTTCGGGGCTCAGGGTTTCTCTGGCGGACTGTATTTCAGCGGTAGAGGCACCTCGCTGTCTCAACTGATCTGCCAGACGACGACGGGTAAAAGCAACCAGACCCTCCCGGCATCTCTCATGGGCCCGCCACAGTTCCGTCGCCGGTATCTGTTCGACCTGGTCCCAGACACGCTTGCTATCCGGATCCTCAGCCCAATGAGGACCAAGATGCCGGTTTAAGAGAATGGCCATTTCATCCGATATCCATGTAGGCACATGGATTCCATTGGTAATATGCTCAATCGGGACATCCTCAACCGGGTGCTTCGACCAAATACCCTGCCACATATGCCGTGCGACCTTTCCATGGAGTCGGCTGACACCATTTGTGTGGGCCGAAAGCCGAAGTGCGAGGGCTGTCATATCAAAAGTTTCCGATTCATCCCGTGGATCCATTCGTCCGTAACCCAGCAACACTTTGAAATTAATCCCCAGTTCCTTGGAGTAATCCTCGAAGTATGATTGGACGAGACCCGGATCAAAAACATCGTTACCAGCAGGCACCGGGGTATGGGTCGTAAAAACGGTACTTGCCAACACGATCTCCCGGGCCGCGTCAAAAGACAATCCCTTTTCCTTTCTGAGAATATTGATCCGTTCCAGGGCGGAAAATGCCGAGTGACCTTCATTCATGTGTATAACCGTCGGATTAATTCCCAAAAGTTTCAAGGCCCTCACCCCCCCGATGCCTAACACGATTTCCTGTCTGAGCCTCATCTCCCGATCTCCTCCATAAAGCTGGCCGGTGGTCTTGCGAATATCGGGAGGGTTGTCCCCGGTGTTTGTGTCAAGCATGAACAGAGATATTCTTCCCACGTTGATCCGCCATATGAGGACACGGACCGGTTCGCCTCGAAACTCAACAGTAACACTCAGGGGTTGACCGGTCTCATCCCGCATGAGCGTTACAGGCATATTGTCGAAGTCATTCACCGGATATGTTTCCATCTGCCATCCGTCGGAACTGAGGTATTGGCTGAAATAACCTTCCTGATAAAGCAGCCCCACACCCACGAGAGGGAGATTCAGATCGCTGGAGGATTTCAAATGATCCCCCGCCAGGATGCCAAGGCCGCCTGAGTATATGGGCAGGCACTCTGACAAGCCGAATTCAGCTGAGAAATAGGCGACCTGAAAAATCGTTTGGGGAGAATAATCCATGGTACGTATTCTAGGCTCTGAGAGGTAGCGTTCAAAATCCTGACCGACCCGTTCAAGCTGCGATAGGAAGCTCTGCTCACGAGACAGATCATCAAGGCGTTCCTGATTGATAAGGCCCAGCATCAAGACAGGGTTCCTCTTGCACTCCAACCAGAGCCCGGGATCCATCCGCTGAAATATATCCTGGATCTCGGCATCCCAGCTAAAAATAAGGTTATGGGCCAAGTGCCTGAGAATCTCAAGACTGGGCGGAAGGTTGGGCACGACATTGAATTTTCCTTTGGGTTTCATGAAATCACCTGTATGGAGAATAAAATGTTAGGAGGGTCTCCTAGAAGTCTTCCTTAGTCACAACGGTAACACCTCGGGAGGTGACGGTGAAACGGTCTCTATCTCTGCCCGGACTGACTCCGATCTCGGTGTAGGGAGGAATTTGGACCCCTTCTGCAATAATCGCCTTTTTGATTGTGCAATAACGACCTATCACTACGTTTTCCATGATGACGGATTCATCTACCGTGGTCCAACTCTGAATAAAGACATTGTAAGAAATCACACTGTTGCGGACCTTGGCACCGCTGAGGATCGATCCGTGTGCCACCAGAGAATCCAGGGCAAGGCCCGCCCTGGCACCTGCGCCGTATCCCTGGGCAAAAACGGTTTTCGCCGGTGGGTATTGCCTTTGAAAGGTCCGTATGGGCCAATGACGTCCATACAAATTAAAATAAGGATCCACACCGGTTAAGTCCATATTGGCGTTCCAATAGGCGTTGAGGGTTCCTACGTCTCTCCAATAACCTGAATCTCTTGTTTTATCAACATATTCTTCATAACGGACCCCCTGTTCGTCAGTAAAGATATGCACATCACGAATCTTGTTCTCTCGTCGATAGGGATAGGCAAAGACGCGGTGAGTTTTCAAAATATCGGGGAGAATATGTTTGCCGAAATCAGGTCTCAAATCTTTTTTGAGGAGTTCTAATAACACTTTCGTATTGAACATATAGACTCCCATGGAAGCCAGGACATGAGAGGTGTCACCAGGAATCGTAACGGGAGTCTCGGGCTTTTCATGAAAAGCCTTGACCCGGAAGTCTTTATCGACCTGAAGGACTCCATAATTTTTGGCGCTTTCTTTGCCCAGCTCAATTACCGAAATGGTGACGTCGGCATTATGGGCATCATGATAGTATTTGAGTTTTGCATAATTCATTTTGTAAACATGATCCCCAGATAGGACAAGGATATGTTCCGGTGGATTATCTTCAATCATGTGGATGTTCTGCCTGATTGAATCGGCGGTCCCCTCATACCAGCGCTCACCTGCCATCATTTGAGGGGGGGCAATCTTGAGATAATGACCCAGATCAGGACTGAATATGTTCCATCCTCCCTCCAGGTGCTGCATGAGGGTCTGGGACTTGTATTGAGGAAGGACAATCATCTTGTAAATACCGGAATTGATACAGTTGGAGAGGGTAAGATCGATCAGTAAATAGATCCCTCCAAAAGGGATAGCCGGCTTGGAGCGATGCTTTGTCAGGGGCATGAGTCTCTCGCCTTTGCCGCCGGCCATGATGACTGCAAGTGTGTTCTTCATTTGTTCAATCCTGCTCACAAATCCAACACCTACAGGATGAGGACAAAGGATTTCACCAAAGGAGTCCTCTATGAGTCATGAGATGTATAAATAAGGGGCTGTTATCCATCCTGCGTATTTCCGGGATCTCTTTTCCTACAGGTTGATCCAACAGCTGATCATTGGTATTCACGATCCGAATGCACCACTTCTACAAACATATATTATAATATCATTTATCTAGGATAATCACCACGGAATTCTGCAGCATTATTTCCTACGAATCAATGGCACCCGTCATCCGGCGCGGGTATTCTGGTGAAAGGAGAGAGTCTTGATTCTTCACCAAGCGACTTTTGCAGGAAGGATAGGGATTTCCCAGCAACCGGTACCAATAATGATTGATCGGAGTTATGCGACGTCAGGTTCACGACGAGGACTTGTTTTCAGGTCGGACAGGATATATGAGTGGATGCTATCCACCTGCAGAGGATGGATGGGCCTCGGGGGCCATCTCTCTTTGTGAGGGGATTTGATGGAGGAGCCCCTTATCCTCTGTGGTATCGGTAAAACCTGGGGCCATTTGACAATTTCCCGAATCCCATATAGCCAGAATAAGGCTCAGTGTGTAGCTATCCACGGTGATATTACCCCAACCCAGCAATCGCAAACGGCTGTTCAGATCCTCTAGACTTATATCAGGATTTCCAATGATACTATGTGCCAGGTTCCTGATAAAGGCGGGGATAAAGGTCACTTCGAGGCCTTGACCCGTTAGCCTGTCAATCAAAATCCTTATAAGACGATCCATAGACTTCTCCTTCCCTATTTGTTGCCCAGGGACCCGATCATACTCTCTAGAATAAGTTCTCTAATAATATACTTGAGAAGGCTGGCCTCTCTTGGGATCCAACTGAGAGGCGTTGTCTCCTGTAAAAATGACCAGAGACCTTGGATCCTTTTTACATTCAAGATTGTTTTGGAATACGTTTTGGCCGAAAGGATCAACACTTTTCAAGCAATTGGTATGTATAAAGACCTTTGCCGCTTTCTCATGTCTTTGTATGGCACTGAGTAGTTCACAAGCGGAACTACCGTCAAAGTCACCTATCAATCTGAAATGGACGCTTTCACTGTTTCTATGGACGATCATTTTAAAATTCTTCGCCATCGTAGTCCTCCATTAATCCCTATTGCCTCGTTTCAGGACCTACCCCATGTGAGGTAGGTAGGCACCATGATCTATGAATCTTTCCTCTTCCGAAAAATATACCCCGCTTCCCGTCCCTTTAGTTGTGCTTGGTTTTGAGAAACATTTACTTGAATGAATGGCCCTCTTGATCTTCGATTTCAGTTCGGTCAGATCAGGGCTTTTGACAAGGCAATAGTCTGCAGCTATTGATTCAAGATCAATATGTAAGGCGAGATAGGCGGTACAAAGTATGACATGCATATCCTCATAACAGTTTTTAATATCCTGCAACAGGTCCAGCCCGTCAGCCTCTCCCAGATTAATGTCGAGGACGACCAGATCGGGCTCCTGGCTTACGATCATGTCAATAATCTTGCTGCAATTGCTCAGAGTAACGACATCATAACCCTCATCTTTAAGCTCTTCTTCATAGAGAAAGAGAATGTTGGGATCATCATCCACTATAAGTACCTTGCTCATCATATACCTCTTAGCATATACCCGGTTTTAGTCTGAAAAAATTGAACCACTTTAATCAATGCATAAGAACATCTGCGATCTTTTGCTTCAGTTTATCAAAATGAAGGAAACTCTTGAGTACATAGCCATCCGCCTCTGACACACGAGGATCATCGGCGTAACTGTCATACGCCGTCAAAATGAGGACAGGTAAGTCAGGATTCCTGCCTTTGATCTCCCGCAGTATCCTCCATCCCTCAAAACCTTTGAGATACAAATCCAGCAGCACCACATCCGGCTCTCGATCCTTGATCCGCCCCTCAACCAACAAGGAGTCTCCGACGCTTTCAACTGTATAACCTTCATCCTCAAGTTCCTCTGACAAGAGACTTCGAATAAATGGTTGATCATCGACGATTAATATGTTCGGCATTTTCATATCCCTCCTCTCAGGATTTACATGATTCACGTACTGGAAACACTTTGTCGGTACAAGCATTACCTAAAGCATTTGCTCCTCAGGAGGACGTGACGTGCAGGCTTTGTCTGCTTGCCCTAAGGGGTTCCCGGGGGCCCCAATCAGCAAGGAACTTTGCAGTTCCGATAGGAAAGGCAGACGTGATCCCCGTAAGCACAAACGACCAGTTAACTCTCTCAGAAGTTAAATCAGAATTGTCCCCAGAACCGATTTAATCGTCGCGCTTCAGGCAGTATTCCCGCCAGGCACAATCAGAATTCCCGCATGACTCTCCCGCCCTGCGAAAACAATCAGGATTTCCTTCCATTCGCTGAATGCTTCTAATGAGCCGGGTTATATCAACGCCACCTCCGTTGTCGTCCGATTTTCTCTCTTGATTCATCAAAATTTCTTCGCTTCAGCATCCCTTCTGTTGAATGATACCGCGGGGAACATGAGACACTCGCCTTCTCTCAATCACCAACCTTGACTTGTCTCCTTTTCTCAAAGGTCGCCCCCCCTCGAAAGATGCCTATCTCTTTTTGAGCTACATTTGGTCTCTTCTGCTCATGTCCATTGGAAAACGACAGATCGTGTTTTTTCTTATATTTTTGTCTTCCGGCTTTGTCTATAGAGGAAAAGGTTCATTTCCAAAGGCTATCCCCCCTTTTCAGACAGGATTTTTTCCTTTTCCCCTGAAATCCAGGTTCATATTTTCTAAACAAAAAAGCGTAGGAACTTCCGACAGATAATTTTTTGTTTCTTCCCTTGTCAAAGGTTTCAATTTTTTACGCTTGCTTAATATATTTAAACGAGACATTGACCCTAGCCCTGTAGGATGTTATTTTTCCTCCTGTAACGACCACGTCAAGTTTCGTAACCTCGGCAATTCTTAAATCCTTCAGGCTTTCCCCGGCTGTCTCTACGGCTGTTCGTGCCGCTTCCTCCCAGGAGGTGTCGCTCGTGCCTACCAGCTCGACTATTTTGTATGTACTTCCGGCCATTTTATATCTCCTTTCATTGAGAAAAAAATAGGTTCATCAAGAGGAACATCCCACCTTTTTTAAGTGGATACTCGGAATTCTCACCTTTACTTCATTTCCGGTATCAAGGACTTTTGTTCACCTTCCTGTGACTGTTCACCTCCTTCCAACCGATTTTCATTGAGTTCTTACATCACGGCCTTTTGGACAGGATCGGCTCGTTCACCTCATAGCTGAAGACAATAAAGTCTGAGTGAAGCGTCTCTTTTTTCCTATCGCCTTTGCGTGTTCCCGTCTATAGGTGGATGCCTTCATTTTGGTGAGGAAATTCCCCACGAAACAGGACTTCGCCGCTGGATCATAGCATCTTGGAATGTGTCTTTCGTTTTCTCCTGCCTTGCCCGAGGCGTAGGGATCGATCCAGCTTTGGATACGTTGGAAGGTCATTTTTCAGGGTTGAGTCCAAAAACTATTGACAGGTTTGGTACTGCATGACAAAAGACAAAATAGAAACAGGAACTGTAAGATTCTAATCGAGATTCACAAGAGGAGGTTCATATGCAAAAAAGGGAAGAAAAGTTTAGTATTCGGCAGATGACACCTAATGACATAGAAGACATTATGAGAATAGATCGAAAAATAAGTGGGCTCGACAGGTCTCTGACATATGACATTAATGATGTTATCGGAGGTCACATCGATCTTAGTTTTATTGCCGAAGTCGATGGTAAAACAGTAGGGTTTCTCCTGTCGTCCTTGGCCTATGTTTCCGACGAAATATGTGAAGCAAGTGTTATCCAGACCATGGGTGTTGATCCCAATTTCCGCAGGAGAGGCATTGCGACGAGGCTGGTCCAGGCTCTGGTGGATACCTCTAGGAGCAAGGGAATAAGAATGATAAAGATTATGGTTGACAAAAAAGACAATGATCTCATAGGGCTGTTTGAAGATCTCAGTTTCGCTCGGGGCCGATTTATAGATTACTCAAGAATTCTATGAACAAGGTATGTAGGCCCCACCATTGTCTATATCCTCTTTGTCAAGAAACATGAAGCCTGCATGATTCTGAAAAAATGAGATTTCGTTTTCCAAAGACAGCGGTTCCTCTTGCAACATTTTTGATTTGCACCCTCTTAGTATCGTGGCTCTGGGACCGTGAGACGACACACAAAAGCGATCTTGTCCGTCAACATACGGAGACAATCGCTGATCAGATCAAGATTCGTATTGAAGGGATGATGAACGCCCGCATATCGTCTCTTCAAATTTTGGCCGAGAGATGGGTGGAAAGGACTCCTCCCGATTTCACCAAAAAGAGGTTTACCGAACTCGCCGAGAAATTCTACACATACTACCCGGGGTTCCTTTTCATTCACTGGATAGATCCTGATGGGGCAATCCAGTGGGTCATTCCTGAAGAAGAGAAACCCGGATTTAAAGGAAAAAACATTTTCGAAAAGGACGATCCCGTTTATCATAACACCCTCAAAAAGTTGGGACAGGGTGTTGAATATGCCGTGACCCCCAGTACGGAGCTTGATCAGGGGGGCCTTGGCTTTGAAGTATTTTTTCCTCTTGTCCATGAAGGCATGATCCAGGGGTATCTAAACGGTGTATTTGAAATCCGGTTGATTGTAGACATCTGCCTCTCCAAAGAGATATTGAACTATTTTGATGTCAGGCTCTACGAACAGGGACGGTTGATCTTTCGAAATACCGGAGAAAATGAAACCAACCCATCCGGAGAAAGGCCTTATGGTACCCAGAAGATCCATTTCCCGGGTAAGGAGTGGCGGCTTGATCTTTGGCCCGGAAAGACCTCCACTGTTTCCTTTTTTTCTACACACAACCTCATCCTCTTGTTTGGTTTTGTAGCATCTCTCGTTCTTTCCCTTCTCTTATATACCCTTTTCAGCCGTATGGAGATGTATAGAGGGGCCAGAGACCATGCACTGCAGGAAATCGGGAAACGCAAACAGGCAGAGGCTATTCTCAAGAACAACAAAGACAGGCTGGAGAACCTGCTTAAGGAACTGGACAGGAAGAATAAAGAGCTTGAAACCTTTGTATACTCGGTCTCCCATGATTTAAAGACGCCTATTGTGACTATCGAGGGTTTTACAGGGGCCTTCCTTGAAGACTTCGGAAAACATATCCCCAAGGCGGGTCGCAAATATCTGGATTATATAACCAGCGCAACACACAAAATGGCTCTTTTAATCGAAGATTTATTGACCCTTTCCCGTATGGGGGTTACCCTTGAGAGCCGGAACACGTTTTCCTTGGCGAATCTTGTGGACGACGTATTGGCCAGTCTTCAACCGCAAATCAAGGAAAAAGGGATTGAAGTCAATGTGCAGGATAATCTCCCCTCGATATTTGCCGAAAGAGAACAGATGGCTCAGGTTATTGAAAACCTAATCTCCAATGCGATCAAGTATACGGGGCATGGCAATCATTCACCTCGTATCGATATCGGCCTGGAAGAACAAGACGGCAGGCCTGTTTTTTTCGTACGTGACAATGGAATCGGCATTGATGAAAAACATATCAAAAAGATATTCCAGGCATTCCAAAGGCTTCCGGCAGCAAAAGCCGTGGCGGAAGGCACCGGCATCGGTCTGGCCATTGTGAAAAGGATCATTGAAAACCATGGAGGTAAGATATGGATTGAGTCTCAACTCGGGAGAGGAAGCACATTTTACTTTACCCTTAAACAGGGAGAACAGGAAAAATGATACTCGAGACTTTTAGTATCTTGCTTGTAGAAGATGAAGAGGCCCACGCCGAGTTAACCGTTCGGGCAATTCGAAAGGGGGGCAACGCAAACCGGATTGAAGTGGTCTGTGATGGAGAACAAGCCCTTGATTATCTCTTTAACCGCAAAAAATACGCAGATAAGTCCGCCTATCCCCACCCTGGCTTGATCCTTTTGGATATTAAGTTGCCTGGCATGGACGGCATAGACCTGTTGAAAGAAATCAAGGAGGATCCACTGCTGCAATCTATACCGGTGATCATGCTCACCACATCAGAAAGAGAAGAGGATATTAAAGAGTGTTACCAATACCATGTCAATAGCTATCTGACCAAGCCGGTGGGATTTAAGGAGTTTGAAGCCAAGGTAAAGCAGATCGGTTTTTACTGGCTGCTCCTCAATAAACCGCCGGTTATCGGAAAGTGAGCATTTCATACCCTTTATGAGGAATCGATGAGACGATTGCAAATCGTTATCATAGAAGACGAAAAAGCCCATTTCGAACTCATGAAACGGGCCATCATGAGGAGCTTGCCGGATATCTCGATCCGTCATTTCTCAGATTCCTTGGCCTGTCTTGACTCCCTTAACCGTGTCGAGGCTGATCTCATCATTTCCGATTATCTCACCCCTGGAATGGACGTGGTTCAGTTTCTTGTGGGCCTCAAGAAAATAGGCAACCAAATCCCGGTGATTGTCGTAACCGGACAGGGAGATGAAAACATAGCTGTTCGTTGCATGAAACTGGGGGCCTCGGACTATATCGTAAAGACGGCCCATTTTGCAACGCTACTTCCCGGTATTATCGAAAGGGTAATGCAGGCGCAAAGACTCAAGAAAAAACTCACGGAAAATGAGGAAAGATTTCAGCGGATCATTGAAAATGCGCCTATCGGATATATGCGGGTTGGAAGGGATGGTTTGTTTCAGTACGTAAATCCTCAATGGGAAAGGATGTATGGATATTCACGCAATGAAATCATTGGAAAACATTTTGAGATAACTCGCCCCGGAGAGGCAAGAGGCGAGGCAAGAAAAAATCTGGGAAAAATACTGAATGGAGAGAACGTCACAGGTGAAACAGAACGTCAGAAGAAAGACGGCTCTATTGAATTTCATTCTTATTATATGCAGCCCGTTTACCAGCATGGAGAAATAATCGCTGTTGAAGGATTTGCCAATGACCTTACCGAATACAGAAGGGCCCAGGATCATATCAGATTCCTCTCCCAGGAGCTGATCAAGGCCCAGGAAAATGAACGACGTCGGATCTCCCGTGATCTCCATGACCGAGTGGCCCAGGATCTTTCCACCTTAAACATGGCATTTGAAGCCCTTTTTAATAACATGCCTGAAGAGATGGAGCGAAAGACTTCGGAGTTTTCAAAAGCACTAAGGCAATCCATCCATGCCGTTCGTAATCTGGCTTATGATCTCCTCCCTCCCGCCCTGGATCAACTTGGACTGGTGGAGACAATCTCTCAATATTGCGAAGATTTTTCAGATAGGACCGGACTGGATGTGAATTTTGCATCCGCAGGCATAGATACCCTGAGACTACCTTTTGAAACACAAATTAATCTGTATCGTGTGATCCAGGAAGGGCTGAATAATATCAGAAAACATGCTGACGCCGATCATGTGATCATGCGACTCGTTGCCTCTTATCCCCACATCATCCTTCGCATTAAAGATGACGGCAAGGGTTTTTGCGTAGAGGAGAGAAGGAGCGCCGCTATAGATGAGAAACGTATGGGACTTCGGAACATGGAGGAAAGGATCAACTTACTTCAAGGTGTCATGAAGGTAGAATCCCGGGTCGGCCAAGGCACGGTAGTTTATATAGAGATTCCGTGGAAGGAGAAAAAGAGTGACTCAGAAAAAAAAGATTCTGATCATTGATGACCATCCTCTTTTTAGAGAAGGCCTCAAGGCTATTTTAGGTAATGACGGGAAATTCGTCGTGGTCGGAGAAGCGGACAATGGGCACAAGGGTCTTCAGAGGGCACGAAATCTAAAGCCGGACGTGGCGGTCGTGGACATATCCCTGCCCGACACAAGTGGAATTGAGCTGACCCGAGAGTTACGAAGGTATTTGCCGGAGACACGCGTTATGATTGTCAGCATGCATTCAAAAATCGATTACATCTCAGAGGCCTTTCAGGCCGGCGCCATTGGCTATTTGGTCAAGGAATCAGCCGCCGCCGGGTTTCTCAAATGCCTTAATGCCGTCTTAAACAATGAATACTTCCTGGACAGCTCACTTTCCCACCAGGTGGTCAACAGGCTGATGGAATCGCCTTCAAGGGAAAAACGGATAAAGGATGCCGCCTATAGCGCCCTAACCAAGCGTGAGCAGGAGGTCATGCGCCTCTTGGCCGAAGGACTCTCCTGCAAGGAGGCGGCACAAAAACTGTTCATCAGTCCTAAGACGGTTGAAAATCATAGGGCCAATATCATGAGCAAGCTGGACCTCCACAGCACCCTTGAACTGGTCCGTTATGCAGCAAAACTTGGTCTCATTGATGTGGACCTCTGGCGATCCTAAGATAGAAACTCTGACGATCACATAACCTCTTGCCCTGCCCCACGATTCTCTAATTCCACTTTGTCCCTTCTCCAGATTATATAAAAGGGAATACTAGGACATTCCTGCGGGTAAACCCCCAGCATTTGAGGAACTTTCCACACAAAAATAAGATTATCCTTTCATTGACAGTCAACAAAAGTCCATTCATAAGAGACATGAAGTCTCAGTTTCGAGACCTTTGACAAATGCTCAATTTTGTTCGAGGGCAAGGAAGGCGAAAATTTTAACCTCAGCAATGCATTGAGTATTTCGAGGATTAAAATTTGAACCTGACACCGCAATTGGGCAAAAGGGGGCGTTTTGCAAAGGTCTCGTTTCATTGTCGAGAAGGACGGAGTTGTCTTCTTGAATATCTAAAGGCTGGTCATAGAGAGATGGAGGATCAACATGGCCCGGCATACTTCGGCATTGTATTCACCTTTACCTGTGTACAAGCACCGACATAGAAAGGAGAAATAATTATAAGAAGAAAGAGAATAAGTGCCCTATTGTTTTTTATTCTGTTTTTTCTACTCTGCCTTCACGGGATTGATTCGATTGCCGGTGAAAATCTTTACAAGATGAGTGGAAAGCTAACAGCCATTGAAAAAAGGCCACAACACCGTTGTTATTGAAGTCCTCCTCGCCAATGATCAATTGTTTACAGTAGGAGGGCCCCTCTCTGATGGAGCAATCCTAAAAGAAGAGAGGCAATTGGTGGACCTTTCAAGTTTTTCTGTAGGTGACAAGGTCATTGTGCTGTGGGAGGCCACGGAAAAGGGGCACATTATAGAACAGCTTGAGAAAGAGTAGTATGCCAGCTTAGGGACCTGCATTGAAGAGTATTGAACCATGGACAGGATGATTATCTGGATGATGGTCTTCGGAAGACTATTTCTTCCAACTGTTTGTCGGCTTGGCTATGGCCCGGGGAGGCCGAGAATATGGAGTTAAACAAGGAGGTTTGGTTATGGAATTAATGCCTTGGAAACCTTTTGGCGAAGTCAGTTCACTCAGGAGAGAGATGGATGATCTTTGGAATCGATTTTTAGGTAAAACGCCCGGTCTCGGGACATTTGCCGAGGAATGGTCGCCTTCGGTGGATATTTCAGAAACAAGTGATAATTTTGTCGTAAAGGCGGAATTGCCTGGTCTGGAATCAAAAGATGTGAGTGTCACTGTCTCAGGAGATATTGTCACCATAAAAGGCGAGAAAAAAAAGGAAGCGGAAGAAAAGGATGAGCACCATCACTACGTTGAAAGATACGAAGGGTCTTTCCAGCGTACCTTTGAGCTTCCAAGCAGCATTATCGGCGATAAGGTTGAGGCAAGCTTTGACAAGGGTGTTTTGAAAATAACTCTTCCCAAGAAAGAGGAAGCAAAGAAAAAAGAGATTGAGATCAAGGTTAAGTAAGAATATGTCGCGCTTCCCGGACCGCAGCCAGCCCTGCAATGTCTTCAAAAACAGGAGTGTAAAGATTAGAGGACTCAAGCCCCTGTCTACGGGGCTTTTCTTCTATTAATTAATAATGAGTCTTTCCGCCTATGGACAACTCCTGGATTTATTTGAAATTATAAAAAGACAGGAAAATTATAAGACATCAGCATTTTGCAAATAATATAGCTCAGATTATCAGACTCTAGAGTCCTCTCCCAAACGGGCGCAAGCCTTTAATCACAAGACTCGGAGCCAGTTTCAAAATGTTCAATTTTGTTCGAGGCCAAGGAAGGCGAAAATCTTAACCACAGTAATACATTGAGTATTTCGAGGATTAAAATGCGAGCCTGACGTAAAGATCGGACAAAAGGAAGTGTTTTGAAATTGGCTCCTCGGTGAAAATCATGGCGGAACTCATCCTGGAAGGTGGTGCAATGAGGGCGGGATTTGTTGCAGGGGCCCTGATGGCCTTGATGGATAATGGACTCACTGATTTCGACAGGGGCCTGGCAGTATCGGCAAGTGTGCCGACATTGGCCTATTTTGCTTCTGGTCAGCGTAAAGAAATTGAAGAGGTGTGGCGCCTGGAACTATGCAGCTCCGATCTTGTTTGTTATCACAATTTACCTGCCACATCTCTTGCCCTTTCTATAAAAAGGCCGATTATTGATATCCAGCATCTCGTCTATGATGTATTTAAGGAGAAATATCCGTTGAATATAAAGAACCTCTTTGAGAGCAGAATGGACTGCCGATTCGCACTAACTCAAGCTCCACAAGGATCGCTGGTCCTTGTGAGACCTGCTGATTATAACATCTATGAGATATTCAAGGCTGCCTTGGCGGTTCCCGGTTGTTATCCCGGAACCGTTTGTCTTGGAGGTTTTGAATTTATAGACGGTGGGACAGTGAACCCCCTTCCGGCAAGATTATGGTCTGATGAGGGTGTAGAAAAAATTATCTGTATCCTTTCAAAGCCTTTGGATTGTAAAAGCGAATCTCTGAACCTCATAGAGCGTATTCTTTTTTTTCGATACTTCATGAAATACGATTGGGTCTTGGGAAGACTCGAGGAAGCGGGAAAGACCTACCAACATGAAATTTCTTACCTTGAAAGATTGGCGAAGGAAGAGCCGGCTAGGGCATTTATTATTCATCCCGAAAGAATGCCTCGGGCGGGTTTTATCACAAGGGATCTAAAAAAGATCAACTCAACCATTGATATGGGATATAGGCAGGTAGAAAAACTTGTGGATCAAATCAGGGATTTTTTGGAAGAGTGAAAAGGGAGGGCGCAACTTAATGGAAGTTGAATCCATATATCAACATCATGGCATGTCATTTATCTGGTGATGGATCTCTCTTTCTAACGGTGGGGACGGAGTTTTTTGTGGAAAAATATCATGATTACAGAGAGCTGATGAAAAAAGAAGAGGAAGGAAAAACCTATAAAATTCAACTCAGGCATGGAAAATCGGATACCTTGGTCATTGCTCCCCATGGTGGGGGCATAGAACCCGGAACCACGGAGATAGCCGATGCCGTTGCAGGCAATGAGCACGGATTTTACAGTTTTGAGGGGATAAAAATCAGACAAAATCTTGATCTTCATATCACCAGCAGGCATTTTAACGAGCCCTTGGGGATCAATATGGCCGAAAACTCAAGGACAATACTGGCTATACACGGTTGCAGGGGTGAAAAACCAATTGTTTACATAGGGGGGCGAGACACGATCCTTAAAGAGAAAATAAAAGGCTCTCTCAAAGCCGCGGGTTTTGAGGTTCAGGTGCATCCACGATTTCCTGGGTTAAACCCATCAAACGTTTGCAATCGAAGTCGAACCCTCAAAGGTGTCCAGCTTGAGATAACCGAAGGGTTACGGCGGTTGATACTCAAAGACCTTTCACGAACAAAGAGAAAAACAACGACTCACCTTTTTGATGATTTCGTAACGGCCCTAAGGACTGCATTGACGGCACCGGGAAGCCGACAAAAGGACTTTTCATCCGACCGGGCAGGAGAACGGATCAATACCTGAACGCTTTTCAGCTCAATTCACAAGCACATCTCGGAAGTTATGGAGGAAAGGAAGATGAGTTTTTCCGAACAGAAAATAAAATCGGAATTTCTTGTTATAGGTAGTGGTATTGCGGGCTTGCGATTGATGTGTTTGAGTTACGGCGAGCATAACGGGAGCGCCCCTCCATGTGAAGTCAGACACTCCCGTTAATTGATATGGTTGGTTTCTTCGACCTAGTTGGTGCCCGTCCATAAGTGGAAATTGTCTTCAAAGAATAACATTTTCCCCTTATTTGGACACTATCCTTTCGTATATGTCTTGGCATTTTTGAGCTGCTTTTTCCGCCCGAACTGCGGACGCCTCTGCCTCCCGAGCCGAGCCTTCAGCACGCGCAGCGGCCTCTTCGGCCTTCTTTGCACTTACCTCCGATGCCTGGACGCACTCAGACGAGGCTGCCTTCGCGTCTTCCGCCTCTTCCAGGGCCTTTTGTGAAGTGTCCAAGGCCTGCTGGACCTTTTCCTCGAGTAGTGAGATCTGGGAGCTGGTCGCGCATCCGGATACAATAAAACCAACGGCGAAGATCATGACAAAAATCGTTAATACCCTCACATTTTTGAAATACTTCATTTCTTTCCTCCTTTTAGCAATAAAGTTAATTTGTTTGATAAACAATAGTTTTTTTATCCTCTTTTTTCAATTTAAAATTGAGTAATATTCATCCATCAATCAAAATTTTGAGTACAATTGGTAATCCCCTGTTTAGGTGAAAGGATCGAGCCCCGAAGATATTCGGATAGGATAACTGTCTATCAACACTCTTCGTATTCGAGTCCTGTAACGCGGGATCTCGTAACAGGGCTGACAGGATCATCAGAGGCGGCAATAAGATTGCCCCTTGGATAGGCTCGAGGGTTTCCTTGATGCAATCTTGCTCACCGTGAAATCGTATACAACGACTCAAACAACAAACACTACATTTTTATCATAGATCGATAGAGCTCAATGTATTTTCGCGCCGACTTATCCCATGAAAAATCTTCTCTCATCCCGTTGAGCACAAGCCTCTTCCATACCCCTGGACTACTATAACAGTTGACGGCCTGCTTTACCGCACCCAAAAAGGCGGTTGCTTCAAAAGGTCCGAATTTGAACCCATTTCCATGGCTTGTCTCGGCATCGAAGGAAACAACCGTATCCTCGAGACCACCTGTGGCCCTGACCACAGGCACGGTTCCGTATCTCAGGGCGTACATCTGAGTCAGGCCGCACGGTTCGTAGCGGGATGGGATCAGGAAAATGTCCGCGCCCGCCATGATCCGATGGGCCAGGGAATCATTCAATCCGATAAAGAGCCCCACCTTTCCAGGATGGAGGTCGGCGGCCTGTTCAATCTCCTTTTGTATCGTCTCATCACCCGCACCCAGAAAGACTAAGCCGACGTCCAGGGCCAGGAGATCTTCCAAGACTTCCATCAGGAGGCCAAATCCCTTTTGACTGTCAAAACGGGATATCACACCCAAGAGAGGACGGGACAGGATGGACTTATCAATGTTCATTTCTTTTATGAGGGCTTCTTTACAACGGCTTTTTCCTGCCATCTTGTCCCATGAGTAAGAGGCCGCGATGTGACGATCATTTTCCGTGTCCCAGAGGGAGTAATCCACACCGTTGAGAATCCCGTGAAGATCTTCGTGACGTCCCTGAAGAATCCCTTCCATCCCCATTCCGAATTCAGAGGTCTGGATCTCCTGCACGTACTTCGGACTGACGGTAGTCACTGCGTCGGCATACATGATGCCGGCCTTTAATAAGCTGATGTCGCCCCAGAACTCCACGCCGTTGATATGGAAAAAGGTCTCTTTGTCAAGTCCCGTTACCGCCATCTTCTCCTCCGGGAAAATTCCCTGGTATCCCATATTGTGGATGGTAAAAAGAGTGGATATTTGGGAGAGTCCCGGGCTCCTCTCATAAGGTCCTTTCAAAAGAGCGGGAATCAGTCCGGTCTGCCAGTCATGACAATGAACAATATCAGGAATGAATCCCACTTTTCCAATCAATCTCAACGCAGCGTGAGCAAAAAAAGTGAATCGCTCCAGGTTATCGTAATAGTCTCCGGTCGGATCTCCGTAGAGATGGGGCCGATCATAAAGGTCTTCCCGATCAATGAAATAGAAGGGGACATCATCTTTTGTGCGGGCCTCCAACACCCTCGACTTGAGGAGTGCCTTTCCAAGGGGAACCTCCAATTCATTGGTTGAGGGACTTACATCGAAATGCCCTTCCCTGATGTTACGGTAAAAGGGAAGTACGGATCGGACGTCCATGCCCATCCTCTTCAAGGCCATGGGCAGTGACCCGGCCACATCCGCGAGACCTCCTGTCTTGGCATAGGGAACCGCTTCAGGTGCCAAAAAAAGGATTTTTAATTCTTCTTTGTTCATGATATCCATTCTAAACAATTCATCTGAAACAGGTTTTGCTATTTTTGATTGTAATCTTGTCCTTTCTCAGACGAGACTCTTCGGCTGCGGATCCTCGACAGCCATAGACTCTTTTTTTATCTCGGCGATTTTCATCGGTCGGAATTCGTACCCATACAACGCATCACGTTGCGACTATTCGGACTTCAAGAGATGACCCATACCCCCTTTGATCGGTCGTAGAAGGAGTATAAAGGCAAATCCAACTATGCTCACTCCTGTCAGCAACAGAAAGAGGATACTGTAACTTCCGGTTAGGTCGTAGATCCAGCCGGCCGACAGAGGGCCGATGGCCCCGCCGATGGTTCCCCAGAAAAGGATGACGCCGAAGAGGAGGCCGTGAGAGCCGGTACCGAACAACTCGGCCACCGTGGGAGACACGACCGTGAAAAACCCACCATGGGCAAAGCCATAGATCGCCCCAAAAAGAAAGAGCATCCAGGCCCTGTCAGCCCATTGGAGCCAGACAAGGCCGACGAGCAGGACGACGAAGCAGATTACCAAGGATCGTTTGCCCCCTACCCTGTCATTCACCGCACCCATCACAAGCCTACCCACCATGCTCACGCCTCCTATGGTGGAAAGGACACCGGCTGCCACGGCCGACGACAGGCCCAGGTCCACGGCGTGGGGCACAATGTGTACGATCATAGTCAATAGGCAGAAGAGAATGGTGAACTCGGCCACACACATGATCCAGAACTGTGTGGTACGGCCGGCCTGAGCAAGTGTGACACCTATCTCTACAGACCCTGTATTGGTCTCGGGAGATGCCTGACCATTGCCGTCCGGCAGCAGGCCCATCTCGAGGGGATCTCGTCGCAGCACCTGGGCCGCTGCCGACAGCATTATCAGGCCCGCCGCGCCGATGATGAGATAAGAGGTCCGCCAGCCAAAGGCGCTGATAGTCGCCGTCACAACCAACGGAACGAAAAGTTGGCCGAACCCGGTTCCCGCTTTGACGATTCCCGTGATTATCCCACGTCGTTTCACGAACCAGCGGGCCACTGTGGACAGGGTTATGACGTCGTGGGTACTAAAGCCGATTCCCACAAGAAGACCGTATAACAGGTAGAGGTGCCACAGTTCCGCCAGACGGGACATCAACAGGTAGCCGATCCCGAGCGAGATGCTCGACGCCGTGACAATGACCCTCGGGCCGATCTTGTCGTTGAGCCTCCCTGCAAGGACACCTACCGCTCCCATTATCAGAAAAGCGAACGAGGATGCCCCCGATACCATTGCCCTCGACCATCCGAATTCGGTCTGGAACTCATTGAAAAAGACTCCATAGGTGAACATGGCACCGATGCTGATCGCCTGTATTATAAAACAGGACGCCACGATGTTGTAGCCGTAAAAGTAGGGGGCTCCCATGCTTTTCTTTAGACCGGAATACCTGTTTGGTAGCTTTTACTCCCGTTTCCCAATCTCTCTCATGCCGACAGGAGCCTCTCTCTCCGTTTGAGAATATTCAAGGCCTTCATGGTCGCCACCACCTCTTGATCCTGGTTCAATACTTCCACGAAGGACCTGAGAACACCCCGGTCAGGCTTGGAACGTGAGTGCCTGACCTCAACGACCGTAACGCGGATCCACAGCTTATCACCGGGTCGGACAGGGCTGGTCCATCGAAGCTCGTCCACGCCGGGGGAACCAAGGCTCGCGACGCTCGACAGGTAGTGATCCACGAAAAGCCTCATCATCAGACCGGCGGTATGCCAACCACTGGCAATCAGGCCTCCAAAGCCGCTCTCCGCTGCTGCTTCCGGGTCCATATGGAAAGGTTGGGGATCGAAACGCCGGGCAAAATCGATGATCTCTTTCTTCTCGACCTCCACGGGTCCGAACTGATGAACCGACCCGGCAGCGTAGTCATCCAGGTATCGGTTGTCAATAGGCGTTGTAAAGGGGGATTTGTTCATTCTTAATCTCCGGTAATGGGGCTATAGATCTTACAGCGGTTAGATTGGCTTCTTTTCCAATCACAAATAGTCTCTACTCCGTCAGGACTCACTCGCTCTCGGCAAAAAAATGGGAAGGGAAATCGACTGTAACCAACTTCGCCAATCTTGTATCAACCGCGTCGCTCGTGTGGAAGGTTGAACAGTGAAGGCGCGGCGGACAGAGGAATAAGGCAGCGGGACTTCGACCAGACCGGCCCACTACCTTTATCTCATCTTTCAAAGAAAGAAGGACTCTCAGACCAGTTTTTTACCAGCTTCAGGTCCGGGGGTCACGGAATAGACCTCCTTAACCTTTATGAGCGCCACTCCTTTGGATATGAGAGGCATCCCCAGTTGTTTTCCGACCTCTTTTGTCCAGGCCGCAGTCTCTTCAAAGACCTTCCCTTCCGTCATGAGTTCACAATCTCCCTTGATCTGGTAGCCTTTGAAACCCTCCCAGAAAGTAATGGCGATTTCAGGGTTTTCACTGAGGTTTTGGAGTGTCTTTTTCCAGAACTGGTTGGAAATGACGATGGTCTCATCATCTAACATTTTGACAGTGCCCATCGGGACTGCGTTGGGAACACCCTCTTTGCTTGAAGTTGCGATGACGAAAGTCTGCTGTTTCTTAAAGAGTTCTTTCACCTTTTCCGGTATCTGTGCCATGTCTACCTCCTTGTTTTTTAGCCCTTAGGGCCGATTGGTGTAAGGGTTCCGAACCCGCGAACAGGTTGCTCCATAGAGGATAACAACCTAACAAAGAAAAGCCGATGAGAAGCCTATCTATCTTGCTCATGCCTTCAGTTGTTTCCCAGGATCCGCTCAAGCCGTTCCTCACAAAACCGGTGGCCGGCTAGGTGATGTTCATCCTTTCTCTCAACTTGGGAGACACCTTGAAGGTCACAACCCGCCTTGATCTGAGAATCATCATTTCTCCGGTTTGAGGGTTCCTTCCTCTCCTTGCCCACTTGAATCTGACCTGGAATTTGCCAAATCCGGAGATGTTCACATCTTTTCCCTCGCTCAATGATTCTTTAGCTATCTCGAAAAGGGAATTGACAATCTCTTCAGCGCGGATATTGGTTAAAGACTCCCAATTCATATCGGGAAAGAGATAGCGCTGTTGCGACGTGGGGAGCCTTTTGATCCGAACCTCCCGCCTCACGCTGTCGGTTATGTCCGCTTTTGTTAGAGTCATGCCCGCTACTGCCTCTTCTTTGGATGTGATGGGTGTCGGATGATTGCGGTTTTTCACAGAACATGCCACATCTCATGAGAATTGTCAAACACTCGAAAATTCAGGATGTTTTAAGGCTCTCAGCATAAAATCAAAAACTTCGGGCGGAAAAAGGTCCTGGTGATGGGCTTCTGAATCGGGTGTTTAGGCCCACGGGCTTTGTAATGATTCGCCCTGCAAAGAGAAAGAAATGAGACATAAGATCGGGAAAAAAACAAAAAGGGCCTTGACAGGGTCTTCACTTCATAATAGATAGTCACAAAGACATATAAGGGACTAAATCACTCCGACGGACTTGGTTTCCAGCTGGGAACATTCAATTCATTCAGTGCGAAATCTCCCCCCTCTACGTTAGTGCCTTGACTGTTCGTGTTTTTCTTACATCACAATCCTCTTAATACAAACTTTATATTCGGCGTGACTAAATTCTCATGACTCGGGAGCTTGTGTTGCTATGCTTCAGGTAAACAATCTCGAAGTTGTATACAACGATATCATTTTGGTTCTCAGAGGCATTTCACTTGAGGTGCCCCAGGGAAGTATCATAGCCTTCTTAGGGTCCAACGGAGCGGGGAAATCGACAACCTTGATGGCTATATCCGGTCTCCTGGAGTATGAGGATGGCGAGATCATGAAGGGCACTATCGAATTCAACGGCCATGCTATCCACAAGATGGGGCCTCAGGAAATAGTCGTTTTGGGCATCACCCAGGTCCCGGAAGGGAGGCGGATCTTTGCGGAACTGACGGTGGAAGAGAATATCCGTGTCGGCGCCCACACCCGTCGTCACGGCAAGTCTGAGATCAAGCGTGATTTCGATATGGTCCTGGGCTATTTCCCATCTCTTCGCAAGAGACTGAAAGTGGAAGGAGGGTATATCAGCGGTGGCGAGCAGCAAATGTTGGCCATTGCCCGGGCCCTTATGGGCCGTCCTGTTCTCATGATGCTTGACGAGCCTTCTCTGGGTCTGGCTCCGATGCTTGTGAAAGAGATTTTCAACATCATTCAAGACATCAACAGAGATGAAAAAGTCTCTATCCTCTTGGTTGAACAAAATGCCCTCATGGCGCTGATGGTGTCGGAGTACGGGTATATTATGGAGAACGGCAAAATTGTCCTGGACGGACCCAGTCACAAGTTAATCGAGAATGAAGATGTCAAGGAGTTCTACCTTGGCGTGAAAGAGGATGACGAACGCAAAAGCTTCGCCGATGTCAAACATTATAAACGCAGGAAACGTTGGCTGTCGTGAGGAATAACCGATTTCTTTAGGACTTGGGCATTAAGAATGGGAATATTAGATATACGGCACGTATCTCTCAGTTTTGGAGGTGTAACGGCTTTAAGAGAGGTGAGTTTTTCCGTTGAACCGGGTGATCTCTATGCCATCATAGGTCCCAACGGTGCGGGGAAGACCTCTCTTCTCAACTGTATCAGCGGCTTTTACCGGCCGGACCGAGGTGAGATCATGTATGAAGGGACGGAACTCACCAAGCTTCGACCCGACCGTATTGCAAAGATGGGTATTGCCCGTACCTTCCAGAATGTTGAGCTTTTCTCCAATATGAACGTTATCGACAACATGCTGCTGGGCCGTCACAATTTTTTTAGTGGCGGTTTTTTGCGGAATGGATTTCTAGGTTATCTCGCTCAAGAGGAAACAGAGCACCGTCGCAAGGTCGAGGAAGTCATTGATTTCCTGGAGATGGAACAGTGGCGCAATCACCTGGTCGCCAACCTCCCTTACGGCGTTCAAAAGAGGGTCGAACTCGGCCGCGCCCTGGCCCAGGAACCGAAACTCCTGCTGTTGGACGAACCGATGACCGGAATGAATGTGGAGGAAACAGAAGACATAGCCCGTTTTGTCCTGGACGTCCATGAGGAGTTGGGCACTCCGATCATCATGATCGAACATGACATGGGTGTGGTGATGGACATATCCAAGCGGGTGTGCGTCCTCAACTTCGGTGAGAGAATCGCCGAGGGCACCCCTAGGGAGGTCCAAGGAAATCCGGAGGTCCAAAAGGCCTATCTCGGGGACGAATACGAGGCTTCAATGGAAAAAGAGAGAGACATATGAGAGAAGACACAATACCCCATATGTTTTTGGGCAAGGTCAAAAAATATGGTGATCGTGTTGCTCTTCGTGAAAAAGATTTCGGCGTTTGGCAGGAGATTTCCTGGAATGAGTACTGTCGCCACGTCCGTCACTTCTGTCTCGGGATGGTGGAGATGGGTCTGTCAAAGGATGATCATGTCAGCATCTTCGGAGAGAACGAGCCTGAGTGGCTGTACGCCGACCTCGCCACTCAGAGTGTCGGCGCCGTCGCCGTAGGTGTTTATCCTACGAACCCTGCCCAAGAGGCAAAATATGTGATAGGCCATTCCGAATCGATTTTTGTTGTGTGCGACGACCAGGAACAGGTGGATAAGGTCCTGGAGGTAAGGGATGAACTTCCTCTACTCAAAAGAATCATTGTCACCGATATGAAAGGTCTCCGTCGCTACACCGATCCCATGATTATTTCATTTGAGGCGGTCGAGGAGATCGGACGTAAGGTGGAGGAGAAAGATCCTGACAAGTACTATCGCATAGTGGATGAACTCCGACCGGAAAACGTGGCTATTATGGTCTATACATCGGGGACTACCGGCCCTCCCAAAGGGGCCATGTTATCCCACTACAATGTGATGCAATTTCTCCCCTCCCAGAGCCAGGTCCTGCCCCAATATGACACCGATGAGATCGTGTCCTATCTCCCCCTGTGTCATGTGGCTGAACGGATGATGTCGGTTTTTCTCCCTTTGTACTCCGGTGCCACGGTCAATTTTGCCGAAAGTGTGGATACGGTAAACCGGGACATGGCGGAGATCTTTCCAACATTTTTCCTTGCTGTTCCACGCATCTGGGAAAAAATGATGGCCGGAATCATTATCAAGATGAAGGACGCTACCTGGTTGAAGAGAAAGGCGTACGAGTTCAGCTTGCCCATAGGCGAGGAGATTTCCGAAAAGAGGTTAAACGGCGAACCGATCCCCCTATCCCTTCGAATAAAACATGGTCTGTGCTATCTGCTCCTGTTCCGACATCTCAAAAAAGAGCTGGGCCTTTTAAGGGCCCGCGTTGCTCTGAGCGGGGCAGCCCCCATTGCGCCGGAAGTGCTCCAGTTCTTTCACTCATTGGGCGTCGGTGTGGTCGAAGGATGGGGCATGACCGAAGAAA
This sequence comes from Thermodesulfobacteriota bacterium, assembly GCA_034189325.1. Taxonomy (GTDB): domain Bacteria; phylum Desulfobacterota; class DSM-4660; order Desulfatiglandales; family Desulfatiglandaceae; genus JAXHUM01. Next base: position 70,521 of record JAXHUM010000110.1, read on the forward strand.
CCGGGATCGGAACCTGCAATCGCCCGGGAGATATAAAGCTGGGGACCGTGGGTAAGCCGATTCCCGGGGTCCAAGCCAAGATCGCAGAAGATGGCGAGATATTGCTGAAGTGCGAACATGTCTTTGTGGGTTATTGGAAAGACCCGGAGGCCACGGCCAGGACGGTCCAGGACGGTTGGTTGTACACAGGCGATGTGGGGGAGTTGGACGATGAGGGGAGACTTAAAATCACAGACCGCAAAAAAGAGATTATCATCACTTCGGGCGGCAAGAATATCGCCCCTTCAGAGATAGAAAACCATCTCAAATGCAGTCCTTACATCAACGAAGCGATTGTCATAGGCGATGGCCGGAAGTACCTGACCGCCCTGATCCAGATCGAATATGACAATGTAGCCAAGTGGGCCCAGGAGCGAGGCCTTGCCTATACGACGTTCAAAAGCCTTTCGCAGAATCCGGATGTTTACGAGATGATAAAATCCGAGGTAAACAAGGCAAACAGGGATTTCGCCCAGGTGGAGACCGTTAAGAAGTTCAGGCTCCTGGAGAAAGAGCTGGACCACGATGATGATGAATTGACGGCGACCTTAAAGCTGCGGAGAAAGACCGTCTACAAGAGGTTCGGAGATATCATAGAAGAGATGTACGGCAAAGCATAAGTGCTGTTAAAGAAGACACCTATCTGCAGGAGTTGGGAGTAACTCATGGCGTTTCAGATCTTGTTGCAGCTTACCATCACGGGCCTGGCCTGGGGGAGCGTGTATGCCTGTATAGCCCTCGGATTCGTCCTGATATTCAAATCCACGGATATCTTCAACTTTGCACAACCGGAACTGATGATGTTTGGGGCCTACATGTCCTTCACCCTTGTCACCCATCTCCGTCTGCCCTTTCTTTTAGGGTTCCTTTTCTGTCTTGTTCTTATGGCCGTCATTGCCGGTCTCCTGGAGATGATGGTTGTTCGACCCATGGTGGGGGAACCGGTTCTGTCCGTGATCATGGTGACTCTGGGACTGGCCAATGTCCTCAGGGGATGTGTAGGCCTCGTGTGGGGATATGAAGAGCTTCAATTCCCCAGCCCCTTTTCACAAGAGCCGATCCTTCTTTTCGGCGCGGCCATCAATCAGGCCGAGGTATTCACCATACTGGCAACCGCCATCCTCCTCGTGATCTTTTTCCTTTTCTTCAAATATTCCGGGTCGGGCATTAGTATGCGAGCAACAGCCGAAGATACGACCACTGCTTTCTTAATGGGGATCAACGTCAAGCGTGTGTTCACCGCCTCGTGGGTGATTGCCACAGTGGTGGCGACCATCTCAGGGGTCTTCTTGGCGAGCTTCACCTTTCTCGAACCGATTATGGGTTTTACCGGTCTCAAGGCATTGCCTGCCATCATCTTGGGAGGACTCGACAGTATTCATGGGGCGATCATAGGAGGGCTTATCATCGGCGTGGCCGAGAACCTGGCCGGGTTCTATCTAGAAGACTATCTCGGGGCAGGTATCAACGAAATCACGGCCTACGTGATTGTACTGATTGTGATGATGGTACGTCCTTACGGATTGTTCGGCAGCAAAGAGATTGAGCGCGTCTAGCGCCTCATCGTCATAACAACAGGGAGAAAAAATGGCAGTCACCCGATTCTGCACAAGGACCTACAGACAGGATCTGAGAATATTTCCAAGTCCCGCCGCCAAGGTGGCTCTCGCTGTGCTTATCCTCGTGCTTTTCTGTCTTCCTTTTTTTGTCGGGAGGTATTTTGTTTTCGTGGCCTGCGTCTGCGGGGTATCAGTGATCGGCGCACTGGCACTCAATATCCTGACAGGCTTCACAGGCCTTATTTCCATGGGACATGCCGCGTTCATGGGTATCGGAGCCTACACAGCGGCGATTCTTTCCGCTAAGGCGGGATTTCCCTTTGTTCCGGCCCTCCTCGCGGCCGGACTCATGGCAGCGGCCTGCGGAGCGGTGGTCGGCATCCCTACTTTGCGCCTCAAAGGCCTGTACCTGATCGTCACGACACTGGCGTTTCAGTTCATTGTCGAGCACATTATCTATCACTGGGAGAGCCTGACGCAAAGTGACAGGGGCATTTCTCTCCCTCCCCCCGACATCCTCGGCATCAAAGTGGACACTTACGAATCTTTCTACTACGTGATAGTTGTTCTCGCCTTTGCAACGGCTCTATTCGCAAAAAACATAGCCATGAGCCGGACAGGCCGGGCCTTTGTCGCGGTCAGAGACAGAGACATCGCCGCCGAGATCATCGGGGTCCACTTGGCCAAGTACAAGATCCTCGCCTTTATAATTAGTTCCTTTATCGCCGGTATTGCAGGGGCCCTTTACGCCAATCTTCTCGGCCTCATCAGTCCCGACCATTTCACGTTCAATCAGTCGATCCTCTACATCGCCATGATCATTGTCGGAGGAATGGGCACGGTACTCGGGTCCATCATTGGTGCCATATTTATGGTGCTCCTCCCTGAGTTTATCAACGCCGTTTCAGGGCCGATCGCCTCTGCCTACCCCGGCTTTTCCCCTCGCATCGGGGCGGTGGCCGTTATTGTCTATGGAATGGTGATTATTCTCTTTCTCATATTCGAGCCCGAGGGCCTCTATGGTATCTGGGTGAGAATCAAGCGATACTGGAAGCCCTGGCCATACACCTATTAGCAGATTGGTCTGAATGGCATTCCGGTGATTTGCATCAAACTCACAAGGCTTTGTCTCCTTGAGGGAATCACGGACCCTGTGAGAGTCACTCCCATTCCTATAGTGCTAAGATATTAATATAACTTCAACCTAGTCAATTAAGGAGGGCATCATGAAAAAATTGCATTTTTCTTTGACCATGGCGATCTTTTTTCTTCTTGTCATGGGACATCTCGGCATCTCGGTCGTACAGGCTGAGGTGGGGGTGACTGATGATAAGATTCTGTTCGGGAGCTTTCAGGATATGTCCGGCCCGGGAGCCTACCTTGGAAAACAATGTACCTCTGCCCTTGTCGTATGGAAGAAGTATATCAACGAGAAGCTGGGCGGCATACATGGTCGCAAAATCGATTTTGTCGTTGAGGATAATAAATACGATCCGGTGTTGACAAAAACGGCCTTTAACAAGCTGGTGAACCAACACAAGGTCTTTGCAATCATATCCGTCTATGGTTCCACCCCCTGCACCGCGATCCTCGATGATATCAAACGTGAGAAGATCCCTGTCTTCCCTACAGCGGCCAGCACCCAAAACATGTACGATCCACCCAATCGCTACCTGTTCTGGTACGCCTGCAACGATGAGGATAACGCGATCATGATGGTCGATTATGTTGTCAACGATATGAAGGTGAAAAAACCCAAACTCGGCGTATGCTATCAGGACGACGAATGGGGAAAATCGGCGCTTAAAGGGGTCAAAATCGCCGCCAAGAAATATGGGCTCAAATATGCGGCCGCCGGCTACAAAAGGGGGTCAAAGAACCTTAATGCCCAGGCAATGAAACTCAAGGCCAAGGGGGTTACCCACTGTTTTTATGCCGGTTACGCTCCGGTCTACGCCGGTCTCCTCAAAGAGGCCAACAAAATAGGCTGGAAACCCCTGTTTTTTGGAGACTACGTCACGGTAGACCCGAGGACCTTTATGGCAGGCAAATTGGCTCATGGCCATTATCATTTTTTCAATCTCGGTATGCGACATGAGGGGGTTCAAGGGTGGAAGCAAATGGAGGAGTTCTTCCCCTGGGCCTTAAGCGAAAAAGATGCACAAGGAGCCCTCCAGTGGCGGCTCATGCCCCTTATGTGGACGCCTCTCCTTTTCTTGACACAGGCCCTTGAGAACTGCGGTCGTGATCTTACCAGGGAAAAACTTGTAGATGCACTGGAGAGCATCAAGGATTTTGACACCAAAGGATTGGGCTATATACAATTCGGTCCGAACATGAGAAAGGGGACCCATTCATACAGGGTCTTACAGTGTGACTTCGACACACAGAGGTTTGTCCCGGTGACCGATTGGCGCGAGCCGAGCCTTTTGTGGGGAAAGAGATAAAGTGTGACACTGCTTGCTTCTCCAATTCTCCCCCCAAACATCGTGTGGGGGGGGAGAAATTTCCAGAAAAGACCTGTTTGAACCTCAAGATCCTTCGTTTACTGAGTCGGTTTGCTTGGTTTTACAAGATATTGCATCGAAACCAGAGGAAACTATGGCTGCAGACAATACGGAAAAGGTTCCAGGGATTCAGTTGGATGTTCAGGATCTACACCTCTATTTCGGGGGAGTGCAGGCCCTCTTCGGTGTCAGTCTAAAGGTTAGCCGCGGCGAGGTCCTGGCTATAATAGGCCCTAACGGCGCAGGCAAGACCTGTGTGCTCAACTGCATAAGCGGATTTTACAGGGCTCAAAAGGGGACGGTCCTGTTTGAGGGAAAGGATATCACGACCCTCCCCCCTCACCGCAGGCCCGCACTTGGCATATCGCGCACCTTTCAGAGCATTCAGCTCTACTCAGGTATGACCGTCCTGGACAACCTGATGGCCGCCCGCCATATCCATCTCAAACCAGATATCCTCACCTCTTCCATATTCTTTGGCCCGGCAAGACGCCAGGAATTGATCCACAGGGAAACCGTCGAAGATGTCATTGACTTTCTGGATTTAGAGCCGATCCGCAAGAAGGTGGTTGGTTCTCTCTCCTACGGCCAGCAGAAGCTGGCAGACCTTGGCCGGGCTCTGGCCATGGAGCCGAAATTACTTCTTCTTGACGAGCCGATGGCGGGCATGAACGTGGAGGAGAAGGAAGATATGGCCCGCTTTATCCTGGATATTCTGGAATTGAAAGGAACCACGATCATCCTGGTGGAACATGATATGGGCGTTGTTATGGATATATGCCGTCGGGTGCAAGTCCTTGATTTCGGGATAGTGATAGCGGACGGGAGACCTGATGAAATCAAGGCGGACCCCAAAGTCATAAAGGCCTATCTGGGAACAAAGGCCTGATAAAGGGAAAACCAATGGCTCTTGATACCCTGCCGAAGCTCCTAAGAGAGAATTTCAGGAAATATGGAAATACCAGGGTGGCCATGCGCGAGAAGGACCGTGGAATATGGATCCGTTACACGTGGGAAGATTACTATTATAAGGTCCGTTACTTAAGCTTGGGGCTCATCAGACTTGGCTTAAAGAGAAATGATAAGGTTTCCGTTTTAGGCGAAAACAGCCCTGAGTGGTACTGTGCTGAACTGGCGGCCCAGTCTGCAGGCGCCCAGGTAGTGGGCATATTTACCGATTGTATCCCCTCGGAAGTCAAGTACTATCTGGAGCACTCTGATTCCACTTTTATACTGTCCCATGATCAGGAGCAGGTAGACAAGGTCTTGCAGATAAAAGAGGAGCTTCCTCTGTTGGCCAAGATCATCTACTGGGACGAAAAGGGGCTCTGGAGTTACAAAGAGCCCCTTCTCATATCTTTTGACGAGGTCCTGGATCTTGGAAAGGAGTATGATCGGGAACATCCTGAAATGTTTGAATCAAATATCGACAAGGGCTCCGGGGACGATATCGGGGTCATATGCTATACATCCGGCACCACAGGCCTTCCCAAAGGCGCCATGCTCGACCAGAACTGGCTGGTGGAGGGAATGCGCCAGTGGAGTGAAATGGACGAGTGGCTGGGAAGGGATTACGAGTATTTGTCCTTTATTCCACCAGCATGGTCCACCGAGCAGGGCATGGGCATAGCAGGTTCCCTTTTGGCCGGCCTTACCGTCAATTTTCCCGAAGAACCGGAGACCGTGCAGGATGACCTGAGGGAGATATCCCCTCAGGTGCTCTTTTATGGGGCCAGACTCTGGGAGACCGTCAATCGAATGATTCACACCAAGATACTGGACGCCAGCTTTCTCAAACGCCTTACTTACCGGATCTTTATGCCCGTCGGTTACAGGGTGGCTCAAATGGAGGAGGAAGGCAGAAGACCCTCCTTGTGGTGGCGGGTACTTCGTTTCACGGCCTTCTGGGTCCTCTTCAGGCCCCTGAGGGACAAACTCGGTCTGAAAAGAGTGGAGGTGGTCTATTCCGCCGGTGCGGCGGTCAGCCCTGATATTATACGCTTCTTCAGAGCAATTGGTATTGAGATAAAGCTCTATTATGGTTCAACAGAAGCAGGATTGATCTCCATTCCGCGAAGGGGAGAGATCAGGCCGGAGACCTCGGGAAGGATCGTCCCGTGGGTGAAACTCAAGTTATCTGAAGAGGGTGAAATACTCATCAAGAGCCGCTTTATGTATGTCGGCTATTACAAGAATCCCGAGGCTTCTCAAAAAAAGATCAAGGATGGCTGGTATTGTACGGGTGATTTTGGCCACATGGATGAGGATGGTCACCTGATTGTTATCGATAGAATGGATGATCTCAAGGAGCTGGCCGGAGGGCGCAAGTTTTCACCTCAGTTTATAGAGATACGGCTTCGCTTCAGTTCGTATATAAAGGACTGCCTGGCGGTTGGAGGCGAAGAGAGGGAATTTGTCAGTGTGCTGGTTAACATAGATCTAGACAGTGTGGGGAAGTGGGCCGAGGACAACAGGATACCCTATACTACGTTTACAGATCTCTCTCAAAAACCTGAAGTGCTTGACCTGGTAAGAGAAGAAATAGTCAAGATCAATCGTACACTGCCGGAGGAGTCAAGGATCAGGAAATTCGTCAACATGTATAAGGAATTTGATCCCGATGAATCGGAGATGACCCGAACGAGGAAGTTGAGAAGGTCATTCGTGGAGGACAGGTTTAGCGATCTTATTGCCGCCTGCTATGGCGATGAGGAAACATTGGAAGTGTCCGTGCCGGTCACCTATCAGGATGGCCGTAAGGGGACTCTAGAGAGCATTGTCCGCGTCGCGACTATTTGATGGTCACCGGCCATTGCTGATTGATGACGAACAACGAATAACAACATTTATCTTCACGTATCGTTGGCGCCTTTTCCCGTATTTCTTTCTTAGGGTGGAACCATGTTCAGTCCAATCATGCTCAAACTCTCTGCTCAGTTCTTTCTTAACGGACTGATGGTGGGAGGCATATATGCCCTTATAGCCGTCGGGGTTGTAGTCGTATTCAGATCAACAAAGATATTCAACTTTGCCGTTGGAGACATGTTAATGGTAGGAGGGTTCATCACCTTCATGTTCATTGACATAGGAATCCCCCCCCTTGCCGCCATAGTCCTTGCCGTTGGTGCGGGGGCTCTGCTGGGTCTGATAATTGAGCGTATTGCGTTGAGGCCCATGATCGGCCAGCCGGTGCTGGCGGCAGTTATGGTAACCCTGGCCATCTCTTATTTGCTCAAAGGAATTACGCTACTGATATGGGGCGGACACCCCAAGACATTCCCCCGTTTCCTCCCGGGCCACGTCTTCCGAGCGGGAGGGGTCGTCTGGTCACATGAGTTGTTATGGACCTTCGGTGTGACCATGTTTCTCTTCGGTCTCTTTGCCCTTTTTTACAAGTATTCCAGGTTCGGTCTTGATATGCGAGCCACGGCGGAAGATCATCAACTTGCTCAGACAAGGGGGATCAGTGTCAAGGGTATCTTTGCCCTCACATGGGCCCTCGCCGGAGTTACGGCCGTGGTGGGAGGAGTTTTCCTGGGCCTGAAACTCTCTCTGAATCTGCCTCTTGCCGATGTCGGGCTTAAGGCATTTGCCGCCGTCATGTTCGGGGGACTGGAGTCCATTTTGGGCGCCCTCATCGGAGGACTTATCATCGGGGTGCTGGAAAACATGATCGGAGGGCTTATTGATCCCTCTCTGAAAGAGATTACCCCATACATAATTCTCTTGCTGGTTCTGGTCTTTAGAACCGAAGGCCTCTTTGGTCTCAAACGTATTGAAAGGATTTGAAATGAGACCTTCAGGTGTTTTCGATGAGAGATACGAAGATGATATCGCCGTGGTCCGAACCGGCGCCCACTGGGTCATTCTTTTTGTCGGTCTGGCGTTCTTATCGATCGTGCCCCTGATCTCCACCGCTCATCTGTTGGCCACCATTAATCATATCGGCATAGCCATCATAGCCTGCCACGGTCTGAGTATCCTGACAGGATATACCGGACAGATTTCCATAGGGCAGGCGGCCTTTATGGCAGTCGGGGCTTACACCACGGGTATGCTTGCGGCTCACGCGGGATGGCCTTTCTGGGCAACCATTCCGGTCTCCGGGCTGAGCGCGGGTGCTGTGGGCATGGTATTCGGGCTTCCTTCGCTCAGGGTGAAGGGTTTTTATCTGGCCCTGGCCACCCTGGCAGCGCAATTCATTATCCCCTGGCTGATAGACCATGTCAGGGTGGATATTACCGGTGGCGTTTTCAGTCTGGAGGTCCCACCGCCGGAAATACTGGGGGTTATTCTTAACACCCAGCCAAAAATGTTCTATCTGATTATGACCACTGCAGTGATAATGACCTTTCTGGCAAAGAACATAGCCCGTTCCGGTGTGGGTCGAGCCTTCATCGCCATTCGCGATAATGACCTGGCTGCAGAGGTGATGGGGGTCAATCCTTACCGCTACAAACTGCTTTCCTTTTTTGTCTGTTCCTTTTTTGCGGGTGTGGCCGGGGCCCTCTGGGCCTACTGGATGAGGGCCATCAATGCAAACCATTTTACCCTGATGGAGTCGGTCTGGTATCTGGGAATGATCATTACCGGTGGAATGGGAAGCACGGCCGGCGCTGTTTTCGGGGCTATCTATGTGAAGCTCCTGGATGAACTGGCCCAGGTGATGGCCCCTTTAATAGGTATGATCTTCCCAACAGGAGGAACGGGCGTGGAATTGGCACTCCAGCCTATCTTTTTTGCCCTCGGCATCCTGCTGTTCATTATATTTGAGCCCCGGGGGATAGCCCATAGATGGGAGGTATTCAAGGCGTATTACAGGTTATGGCCGTTTTCCGATTAGGATGTGGATAAGTGCGAACACAACCAGGAACTTTAACCAGAAAGGAACGAAAAAATGAAAAAGGAATTCAGGTTATTGGTTATCTTGGCGGCTGCTCTTGCGGCGTTTTGCTCAAGTCTTATCCTCACACAAGAGGTATGGGCCGGACAGCCGGAAGAAATTGTTGTTCACCACATAGGCGATATTACCGGCCCGTATGCCCCGATCACAGGGTCGGCAGCCACATACGCACTGGGAGACATGCAGGAATACATAAACAAACATGGGGGAATTAAAGGGGTCAAGGTAAAATTTATCATACATGACACGCGCAATAAACGAGACATTGCCCTTGCAAAATTTGCCGAGGTAGCTGCCCAAAAGCCGTCCATTATGATACTTCACCAGTCGGCGGACATGGAGGTCTTGAAGGCCCGGCTGGCAGAGATCCGGGTGCCCGCCATCTGCTTCAGCCCCACCCCGAAAACCCTCTGGCCAAAAGGCTGGTTGTTCCAGACACTCCCGGCATATACCGATCAGTTCGCACTCTTCCTGGATTGGCTGAGAACGGAATGGAAAAAGGAGGGGAAGATAAGATTGGCATTTGTGAACCCGGACTACCCTTATGGCCATTCGATATTTACACCTGAGGTGGAGGCCTACATTAAAAAAAAGGGAATTGACGTGGTGGCAAAGGAATTTTTCCCACCATTTGACGTGGACGCCACCACCCATATGACCAGGGTCGCCGCTTACAGCCCGGATGTGATTTTCTCCATGACCATTGCGTCCCAGCCGAGAGTGATTCTTAAGGGCGCCGAGGCAGTGGGACTTCCCAGTTCCATCCTTTACGGCATGGGCTGCTGGGCCATTGACAGGGGCGCCACCAAGGTGGCCGGAGGGCTCATGGAGGGGGTCGTGGGCGTTCAACCCTACTGGACCCCTTCGGATACCAAGGTACCCATAATAAAAGAATTCGCAGATGCCTTCATGGCAAAAAAACGGCCCTGGGAGCAGATGACAATGGCCTATTCGGCCTTTTGTACTGTCATGGGAATCATCCAGGAGGTATTGACCCAGACTGTGGACCGAGTGGGCTGGGACAGGCTGAACGGCCAGGAGGTCTACAATACCCTGGACAAGTCCAAAGGATTCCAAGCAATGGGGTTTCAGCCATTCCAGTTTGCCCCTGGCAAGCGCTCCTCTTATAAGGGCCGTGTGGTGAAGATAAAAAATGGAGACCCTGTTCCGATCACAGACTGGCTTCCCTGTCCCGACATGAGACCGGCTAAATACAGATAGGGTCCACCCGCCAACTCAAAAGGGAGTCGTATGGAGTGTCTCATTCAGGAATGAGCCGTTTTTACATGATCAAGAACATCAAGGCGTTGGGATGCTAAAGAGAATATGCTGAAAGTCAATAACATTGAAGTCAAGTATCATCATTCCATCCTGGTCTTAAGGGGAGTTACGCTGGAGGTAGGGGAGGTCAGTGCGGTGACTCTCCTGGGGGCCAATGGCGCGGGAAAGACCACAACCCTGAAGGCGATCAGCGGGCTCCTCAAGACGGAAGTGGGCGAGGTCACTGACGGCGCCATCGAATTGGACGGTAGGAGAATTGACCGCCTTGATACGGAAGAGATAGTCGGTCTTGGTATTACCCAGGCGATGGAAGGAAGACGGATATTCGAGCACCTGACGGTCGAAGAGAATCTCCGTGCCGGGAGAAAAGGCGGCAACATTCAGAAGGACCTCGATAGGGTCTATACCTATTTCCCGAAGCTCAAAGGCCTTCGTCGTCGGGTGAGCGGTTTTCTTTCCGGTGGCGAGCAGCAGATGATGGTTATCGGCTCCGGGTTGATGGCCCATCCCCGGTATCTGCTGCTGGATGAACCTTCCTTAGGGCTCAGCCCCCTTTTGACAGAGGAGATCTTCGGGATCATACGGCGCATCAAGGGGGAAGGAAAAACCTCCTTTCTCCTGGTTGAACAGAACGCCATGATCGCCCTGGATGTGGCCGATTACGGGTATGTCATGGAAAATGGAAAGGTAGTCCTCGATGGTCCCACGGAGAAACTCAAAGACAATGAAGATATCAAAGAGTTCTATTTGGGCCTGAGTCAGGTAGGGGTGAGGAAGAGTTACAGGGATGTGAAGCATTACAGGCGCCGTAAAAGATGGCTGGGATAGATGAGATGAATTCCCATCACTCCCTATCCATAAAGGTGTAACCGTTCAGAGGGGCCGCATAACCTCGGCAAATGGAGGTTTGTCCCGGTGACTGATTGGCCTCAGCCGGGCCTTTCAAACTCAACCCCCAATCATTACGATTGGGGGTTGATCTTTTTGGGCCTCCCTGCGATTATATTGACGTGTCATCAGGAACCTCCTATTTAAACCAGAGCGGTTATTTGACGACATACAGTTCCAGCGATACAAAACCCACCTGTACAGGTCCTTCTTTCTGCTGGGGATTTCCGAGTAGGAGGGGCGAAACACAAGGTCTGACGTCCATTTGATGACAGACCACGAGTGAAATCTGGGAGGGCGAACCAGGGAACCGGATTACCATGGCATTTGATACGATATTAACCGATGATTTGATCGAAGAATACACATCAAAAGGCTTTTGGCACAACAACACCCTTGGTGATTATCTTGATGAAACCGTCAAAGAATATCCCCGGAAAGTAGCTATTGTAGATAACAAAGGAAGTTTGACATATAGCGAGCTGTATCGATCCGTTTTTAGATTTGCCGTATTCCTATTAAAACTCGGCGTAAAAAAGGACGATATCGTATCTGTGCAGCTACCCAGTTGGTCGGAGTTCGCGATCGTCCATTTCGCCCTTTCAAAGATCGGCGTTATCACAAATCCCATAGCCCCTTACTACAGAAAAAATGAGCTGACATACTTCCTAAAAAAGGCAGGTTCCGTCGCGCTGATCATTCCAGATTTTTTCAAAGGCTTGTTCTACCCTGATATGGTACACCAGATGCGCGCTGAATTGCCCGACCTCAAACATGTTATCGTCGTTGGTGATGAGGTCCCTGACAGCATGATACCCTTTCAACACGCCATAGAAGACGACCATGGCTACCCATCGGATTATCTCGATCAGTTCAGACCAGACCCGAACGATGTCCATGTGCTGATGTTTACATCAGGTACGGAAGCCAGACCAAAAGGTGTGCTTCACACGCACAACACCTATGCCAATGCCACACTTAATATCGTCAAACCCTTGGGGCTGAGCAGCCAAGATGTCTTTTTTATGGCAGCGCCCGTGACTCACACGACGGGGATACGATTTGGTATCAGGTTGCCCATGATGCTGGGCTCAAAAGTAGTGCTTCAGGACCTATTCAATCCCGAAGAAGCCCTGAGGCTCATAGCGGAAGAGAAATGTACGATAACCGTCGGGGCGACGCCTTTTCTGCATGGTTTTGTCAACGCGAAAAACCTCAGGGATGTGGATATCTCGTCGTTTAGAGTCTTTGCCTGCGGCGGTTCCCCAATACCGAGGGACCTTGTAAAGGAGGGAGAGAGAGAATTGAGCTGCAATATCCTGGCCTGTTTCGGTTCCACCGAGAGTCCATCGCAGACCTTTAACAAACCGGGCGACCCTCCTGATAAGATCTTCCGGTCTGACGGGTATCCCCTTGAAGGGGTGGAGATCAAGATTTATGATGAAAAAAGGAAAGAACTTCCCAATCGGGAGATAGGGGAGGCGGCATGTCGAGGTCCTCAACTATTTGTCGGGTATTACAGAGAACCGGACATCACAAAAAAGTCCTTTACCGAGGATGGCTATTTCTTTACGGGCGATCTATGTGTCCTGGATCAAGACGGATATTTAAGAGTTGAGGGGAGAAAAAAAGACATCATCATCAGGGGAGGGTTGAACATCAGTGCGGGAGAAGTCGAGAATATCCTTCATGCCCATCCGAAGATCAAACAGGTGGCTCTTATAGGTATGCCCGATCCCAAACTGGGGGAGAGGGTATGCGCCTACCTTGTCCCTGAAAAAGGGAAAAGAATCTCCTTCGAAGAGGTTACGGAATTCTTGAAGCTTAAGCAAGTCGCGGTGATAAAGCTTCCAGAAAGAGTTGAACTGGTCGAAACTCTCCCAATGACCCAAAGCGGCAAGGTTCGAAAGAACCTTCTCAGGGAGGATATCTCTCGCAAGATTGAGGGCGAAAGGGCTGTGGAATCCTCTGCGTCAGTGTTTCATTCTTGTTAGAATGTCTTTGAAAAGCTGAAAGTTATTTGCCCATATCCCCTTTTCTCCTACCTTTAGGCCCGACAAGCCGGAGGGCAAAACAAGGGGATATGGTGTAAAGGCTTTACACTCCTAATCGATTTTCTTGGGTGTCCGCCAATCAGTAATACTTACCAGCCGTTTGTTGGGAACGTCGGCCTTAAACAGCTTGACCATCTCCGGAGGAGCGTGGCTTTTATCCGTATAGGTGAGGGGAGGAAAGATACCCCCGGTATCGACGTCTTGGAAGGTCTCAAAGGCGGCCTTGAGGCTATCGGGGTTCAGGTCTTTCCCTGCACGCTTGAATGCCTCGCCGAACAGATAGGATGCTCCGACACCGTGAATATAAAGTGAGGTCAGGCCGAGGCTCTTGGGATCGCGTCCATATGCCTTGGCAATATCACGCACAAGCTTCATACCGGGTGAATCATCACCCCAACCACCCACGAAATTGACGCCGATATAGTTTTCCGCTCCCTTGCCGCATGCCTTTACGATCATATCGTCCGTGGCCCAGTTGAAACCGAATACGGCCTTTGGCTTGTAGGAATATTTTTCCGCGGTCTTCAGGAAACTGATAACCGGCGGCAGCACATCACAGGTGATGACATAATCCACCCTGTTTTTTTGCAGGGTCAGGACCTGCGAACTGGCGTCAACCGCCCCTGTGGGCAACACCAGTTCGGAAACCAGATCGACTCCATAGGCCTTTGCCCTTTCACGTATGGCTTTCAGTCCGATTTTACCATATTCTTTTTTTGCATAGAGAACTCCAATACGAGGCTTTTCGGCCTTCATGTCATCGAAAATGTAATCAACAATACACTGGTATTGGCACTCGTATGTTGCGCCCATGGCAAAGATGTAGGGTTGATAGGGATCAAAAAATTCTCTCATCAAGGCGTTGGGTATATTGGAGATTCTGTATTTATTGATAGTTTTCATATTGGCGATGGTCTGATTTGATCCTCCGGTGGTTATGAGGCTGAGGACCTTGTCGCGGTGAATGAGTTTCTTCAATGCCGCCACTGATTTCGGCGCCTGGAACTCATCATCTTCCCATATGACCTCGACTTTACGGCCATGAACACCCCCCTGATCGTTAAGGTATCTCATATAATCGACCATCCCATGTCCGTCCGGAAGACCGAGAGCCGCAACCGGACCGGTTTTCACCAGAATGAGGCCCAATTTGATGGTGTCCTTAGTGACTCCCCGTTCGGCAAGAGCCGGTGAGACCACCAAACAAATCAGGGCGATAGCAATCAGAACCCTCTTCATCTTTTTGAATTCCATTAAAACCTCCTCTGTATCGGTTAAAGGTTAAAGAGCGGTCATCCAGAAACCAAGGTCTTTGGATTCCCATACACTTTCTCAATAAGTATAAGGCCAGTTCTTAAAACAGGTCTTAATCCTCATCCAGACCCCGGAAAGACCCTTTGGCTCGAATATGAGAAACAATATTATCAGCAGGCCGAAAGCTGCGATGTTCCACCCGTCGTCATATTTGTCTTGAAGGACGGGAAATAACAGAGTCAGGAACTGGGCAAGAGCCTTTATAAACTCCGGAATGACGGTAATGAATACGGCCCCAAAAACAGAACCGAGTATCGATCCCAAACCACCTACGATGATCATAGCTAAGTACTGCACGGAAAGCAGAAAAGTGAAATGCTCGGGATGGATGTATTCCATGACATACGCATAAAGCCCGCCGGCGACACCAGCGTAGAAAGAGCTGATCACAAAGGCCATAACCTTGTACTGGGTCAAATTGACTCCTATGACTTCTGCGGCGATGTCCCGATCACGGATAGCGATAAAGGCCCTTCCAACACGGGTTCTCATCAGATTGGTTGCGGCAATGATGGCAAGGGCTGTTAATACGATGAGAAAATAGTAGAGCTTGTTGTTCGAGTCCAAAGAAAAGCCCAAGAGGCTGAGGGTCGGGACACTCATGCCCCTTACCCCCTTTGTGACATTTTCCCACGTGATGACCACAAATTCCACCACCACACCAAACGACATGGTCGCCATGGCAAGATACAAGCCCTTGAGTCTTAAACAGGGAACACCCACGAGCAAACCAGCGCAGGCGGCCAATACTCCGGAAGCGGGAAGGCAGATCCAGAAGGGGACCTCAAGCCGATCAGCTATGATTGCCGTGGAATAGGCCCCAATAGCGAAAAAGGCCGCATGCCCCAAGGAGATCTGGCCGGTAAATCCGGTCAATATATTGAGACCCAAGGCCGCTATCGTTGCGATACAGGAAAGATTAATGAGATAGACGATGTAGGGATCACCTATCAGCGGCAGGACACTCAAAACCACTAGGAAAAGCCCTATCCAGAATTTTATCCAGATGGTCTCAAAGAGTTTGATATCCTCACGATAGCTCTCATGGAAGGTTTTGCTTCGAATTGCCACTTTAGACCCTTTCGATTTCCTTTTTGCCGAAAAGCCCGTAAGGCCTGATCATCAAAACCAGGAAAAGGACCACAAAAGGGGTGACATCTTTTACCCCTCCACCGATAACCTGGTCGAGATATCCCCCTGCCAGATTCTCAATAATTCCTATGGCAAGCCCTCCGATAATCGCGCCGGGGATACTCTCCAGGCCACCTAAAATAATAGCCGGAAAAGCGCTGATGGCGACGCTGCTCAGTCCGAGGTTAATGACCATGACATTGGCCAAAAAGACCCCGGAAGCAGCGGCAGTAGCAAATGAGACGGCCCAGATGAGGGCAAAGACTTGCTTGACGCTGATACCCATCAGCAGTGCAACATCTTGGTCGTCGGCCGTTCCCCTCATGGCCAGCCCCATCCTGGAATACTTGAAGAAAAGGAAGAAGACAGTGACCAGCACCAAGGATGACAGCATGATCCAGATTTCAGTCTGTGAAAGGACGATCCCACCCATTTTGACGGCTTCCCTTGGAAAGGGGGATGGGAAAACCAGATTGTTATGACCAAAGAGAATCCCTGCCATACTTCTCAGAAAAATACTCAATCCTATCGTGACCATGACAACGGCAAAAACCGGCTCCCCTAGCATCGGGCGCAGAATCAGTCTTTCGGTCACGATCCCCATCAGACCGGCTGCGATGCCTGTAAGCAGAACGGCCGCCAGGAAAGGGATATGAAAAGTCGTTACTAAGAAGTAGCAGATAAAAGCCGACAGCATGATCACCTCACCCTGGGCGAAATTCATGATGTCCGTGGCCTTGAGAATGAGTACGAATCCTATGGCGATCAATGCGTAAAGGCAGCCCAAGGCTATTCCGCTGACCACCAGCTGGATAAAAAATAAAAAACCTGCATTCATTCGAACATTCCTTCCTGATTCGACAAGGCCTGGTTGAGGGCCATGATTTTATAACTGATGATGACTGGGCAAAAACCGCTCAGTTATGAAACTCTCATGATTCAGCCGTGGCAAGCTCCTCTTCTTGACGGCTGATTGCCGAGAGCTTCCGGATCGGCCTTCTTCCAATGCGGTTAATACATGGCATTAATAATTTCCTTGAACTTCTTCTCGATGATAGAACGTTTGACCTTCATGGTAGCTGTCACTTCCTGGTCATCAGGATCAAGCTCCTTATCAAGGATGGTAAACTTCTTTATGGTTTCTACCCTTGCAAAATGCCTGTTGGCATTTTCTATTTCCCCTTGAATGAGTTCATACACTTCAGGATGCGTGGCCAGGCTCTTGTAATTGGTATAGGCGATTTTGTTGTTCTGTGCCCAGTTCTCCACATTCAAGAGTTCGATCTGTATCAGACAGCTGAGGTACTTCCTCTTGTCGCCGATAACAATAGCCTCATTGATAAATGGGCTGAATTTAAGCTTGTTTTCTATTTCCGAGGGTGCGATGTTCTTGCCGCCGGCAGTTATGATGATATCCTTTTTGCGATCCGTTAGTTTGAGGTGGCCCTCTTTGTCCAATTCTCCCACGTCACCCGTGTAGACCCAGCCATCTCGAATAGAATCATTGGTAGCCTCGGGATTGCCGTAGTAACCCTTGAATACGGATCTTCCCCTCTGTATGATTTCTCCATCCTCCTCTACCCGGAATTCAACCCCAGGTATCGGCCTGCCGACCACACCACCGATCTTGATCTCTCCATCCCTGGGCATAAAGGATATCCCACTCATTTCGGTCATGCCGTAGCATTCTCGGATGGGAAGACCAATGGCATGGAAAAATCTCATAATATCGGATGACAACGGGGCAGCGCCACTCACAAGGATCTTTGCCTCCAGTAATCCCAACTGGTTTCTGAGTGCCCGGAAAAGGAGCACATAAGCAATGCCGTAAAGGATTTTCCATCGAAGGGGAACAGGTTCGAAGTAGAGCTTGTATTGTGCAACCCGATGGCCGATGGGCATCATGGCCTTGAAGATCCATCGTTTAAAAAAAACAGCATCCTCCATTTTGATCATAATGTTGGAATGGATTTTCTCCCAGATCCGGGGGACGTTTAAAAAGGCGGTAGGCGAGATCTCCCGCATGTCTTCCTGGAGCGTTGCCACGCTCTCTGCAAAATTTACAGTGCAGGCCGCCCACATCGGAAATATGAGGCTAAACATCCTCTCGGCAACATGGCACAGTGGAAGCGCCGATACAAAGGAGTCTCCCTGACGAAACTCAAGCACCTGGGAAAGGCCTTCTATCATGGCGATCATGTTTTCCTGGCTGATCATGGCGCCTTTGGGCTTGCCCGTAGTGCCGGACGTGTAAACGATGATAGCAATATCGCCGGGATCTGTCTGCTCTATCATTTTTCCGAACAGATCCGGCTTTTCCTTGTGAAGAGTCTCACCAAGCGCCTCCACTTCCTTGAAGCTGATGATCAGAGGATCCTTGTATCGGCGCAGCCCTTTCATATCTATGACAATGACCCTCTTCAGCAAGGGGAGCTCATCTTTTACTTCCAGAACCTTGTCCACCTGTTCCTGGTCCTTGCAGACCACAAATCTCGATTCGGAATTCTCCAGGACATATTTCACCTGGGATGCCACGTCCGTGGGATAGATACCCACGGTCACGGCTCCAGAGCTCTGGGCGGCCAGATCAGCGTAAAGCCATTCCCGGCAATTATCCCCGAGCACGGAGACCTTGTCCTCTTTTTGCAGGCCGAGTTTCTTGAGTCCCAGGGCGAAGAAACAGACATGGTTCCAGTAATCCTCCCATGTCACGCTCTGCCAGATACCCAGATTCTTTTCCCTCAAGGCAACTTTGTTCCGGTAAAGCCTCCTGTTTCTGTGGAACAGTTTTGGGATGGTATCTTCTTTCATATGCTAGTCTTCCTGCCCCAAGTACGCCTCTATGACTTTACGATTTGCCTGGATTTCCCGGGGTTTCCCGTTGGCAATTTGGGAACCGAAGTCCAGCACGGTAATCTCATCGACAATATCCATGACCACGCCCATGTCGTGTTCGACCAGGACTATGGTTATCCCCAATTCCTCGTTGATATCCAGGACAAACCGGGCAATGTCCTCTGTCTCCTCCACGTTCATTCCTGCGGCAGGTTCATCCAAGAGAAGGACCTTGGGATTCATCGTCAGTGCCCGACCCAGTTCAACCCTCTTTTGAATACCGTAAGGCAGGGAGCCCACCATTTGCTTTCTGACTTTCTCGATTTCCAGGAAGTCTATGACTTCTTCCACTTTCAGGCGGTTTTCCACCTCTTCCCTAAGGGCCTTGCCACAGAAAAAGGTACCGCTGAAAGGGCCCGTATTCATGTGGATATGACGGCCCAATAGCAGGTTGTCGATGACATTCATGTTGGCGAAGAGTTCTATGTTCTGAAAGGTACGAGCGATTCCCAACTTGGCGATTTTGTATGGTTTTAGGCCGATAATGCTTCTGCCCTCAAAAAGGATATCACCTTCGGTAGGGATATACACGCCGCTCAGGCAGTTGAATAGAGATGTCTTGCCCGCGCCGTTGGGACCGATGATGGCGTGGATCTGTCCTTTTTTGACGGTCATCTGCAGATTTTCAAGCGCTGCAATACCACCAAAATTCAAAGACACCTGTCTGATTTCCAGTAAATCCATCGGGATTGACTTCCTTTACGAGAGCCATCTCTTCCGTCGTTTGTAATGCTTGACCTCGGCATAGCTCTTTTTTTCCATTTCATCGGTCACGCCCAAATAGAACTCCTTGACATCCTCATTTTCAACCAGAAGATCGGCAGGGCCGTCCAGGACGATTTTGCCGTTCTCCATGATATAACCATATTGGGCGAAGTTGAGCGCCACTCGTGCGTTTTGTTCAACAAGGAGGATGCCCGCCTCCTGTTCGTCATTGATTACCCTGAGCATTCCAAAGATCTCTTTGACCAATTGGGGGGCAAGACCCAGGGAAGGTTCATCCAGCATCATCAGCTTTGGTTTCGATATGAGGGCCCGGCAGATAACAAGCATCTGCTGTTCCCCTCCTGAAAGGAATATGGCGAGCTGATCTTGTCTACCTGCCAGCGAAGGAAAATAGTGGAGAATCTTCTCAATATCTCTCTTTACCTGCCTCCTGTCGGTCCTTGTGTGGGCACCGATCATTATGTTTTCTAATACGTTCAGGTCTTCAAATACCCTCCGACCTTCAGGGACCATTGTGATGCCGATTTTTACAATTTTGTCAGGGTCCAATCGATGAATCGGCTTTCCCATAAACTCAATTTGGCCATCTTCCAACTCCCCGTTCTGGGAATCCAAAATGCCGGAAATCGCCTTGAGAGTGGTGGTTTTGCCTGCGCCGTTAGCCCCGAGGAGGGCCACGACCGCGCCGTTGGGAACCTCTAAGGATATCCCTTTCAGTACCAGGATGACATCATTGTAAACGACTTCTATATTGTTGACTTTCAACATGATTTTATTGAAGGATCAATACGACCTTTAGGGTCGGATCCCCCTGGATTTGAGGGCGGGAGCCTGTATCAAGGACCCACCGGTAAAACGTCTGACAAGCGCGCCGATGAATACGGGACTCTCTTCAAAGGGCCTTACAACCTTGCTGCGACTCGAATCACGACGGTCTTCTCTGCAATTCGGCTCCGTACTGCCCCCTGAAAGATAACACCTAATTATGTTTGGCTGACCCGCCTGTCTGAAGCCGACAGGTAAATGCGAGGTGAGATGATGTGGGTGATATGAAGCCTTTTTTTAGGGAAAGCTATAAGTGAAAGGGCCTTGTGTGTCAAGGAAAATCCGGTTAC
>JAXHUM010000111.1:0-32708 GCA_034189325.1 Thermodesulfobacteriota bacterium
TTTGGAATGGCGTTATAGGCAGGTTCAAATCTTTTCTATTTTAAAAAACACAATCCCTGAAAAAAGATACTTTATTATATTATGGAAAGAAAAAAGGGGGGCATCTAAACGGGCTGTTGCTCAAAAGGGTTTTGCATATCTGTAGCCTCTGTCCAGCGGTTGGTATCATGTTTTATCTTTGAACAGGCGTGATGACAAATATTATATATTGATTGACATGACCTGATCGAGTCTTAATATTTAAGATATGATTTACACTAAAAAATAGAGCCCAGTTGGAATATCCGTATGAGTGATACAATAAAGTCAAGCGATGATCGGTGCGACAATAAGAGTCCTTGTGACTGCAATAGGGGCAAAGCACCTGAGCCCTTGGTCATGGCACCGCCTGTTGATCAGGCCTGTTGTGGTTCATCCCCCCCTTCTCCCTCAGACCCGAATGAGAGGCCTGGGTATGTTTTGTGGCATTTTGTCGAGGGTTTTCTCAGTACACCGGCAGGAGAGGTCCCTCAGGTGAAGACTGACATGAGCCCTGCCGACCTTGTGGGCACTTTCAGCGCGAGGGCGGGGATCAACCGCGGCAAATACAGGGTGGCTCCGGGACTTTACTGTACGGGCACCCCGGATAATGATTCGCCGGTTTTGCTCTCAGCAAATTATAAATTGAGCTTTGATGCCCTACGAAAAGGCCTCAACAAGATCAGTGCGTGGATCCTCGTCCTTGATACGCGGGGCATCAATGTCTGGTGCGCAGCGGGCAAGGGCACATTTTCAGCAGATGAAATCATCAAACGGGTGAAACTCTGTGGATTGGAAAAGATTGTTAGTCACAGGGAGCTTATCCTCCCGCAGCTGTCAGCCACCGGCGTATCTGCCGTGGATGTCAAAAAGGGGTGCGGGTTTAAGGTCGTATGGGGTCCTGTCCGTGCAGCAGAACTGAAACGATTTTTGACCAATCAAAACAGAGCGGATCAAACCATGAGACGCGTCACCTTTACCATGGGGGACCGCCTTATTCTTGTTCCTGTAGAGATCTCACTCACAATCAGGCCCCTTCTCTGGTCTCTCCCGATTACCTTTGTTCTTTCAGGGGTCGGATCTGACATTTTTTCTTTTGGAAGTGCCTGGAGCAGGGGCCTGAGCGCCATCCTGGCACTGATTGCCGGCCTCATAGCCGGGACTGTCGTCGTGCCCGCACTTCTGCCCTGGATACCAGGGAAGGCCTTCTCTTTCAAGGGTGCAATAGTCGGTCTTCTGGTTGGAATAGGCTTTGTCATGGTCTCCTATAAGGACTTCAGCGGTTTTGAGGTCCCTTCGTTGATCTTAACGATAGCCACTGTGAGTTCCTATTTGGCCATGAATTTCACAGGTGCAACACCTTTTACCTCTCCCTCAGGAGTTGAGAAGGAGATGCGATGGGCGATCCCTTTCCAGGTCTTATCCGTTTTGCTTGCCTCAACCTTGTGGGTCTGGAGCAGGTTTGTGTGATCTTGCGGGCTGAGCGTCTTCGGCCTCAGCGTTCGTGTAATGGTTTTTGGGCTGGAGAAAGAAGGAATTCGTAATGAAAGACTTTCAATACCTTCAGGATGTATCGACATTGAAACTCGATCAGGAAATTTGTATCGGCTGCGGTACATGTCAGATCGTTTGTCCTCACGGCGTCTTTGCCATGGGAGAGAAAAAAGCTGAAATTGTGGATGGTGATTGTTGCATGGAATGCGGGGCTTGTGCCTTGAACTGTGTTTCGAAGGCGATTTCGGTCACTCCGGGAGTTGGATGTGCTTCTTATATCATTCAGTCATGGATCAAGGGGAAGGAAAAGGCATCCTGCAGCTGCTGTTAGCCTTCGAATTCGCTTCCTATCTCCTTTAACCGGTTCAGGCCGCAATTGCCCTTAATAGATCACGTTGCACAAGCACGGCTCTCAGTCTAAAGCCCTGCTTGTGCCTTATAATATTGAGGCCCGTGACTCTATCTGCGGACGAGGAGACAGACCAGCTTAAGGGCATGATCGAGGGATATTTTGCTCATATTCAGTGTGAGATGGTAGAGGTGGGACTGGTTGTAATCGTCCTTACCGAATTTGCGATAAAGGGAGGCTCTTCTTCTTTCTCCTTCGGCGACAATATTGACGGCCCTGGCATGGGATATGTTGTAGGATTCTTCCATAAACCTGATGCGATCCTTCCTGTCGGCGGAAAGAAGGATATGGTAGGCGCCTTCGAAATCAGCCAATATATATTGCCCTCCGCGCCCCATGAGTACGACATTATCTTCTTCGGCAAACTTTGTGATAACTTCGCGGAGCAGGTCTACATAGATCTCCTCGTCAATATAGCCCTTACCCTCCCCTACAATGCGGTCGATATAGTCCCGACTCAAGAGCCCTGTAAGCCATTTAGAAAGAGTGCCCCCGGCTGTTTTTTCGGTCGATTTGACCCAGTCTGTAGAGACCTTGGCCCTTCTGGATATCTCCTGTATGATTGTGTCATCAACAAAGCGGTAATCCAATTCTTCCGCGATCATTTGACCAAGGGTTTTTCCTCCGGCACCAAATTGACGAGAAATAGTAATCACGGCCATAGTCGAGTCTCCTTTTCTGAAGTATTGATAAAGGTTGAAAGAGTCAAAATGCGATAAAGGTATAACCTCCCAAAACCAGGCGAAGAAATCACATGTTCCCGGTTTTGATGTCCGGTGAAGATACCTGGTATCCTGAATCTGTCAGGACAGCTAGGATCTCCCTGAGATGATCCCTCCCAAGGGCCTGGATCACAAATTCCACGTCGGCCAATCGCAAGGACAGATCTGTAAATGCGCGCTGATGTCGGATCTCGACAATATTGGCATGGGCCTCACCCAAAAGCCGCGTCACATCCGCCAGTGCCCCTGGAACGTCCGGGATCCCCACCTGGAGGCGGACGAGCCTACCGGATCTCACAAGGCCGCGTTGGATGATTGATGAGAGCCTGAGGAGTCCGATATTGCCGCCTGACAGCAACAACCCTGTCCTTCGGCCTTCAAATCGTTGAGGGTTACTGAGTAACGCGGCGAGTCCGACCGCCCCCGCACCTTCAACGACGGTCTTTTCGACCTCCAAAAGCATGAGTACTGCCTCTTCGATATGACTTTCATTGACAAGGAGAATCTCATCTACATATTCTTTGACAAGCGGAAGGGTCAGATCACCAGGTTCTTTGACCGCAATACCATCAGCGATCGTGCTTGTTTCACATCGGATAGGAAGCCCCTGTATGGACTGGAGCATCGATGGGAACCTTTCCGTTTGTACGCCTATCAAATCGATGTTTGGGTTGATCGCCTTTGCGGCCACGGCATTTCCGGCTATCAGGCCACCGCCGCCTATAGGAATCACGAGACACTCAAGATCGGGAAAGGCCCCAAGCATCTCCAGGGCTATGGTCCCCTGGCCTGCAATGATCTCGTCATCATCGTAAGGGTGAATGAGTAAAAGACCCCTGTCACGTTTTAGGCCTAGGGCGTATTCGGTGGTCTCATGCAGATTTGTTCCATGAAGAAGGACTTCGGCGCCAAACCCCTTGGTGCGCTCGATCTTGACGTCAGGAGTGTGCCTGGGCATAACAATGGTCGCTGGTATGCCCAGCTTCTGGGCATGATAGGCGACGGCCTGAGCATGGTTTCCCGCAGACATTGCGATGACGCCGATCTTGCGATCCCTGGGACTGAGATTAAGGAGCTTAAACAGGGCCCCCCTATCTTTAAAGGAACCGGTGAACTGGTGATTCTCAAATTTGAGGATAACCTCTGCCCCTGTCATCTCGGATAGACGATGAGAGGCCTTGCAGGGAGTGTCGATGACGTGTCCTGCTATGGCATCTGCCGCGTTGTGGATATCATCTATGGTGACCATCGTGTTTCCGCAAAACCGGGTTCGAGGTTAATTTGACCGACGCAATACACTGTAATGCTTCACGAAACTGAAAGCATCCCTGTCGTTAGCGGGCTGTTGAGTTCATGGCTGTGGAGATGTCCCAAGAGATTTTGGTTCCCCTATTGATAATATACCTTATCTGAGTCAGCAAATTAAGCAAAAGAATTGTTAAAAGGAATCAGCTTGACCCTGCCTGAAAAACCTTTAGAATTGTCTAAGATTGGTTAGGAAAAACCAGGCTGTCAATAGGTGCGGGAGGACAAAAGAGCCTCTCATGGTCACAGGACAGTCGGAGAAGATACCCCAGCTTTTCAAAATCAGCAGGAGCAGAGACCCTATCGAATTCTCCTTGCGGGCTTCGTCAAAATGTGTGGGCAGGAGAAAAACCTATGTCAGGTCCTTGCGGGGCCTATCGATAAAAGATCAAGCTATGTCTCCAATTGTTGTTATTGTAGGTAGACCCAACGTGGGGAAATCTACCCTTTTTAATCGTCTCTCAAAATCGAGAGATGCCCTTGTAGATGACTTCCCTGGCGTTACCAGGGACACACTTTACTCCTCTGTCCAATATGATGGAGGGGCCTTTACCCTCGTCGATACGGGCGGAGTCGATGAGGGCGTCAAAGACCCTCTCTTGAAGCAGGTACGAGATCATGTGAAAAGGGCCATTGAAGTCGCGGATTCAGTTCTTTTCATGGTGGATGCCAGGGAGGGGCTCATGCCCGGGGATTACGATATAGCCGAAATCCTCAGGCGGAGCCAAAAAAAAGTGATCCTTGCGGCAAATAAAGTCGACGGCCCGGAGCATGATCATCTGGCATCAGAGTTCTATGGGTTGGGCGTCGAGACCCTCTATCCTGTTTCATCTGCCCATGGATATGGTATTTCTTCCCTGGTCGATGAGATCGTCAAGGATTTTCCTCAAGATGAGTTTGAACAAGAGGATGACGGCCGGATCAGGGTGGCCGTGGTGGGACGACCTAATGTGGGCAAGTCTTCCTTGATCAATCGGATTTTGGGCAGGGACAGGCTTTTGGTGAGTGAAGAGGCGGGCACCACCCGTGATGCGGTAGACACTCCTTTCGATTATTCGGGAAATCACTACCTCCTGATAGACACGGCCGGGATGCGGAGAAAGGCAAAGGTGAAAGACAAGATCGACAACCTGTCAATGATCAAGGCCTTGAGAAGCCTGGACCGTTGTCATGTGGCCCTGATCATGCTTGATGCGGAGCGGGGGGTCTCTGAACAGGATGCCAGGATCTGTGGGTATGCCTTTGAAAAGGGAAGGGCCCTTGTCTTGGCTGTAAATAAATGGGATTTGATCAAGGGGGACGCTGAAAAAAGGAGATCTATGGATAATGCCATTGACAGACAGTTGCAGTTTATCCATTTTGTGCCTCGAATCAACATATCCGCCCTGACGGGCGAACGGGTCATGAAGGCCTTTGAGAAGATCGATCTTGTCTACGGGCAGTTTTGCCGGAGAATCAGCACCCCGGCCGTCAACAAAGCTATTCGTGATATGATTGTCAGGCATCCGCCCCCTGGAAGCGAAAGGAGCAGAGGAAGACTAAAATTCTTTTACGCAACGCAGGTTGCAATCCGGCCGCCCACCTTTGTGCTTTTCGTCAATCGACCCTCAATGATCCATTTTTCTTACAAGCGCTTTCTGATGAATCAATTACGGACTCGTTTCTCTATCGAGAATATCCCGATTCGTCTCAAATTCAAAAAGAAGTAAGGTTTAAGCGGATGATGGAAAAGGGAGACAGTGATGGCTATCAAGAAGAATGTGGCAAAGACGGAGGGGATCTTCAGGATCATTCTGGGCGCCCTTCTTATCTTCCTGGGCCTTTTTTTGAGTCATTTCTGGAGATGGGGCTTTATCGCCCTGGGCGTGGTCTTTCTCCTGACGGCTTTCGGAGGGTACTGACCATGAAAAGGATTCATGCTGAAGGTCTTCAGCAGGAAATAGAGTCCTCATTTTTCTATGCATTGAAAAGATCCGATGACGAAAGCTCTCCCTGGTGTGAGGATTCGGTGGGCATCAACTGTCCGGCCGAGGATGCCTAAAAGGGCCTGGTGCCTTGATAGGCCAGCGGATCCGTATGAAAGCCTATTGACACATCAACGATTCTGGCCTATTGAATCTCGGAGGAGGAACGAAGATGATTCCAAAAAGAATGGGGGAACAGGCGGAAGACGCGGCCGATTTAATTATGAAGTCTGAGCGGGTGGTGGTTTTTACCGGCGCTGGAGTGAGCACTGAATCGGGCATTCCCGATTTCAGGAGCCCCGGGGGAGTATGGAGCAAATACGATCCTGACGAGTTGACCTATCAGAGGTTCGTCAAAGACCCGGTTTCCAGAAAAAACGCTTGGCGTATATTTCAGGAGGCAGGCATAACCAAGGAAGCGGACCCCAATCCAGCGCATTATGCCCTTGTTGAACTTCATAAAATGGGAAAGCTCGATTGCGTTATCACTCAGAATGTGGATAATCTCCATCAGAAGGCAGGTCTTCCTGATGACAAGGTATTTGAACTCCATGGGAATATGCAATGGGTAGTCTGTCTTACCTGCAACAGGCGCTACCCTTTTCCGGAGATCAAGGCCAGACTTGAGAGAGAGGGAGAACCACCCGATTGCGAGGTCTGCAACGGGATTCTCAAGCCGGACGGCGTCTTCTTCGGCGAACAACTGCCTGAAAATGTCTTGAGGCAGGCCACCTTCCATTC
Organism: Thermodesulfobacteriota bacterium; assembly: GCA_034189325.1. Classification (GTDB taxonomy): domain Bacteria; phylum Desulfobacterota; class DSM-4660; order Desulfatiglandales; family Desulfatiglandaceae; genus JAXHUM01. Next base: position 6,654 of record JAXHUM010000111.1, read on the forward strand.
GAATACTTCTGATCTCTTTATTGTTATAGGCTCCTCCCTCGTCGTTATCCCCGCTGCCTACATGCCGAGCTACGCTGTTCAGTCTGGGGCCAAACTGATCATTATTAATCTTACCCCAACCCATATTGACAGGGAGGCCACCCTGGTGATCCGGTCCAAGGCGGGTGAGGCAATGTCAAGTATAATGGAATCGGTCAAACGAAAAACAGGCCTATAAGTCAGGAGGCTCTTCGACGGAAATATCAGGTTATGTCATATGGGACTTGTTTTTGATCGAAATATCGCCAGGCTTTACGAGTCCTGGTATCGCTCACAGCAGGGACGTGCTATTGACAGGTCTATAGAGCAGCTCGTCTTGACGCTTCTCAAACCCAAACCCATGGAAAGGGTCCTGGATGTTGGGTGTGGGACGGGGAACAATCTCCTTGCCCTCAGCAAACTCGGGCTTGATGTCAGTGGCCTGGACGCTTCCGAGTACATGATTGAAAGGGCCAGGGAGCGTCTGGGGAACCGATGTTCCCTCAAAAGAGGTATGGCAGAGGACCTCCCCTTTGATGACAATGAATTTGACCTTGTTGTCCTTATCAATACGCTTGAGTTTCTTGACAATCCTCTCAAGGCGCTGAGGGAGGCGGGAAGAGTGGCCAATAGAAAGATTTTTATCGGCGTGTTAAACAGCCTTTCCTGGAATGGCCTCTTGAAGAAGATACAGGGCTATCTGGGGGATCCCCTTTTCAGTCAAGTGAGATTTTTTAACCTGTGGCAATTGAGACACCTCCTCAATGTGGCCTATGGCCACGTCCCTATGTCCTGGGGATGCATCACTCTACGCCCATCCTTTATTCAGGATTCTGATCAGTTTGAAGACGCATCTATATACAAGAACAGATCGCCCTTCGGATCGTTCCTGGGAATTTCAGCAACCATGCGATACAGAGTCAAGACCAATGGTCTTCCTCTTAAAGCTCAACTTAAGAAGTCACGCCAGTCCCTCATCAGGGCCAGAGCTTCCGGAGGTTAACTTCCATGAAAGAGGCCTATCTTTTTGAAGAAATGGAAGACAAGAAGGTGCGTTGCCTGTTGTGCAACCATCGCTGTATTATCAGGGAGGGTCAGAGAGGGATCTGCAATGTCCGTGAGAACAGATCAGGTAGACTCGTAAGCCTTGTGTATGGAAAAGTTATTGCCGGACACTGTGATCCCATAGAGAAAAAACCGCTTTTTCATTTCTTGCCAGGAAGCCTCTCCTATTCCATCGCCACTGTGGGCTGTAATCTGAAATGCCTGTTTTGCCAAAACGCCGACATATCACAGATGCCGGTTGATCATGGCAGCATCATGGGGGAGGATACAAGACCGGAAGAAATCGTCCAGGATGCCCTAAGAACTCATTCTGCCACTATTGCGTACACTTACACCGAACCTACCATCTATTTTGAGCTGGCAAAGGACACGGCCGTCATGGCAGCCTCTCAAGGAATCAAGAACGTATTTGTATCCAACGGGTATATGACCAAAGAGTGTCTTAAGGAGATGCATCCCTATCTTGACGCCGCAAATATCGATCTCAAGGCCTTTAGTGAGGATTTCTACAAAAAACAGTGCGGTGCCAAACTGGGACCGGTCCTCAGGACACTGGAGACCATGAAAGAGATGGGGGTGTGGCTGGAGGTAACAACCCTCTTGATTCCCGGTCTCAACGATTCGGAAAAAGAACTCAGGGATCTTTCCCGTTTTCTCGCTCAGTTGGATCCGGATATTCCCTGGCATATCAGTCGCTTCCATCCGACCTACAAGCTCACCCATATTTCATCCACACCACCTGAAAGGATTCGGTTGGCCAGGAGTATCGGCTATGAGGCAGGCCTGAAATATGTCTATACAGGCAACCTCCCCGGAGACGAGGGGGAGAAGACATTCTGCCATGAGTGCGGCTCACTCCTGATCGATCGAATCGGTTTCACTGTAGCCCACAACAGGATCAGGGAAGGCTCTTGCCCTGAATGCAGCGTCATGGTCCCCGGTGTGTGGGATGATTGATTTTTGGATCCTGCTCTGGTAAAGTTACCAGTTAAGGAGGGCTTCAAGGGTTCTTCTTAACTCCGACCCTCGCTGGATAACGGTTGGGCCTTCTTCCATTCAGCGGGGGTCTTTAGGATAGAACGGAGACAAAGATTTTAGACATTGGGCCTTCGTCGAAAAGATCGCTTCAAGCCGGGGGCGCAAGAGGGAAGCCGAAGGATACAGGAGATCGTTGAAATGAAAGAGGAAGACAAACTTGCTGCAAAGGTAACTAAAGAGATTGTTGTGAAACTGATTGAGATGGGGAGATTATCGGTCAATTCCTTTGATGAAGTGTGGAAGAGCATTCACAAAACAGTGCGGTCTTCCCTGGAGGGGCCGGAGCGGGAAGGCTGATAATGGACTTTCATCAAAAACAGTCCCTGGGGAGGGGCCTTGATGCCTGCCGCATTCCGATCTCTTGACTCAGTGATCTTCCTAAATCCTTCAGACCCTGCCTTCCCCAAGCCCACATGAATGAACGTGCCGACGATATTCCTAACCATGTGCCTCAGGAAGCCGTCGGCCTCAATGATGAAGCGCAATAGGCCGTCGCTTCCATTGAGCAGTTCTGCCCTCATAACCGTTCGAACGGGATTCCTATTCCCACTCCCTGAAGACCTGAAAGATGAAAAGTCGCGAGTGCCCAGTATGTGAGGGAGGCACTGGGTCATCTCCTTTGTGTTGAGATCCATCGGCACATGCCAAAGGTAATAGCGGAGAAACGGATCAGGCTCCTTCCTATTCAATATCCTGTATTCGTAGATCTTGCTCTTGGCGCTGTATCTTGCGTGAAATTCAAGATCCACATACTCAGCCTCCTTGACCAGTATGTCTTCTGGAAGAAGCGAATTGAGGGCCCTTTTTAGGGAGAGAGGATCGATGTGGGAGGTGGTTATGAAATTGCAGACCTGACAAAGCGCATGGACCCCGGCGTCTGTTCTGCCTGAAGAAATCAAGGTCACCGGGTTGCCGACGATCATCTCGATCTTTGTTTCAATGACTTCCTGAATGGTGATCGCGTTGGTCTGTCTCTGCCACCCATGATAGCCGGTTCCATCATAGGCAAGAACCAGTTTTATGTTCTTCGGGTCCATGAAATCTCACAAAAAAAAGGGGGTTCCATCAAAACCCCCTTTACAAGATGATTTCCCAAGGTCTCAGGCAGAAAACAATTACCGCTTTGAATACTGGAACCTCGCCCTTGCACCCGGTTGACCATACTTCTTTCGTTCTTTCATTCTCGGATCTCTGGTCAAAAAACCCTTTTTCTTAAGGGGCTTACGTAGTTCAGGGTCGGCCATCACAAGGGCTTGGGCAATACCGTGTCTGATAGCCGCGGCCTGACCGAAGATGCCGCCTCCTCTGACATTGACGGTAATGTCAAAACTGTCTCGCATATCAACCAGTTCGAGTGGATCGGAGATTATGATGCGATCCGATAGCCGGTCAACATATTTTTCCATTGGCTTTTTATTGATTGTTATGTTCCCACTGCCTGGCTTCATCCAGACCCTGGCCTTGGCTGTTTTTCTTTTCCCTGTGGCGTAAAATAATTCCTCTGCCATCTATGTCTCCAGAATTTCAGGTTGTTGTGCCTGATGTGGATGATCCGGGCCTGCATATACTTTCAATTTCTTGAGTTGACGACGACCCAGCGAATTTTTAGGGAGCATTCCCCTGACGGCAAAACGCAAGATATCCTCAGGCCTCTTTTCGAGTAGTTTCTTGGCGGTAATCTGTTTTAATCCGCCAATGTAGCCGCTGTGACGGTAGTAGATTTTGTTATCCCACTTTCTACCGGTCAACTTCAGCTTGTCGGCGTTGATCACCACAACAAAATCGCCCGTATCGGCGTGAGGGGTAAAAATAGGCTTGTGTTTGCCTCTAAGACGGACAGCAATCTCGGTGGCAATTCTCCCCAAGACCTTGTCCTTTGCGTCAACCACATACCACTTTTTTGTAATGTCCTGTTCTTTCGCAACAAATGTTTTCATAGCCACTATCCCATATTATAAAAATACAAACCGTTTATATATAAGACTTGTTTGTGTATGTCAAGCAATTCAAAATGATTTTATCGATTTTGCTTGAAAAACCCTGTTGACATGACGAAAAAACCCTGTTAGATTTTCAACCTTGCCAGGGGCGCCCGTAGCTCAGTTGGATAGAGCGCCGGGCTTCGAACCCGTAGGTCGCAGGTTCGAGTCCTGCCGGGCGCGCCATGGAGAGGGGCCTGTAGCTCAGCTGGTAGAGCAGTTGACTCTTAATCAATTGGTCGAGGGTTCGATCCCTTCCAGGCCCACCACAAACGACAAGGAGCCAGCCATAGTTTTTATGGCCTGCTCCTTTTTTTGTGAGCTTACAAGGGCTTCCGACTGCATGTGAATACCGGTTTGCAATGGCCGGGGAGTAACGCTGAGGTCCTTCCTGCCCAAACCAGCATGGGAATATAAGAAAAAACCTGCTGTATGTCAACCAGGACGGGGGCTTTATTCAGTGGCCAGCATGGAACGATAATTCTCGGGAAATGGGGCCGCTTGTCCTGTGCCCACATTATAGGCCGTCCTTGTGATAATCTCATCTTTCATCGCTTCATTCAGATCATTGAAATAGGCTGAGTAGCCGGAGACCCTTACGAGGAGGTCTTTGTACTTTTCGGGATGACTCTTTGCATCGATAAGGTCTTCATAGGACATAATGTTAAACTGAATGTGAAGACCTCCGCAACGGACGTAAGCCTCGATGGCCTGGCTGAATTTCTCCAGATCTTCCTTCCCTCTAACGTATGGATATTTCAGATTCAGGGCCTCCCCGCTGGGGATGCAACTGCTTTCGAGCCCGCCGACCGATTGGAGACATGTTGAGAGATCACGTGCTGCCTGGGACACAGGTGTAATGCCGCTTGCAAAGACCTCGTTCGCCTTTCTCCCGTTTGGAAGGGCCCCTGAGAGCTTCCCCTGACCAGCGTGGTTCGTCATCGTCCAATAGCCGGGTCTATATTTTCCCCCCCGGTAATTCGTGTAACCCTGATAAAGATCGTACAAGAAGCGGATAAGGTTCTGAGAGTTTTTCTTTGCCAGGGGATCGTCGGTCCCGTATTTGGGGGTCTTGTTGAGGAGGTAGGCATGGAGTTCTTCATGGCCCTTGAAATCCGCCTCCAGGGCTTGCATAAGCTGCTTGAAAGTGCATTTTTTGGTCTGAAACACGGCCTTTTCCAAGGCATTGAGTGAATCGACCGTGTCGGCGAATCCGATATGGGTGGCGCCTGAGGAATTATAGAGGGCCCCGCCGAAAATCAGGTCTGTGCCCTGTTGCAGTGGTCCTTCAAAAAAAGACGAGAGCAGGGGTGATGGGAGGATTTCCTGATAGGTGCGGCCGAAATATTCGTTTAACTCGATTGCCTCCCCAACGAGCCACTCCAGTTGCCTCTTGTAAGCCTCCCAGAATTGTTCAAAACTTTGGAATTGACATGGATCACCGGTTTTCGGCCCGATCTGTTCATCTCCTGTTACGGGTCTCTTGCCATTGTTCATGGCCAATTCGAAGACGGAGACCAGGTTCAACATGATGGAGCTTGAGGCATCATAACTCCGGCCTGCCGAAGCAAGCTCCACACATCCGATAACCGCATAGTCCCTTGCGTGTTCAGTCCTGATACCCTGGTTCTCCAGGACCTTGATGTCTACAACGTCATTATGAATTGCCGGAACCGCCTTTGTGTTGACGATAACTTCCGCGACTCTGTCCCGATATTCTTCGGGGTTCTTCTCGTAGTGATAGCGAGCGTTGAGACTGGGATCGCGTGTCTTTAAAATCTCCGTGACCTTGAGCATGATATAGGTGAGGTCGTTAACGGCATCCTCTCCCCTCTCATCAATCCCGCCTACAGTAACGGCAGGCACTGTACCGGCGCCGCCGAACAACTCCTCTGCCGTCTCAGGGACAAGATTCGTGTTGTCGTTCAGTTTCAACCAGAGACAGCCCACCAGTTCCAATGCCTCTTTGATGTCAATGCTACCCTTTCGTCTGTCCTCTTCATAATATCTGTAAAGGATTTGGTCCAACCTTCCAGGGCTCATGGCCATATTGATATTTTCTGCATGGATGGCGACCTGTATAATCCAGAGGGAATTGATAGCTTCTCTCAAGGTCCTTGCCGGTTTGGCGGGAACCTGCTTGCATATTTCGGCCATCTTCGAGAAGTTCTCTTTCTGAAGGGGGTCCTGTGCCTTTCCGGCGAGTTCGGCTGCAGTTTTGCTCAGGTTTTTGCCATAGGCTATGGCGCCCTCTAAAGCGATTTGCACAGCCCTATAAAAGAAGATCTGCTTTCTGGCTTCCAGCGTTATGTGTGCGGCCTTTTTTATCTCTTCCTCTTTTACCGCCGCCTCTCCTATAAGGTACTCCAACCCCTTTTCAAGGGCCACCTTGTAATCGGGTACAGTGTGAGAAATACAACCCGCTTTGCTTGCGATAAAGAACACGAGGCGTTCAAAGATCCTCATGCATTCGGGATTATGCTGTTTTGTCCTGGTGTATTCGAGAATGTTTCTTTCCATCCAGTAGGGGAAAATATCGAAGTTGAGGAGTTCATGTTCCGCCTTGTTGAGCAGCAGGGGGTTCTTATCTCTCGTGCTGATGGTATCAAGCTCAGGCCAGATCGTCATCCCCGTCAACTCCGGGTAGACCGGCGCCCCAAAAGGCTTTGAGGTCGTTGTCCCTGCCAGCAGGCTGTCATCGAAAAAGAGGGCCTCCTTGTGGGCGAGGAAGTGGGCCAGGGCCTTGGCGTATCGGGTTTCCATAGGTTCATTCTCTGTTGACAGATCCTTCAGATACTCCGTCACATACTTGGCGCGCTCAATGCAGACCTCGGCATTCCTACTGAGGAGATCTTCCTTCAGTCTCTTGAGGAGAGGCAGGTCCTCAAGACTGTAATCCCGAAGCCTAATATCTTTCAATGTCACGGTGCTCATGATCTCCCCCTTGTTTTATGTGAAAACTTATGCTTTCCCAGTGGCCATCAGTTGGAGGTGTTTAGCCATGTACGCGAATTTATAGACGTAATTTAGGTTCCCGTTGATGACCACATCCTGTCGTAAGAGGGATCCAAGAATATCAGGTTTAGGGGAAAGCAGGTAATTCATCAGGGCCTTGGAATCCCTGAAGGTTATGGTCACATTTGTATTGTCGATTTCCTTTTTGTAGACCTTGAGTCTCTTGTTTTTAAACACGGCCGCCACTGTGATCCTATTGTCTCTGCTCTTGAACAGGTATCGCCCATTGAAATCCTGGATGTTTCTTCTGAAATTGCGGTTCAAGACGAAAAAAAGACTCATTAACCTCAGGAGCAGCTGAAGGAACTCCTCGGCAAATTCAGACCCCATACAATCGAGGAACTTCTTTTGCTCCCTCTTCACCCTCAATCGACGAAGCGAGATCCAGTTGACTAATTCATCCATTTCGGAGTCTCCTTTCAAATGTTTTAGGGTACCGCCGGTCAATGTCTCCCATTCACCGGTTTCCGACTGTGACGGCCGTGCTATGCACTCGTGTCAAAGAGGATGAATTCTTTGATCGCGCGCCAGTCGTCATCCATAAGCATAAAGTAGCCGAAGTTTTCGTATTGATACACTGAAGGGTCGGTTTTCGGATCGTAGGGAATGTCGGGCCTGGTGGAATAAAGCAATTGACCCAAATAGAGCCCTTCGGCGATTTCCACAAGTTCGTCAAAACAGAGATGGTCGGGAGGCATGGTGTGGAGCCCAGGCCATCTGTAGTTGAATTGGAGGACTTCCTTTCCCCTGTTAGCAGGGTTAAAAGATGTGCCATTTGCTGCAATGAAATAGAAGCTCTTCACATGGATTTCTCTTCTCTTTTCTGCTTCATTGGGATACTCAACGACCATTCCTATTTTGTCGAGATGCTCGACAAATGCGGTGACCGGAAGGGAAAGATCAAGTTCTTTCCTGTAGGTATTTGTCCCCAGGATGATTGGTTTGACACCTTCGTAGTAGCGGGCATCACCACCTATGTACCTCTTCAGTCTTTCCTCTGTGGTGAGGGTAAAGGTCTTTCCCGACCACGGAGAGAAAGGTCTGACCGCAGGATAGATGTCGTTCAGCACAATTCGTTCGAGTTTTTTCAGGAGACCGGCATTATTGAAGGTGAGGACTCCACCGTGAAAAAAGCCGTTTATCCCATCCGGTCTCTTCCCACACATGAAAATCTTGTGCAACTCATCGAAGTAGAGGTCTTTGGAGGCGGGCCCTTTTTGTATGCCTTCGTAGATGTCCTGGAGATAATGAAGGATAGTGGGATGGTCATTCATCTTTCGTTGGATGGCCTTGGCCTCATGAGAATCAATAAAAGAAAAGGTGGTGTATTTTCCGTGAAGGTCGTTGCCGAGGGTATAGGCCGATTTTGGAAAGAGCCTGTTCTTTTCTTGAAGCCATGTGTCGTCCATGAGCATGAAATAACCAAAGCCCCTGTATTTGTAGTCCTCCTGCTTCACGTCCGGATCGTACTTAGCGAAGAGATGTTGGGGAGCTGTCGCGTAAAACAGCTTGCCGAGGAAAAGCCCTTCGGCTATCTCAACGATCTCATCTATCAGGAGCCTGTTGGGAAGCCGATTGGATAAACCGTCCCATCTATAGTTGAGGGCCAGGACCTCCTTCCCCGGATTCACAGGGTCAATCGACCCCGATTGCTGGGCGATAAAAAAACCGCCTGTCGATTGAATCCATGAACGTTGTTTTTTGTCCGGCTTGGGAACAGCCTTCATGTCAATGATCATGGGAAGGAGAAAATTGGCAACGTTGTTGACGATGTTGGTCTGATCTTTTCTGAAGGAATTCAATCCCAGGTAGGCGGGCCCTCTGTTTTCTTGATGACGTCCTTTCAGCTCTGATAGGACGTCCGATTCCACCCTCTTGAAAGTCTTACCCGCCCACGGGGAGGTATCGGAGAGGACCCTTCCGTATAGGACCTGTATAATATCAATCTCCTTGCCGACCCCCAATTTCCCACGGATCTCTTCCAGGACCGAATAGATGTCCAAACCTGTCTTTAGGCTGATGGTGATACCGTGATAATACCCCTTCATGTCCTGGGGAATTCTGCCGCAGGAAAAGAGCTTGTCCAGCTTATGGCCGATCTTTCCGTGAGAGGTCCCGCGATTGAGGGCTTTTGTGTAAAAAGAGAGCAGCTCCAAAGGGCTTTGGAGGCCTTTGAGATCCTCTTCGAGGATCTCCTTGAGGAGCGGATCATCCTGATCGCAGGATGTGACAAAGGTGAATGGTCGTAACAGTTTCGATACGGGAGAGGAGGGTCCCTTTCTTTCCGTTTGACCGTTACAGGACAGCAAAGAAAACGCCAAGAGGCCAATGAACAGTATCCTCGGCATGACAAAACCACCTCCTAAACTCTAAGGGACGTGCTCGTGGGGCACATTACAGTTCCTTGGTCAGATCCAAGACCTGGGCGAACTGGGCCTTAGCGGCCTGATGAAACCTGTACCAATGGGTCGTCTCAAAACCGGGCCTCATTACGATCTTTTCGTCTGTCTTGTCCAGGGCCTCGTCGATCCAGGTGTTTTCAGAATACTTCGGCACAGAGCCCATGTTGTTATCGAGCAAGAAATTGTTGATCCTCTCAATTCTTTTGTCATAACCGGGGGCTTTTATGATTGTCCTGTAGTCCCTCTTGACCTCGCTCCATAAGGGCCCTGATCTGGATTTCCCTCTGAGGGCCTTGTAGATTTCACCTGTTGCCTCAAAGGCCCTGTTCTGGTTATTGATCTTTTTATTCAGGCGATGGTCCGTCCACGTATCTGATATAACGTCGGGTAAATGCCCCGCCTCGGCATGACCTATGTTGGGCGCCACCGACTTGAACACGTTGTACCACGGATAGACGGAGTTCCATGCCTCCTGGAGGCCTGTGAAATTCTGGTGGGACCAGGTGTCGGCATATGTGTGGAGTGCAATACCCAATCTGTACGGATTATCGCTGTTGAGGGCACTTCCCATCAGGGTCTTGGCATTTTGCGAATTGGGAGTTGTGCTTAGCTTGTTCTTTTTCCCATTGATTTCGATATTATTATCACCAGGCAGGAAATGAAACGGAACGTAGACATATTTCTGCACATACGTGTCAAGAGACCTGGGAGAGAGTGACTGGGTCATAATGGGATAATAATGCCCGCCGCCAGCCTCAATTTTTTCAGGAAAGCTTGTCTTGGTGCCGTCAATACTAAAAAAGCCCTCGTTGTTGTCATCAACAAACTGAGACGCATAGGCAATAATTTCGGCATCATGGAACTCCGTCATTTTTACAATGGAATAGATGAGATGATAATGAAAATCTTTTTCCATTTTGAACCTCCCTCTGATAAAACCTAAAATTTGAAAGATCGACTAATTCTTGTCTGGCAAGCACAGTAGCGGGGACTGATGCGTACTCAGGGTAGTAGGGTATGTACGAAACATCTTTGTCTCTACTCAAGGATTGACCACTCCAATCGAATGTGATTTATGCGTATTAAAGTATATTTTAAAAAAGTAAGAGTAATGTGTCAATATTGAATGCAGTTAAGGACTTATGGTCCTATAATCCTGAAAGGGAAGCTGTCTTTGAGAAATCTCTTTGGAAGACAAGAGGGAATACAGACAGGCGAAGGTCCCCCAAAAAGAATGGACATGCGTGAGTTTTATAGAAACTGCCGTCTCTGTCCCCGTTCTTGCGGCGCCAACAGGCTCACGAAAGGGGGGAATGGCAACCTCGGTTTTTGTGGTGAAACAGACCGTCTAAGAGTTGCCTATGTTGGTCCCCATTTTGGTGAAGAGCCCCCTATAAGCGGTACAAAAGGAGCGGGGACCGTGTTTTTGAGCGGTTGCTCTCTTCGATGTTCCTACTGTCAAAACTATCAGATTTCGCAGGAGGGTGTGGGAGCAGACACAAGTCTCACAACCCTTTTCAGAAAAATTCAAAACATGATTCATGTCCATCAGGTCCATAATATCAGCTTTATCACACCTGATCATTTCTTCCCCCACATATTTGATGCTGTGAGCCTTGTGCGGAAAAATCAGATCACACTTCCAGTGGTTTTTAATCTTTCAGGATACCAATCTCTGGATCTACTGAGAGTGTGTGAGAGTTACGCAGAGATATACATCCCTGACTTCAAGTACGCAGACCCACGGCTTGCACGACAACTCTCCCGTTGCCCCGATTATCCACACATAGCCCTTGAGGCAATTTCAGAAATGATCAGGCAGAAGGGTTTTCTCGAGGTTTCAAATTCAGCCTCGAGTCCCGCTACACAGGGGGTCCTGGTACGGCATTTGATCCTTCCCGGAAATGTCGGAAACTCCATAGACGCATTGACCAGTCTGTTTATCGAATTCGGCCCGGGCCTCCCCTTGAGTCTTATGTCACAGTATCATCCTGTTTTAGAGCAGAAGGACGATGTCTTAAACAGATCTCTTTTAGAGGAGGAATTCCAGCAGGTCTATTCTCATGCCACTGATCTGGGCTTTGAACACCTCTTTGTACAGTTCCCCGACGATCAGGAAAAGAACTCTTCTGTAAGCGGTTCCTTTTTACCCGATTTTCGGTCGGAAGATCCCTTTGCGCACCAACAGGATTGAAGTATGACGGAACTGTTGGTCCTGAAATCGAATCACACTCACCCCCTCTTTGCTTGTTGCGAAGCAAGGGTATTTCGAGGGACAAACCGAATAGACCCGGACCATTGGATTAGTTTTCATCTCTTCTCATATTGACTACTTCTGAAAACCTGAATTTGTATTCCCGGAATCCCTCTGATTCTGCCAGGGTCTGCAAACGGAAGGCACTGTGCAGACGAGTAGGGGGAGAAGGTTCTCCGGACTTTCTGTTAATATGTTGTTGGACATATATGCGATCGTAGGAGAGATTATCCACAAGAAGTGACGGTGCCCTGCTGCTGGCATGGCGAAAGTTGATGACATTATAGTCTTCGGGCGTGTAAATATCAGGCCTGTTGATGATGAGGAGAAATTTGTTGTCTGGCTGCGTCTCCAAATTTTGTTTTACCCAGTAATACTCATTGGTTTTCCAGTGATCGGTCATAGCATCCTGCATGGCCGCCGGATGATGGAGTATGAAAATGGCAAGGGCTGTTGCAAGGCCCACATATGTGTTCGAGCCGATAATTCTAAACAGAAAGAGAAGACAGCAAAGAGAAAAAACCATACAAAAAAGCGCGTAGTGTCTCATGACAAAAGCATGAATGGGAGAATGGATCGGATGCCACAGGCTTTCATGTTGCGGATACTGGACTATGATAATCCACACAACAAGGAGGCACGCAAGACCGATCATTACAAAATGTTTTGATGCCTTTGAAGCGGAGTTTGAAGAAGAGACAAACCGGACGGCAAACCACAAAAGACCGACAATCCCTATTATATTGATAATCCCGGAAAAGGGGGAATGAAAGTGGATGTCGCACAGGTGAATGATCGCCTCCCAGCTGTTTGCGGCCAGCCCTTCGAAAAAGGTGCTGAGCTGCATCGGGCCGTACTGGCCTTTAGCAAGGCTCCTCTGCCAGAGAAGAGGTAAAACCAAAAGGGGGGTCGTGGAGTAAACAATGGGGGACTTGAAATGGGAGAGCTTGATCTTCTTTAGGGTCAGGAGAAGACCCATAATTACGATAAAAAAGATGGGAGATTCAGGCCTTGTGTGAGACAGCATTATCAGCTGGACCCACAAAAGCTGAAACCGAGTCTCCGAGGGATTATCAAGATAGAGTTTGAGGCAGATAAAGGAAAGCACTACAAATAATATGTAGAGAGGCTGGATACTGCCGGAAACAACCATCGAAGAAAAGGCCGGGTGCGATGCGACAAGAATTAATCCTGATAGGGTCCAGGCCGTACCAAGGTAGGGCTTGAGAACGACGAAAATTGAAAAAAGGAGGAGATTGAGGACTATAAAGTTGACGACAAAGGCATTCTCGATTCGATATCCCGATGTAATATGGACAATGTGGGTGATAAACGGAAACAGCAGGGGACGTTTGGGAACCCTATGACCGATCACATAGTAATTGCCGCCGGAGTGAATACCCGATGTGATCACATCGACTCTTTTTTCAAGCATTGACTTGGATGTGGACAGGGGGTTGGCCTCGTCTCTCAAACCCCGACATGATGGGTTGACAGTGACAAATAGCAGCGTAGACAACAGTGCCGCTGCGGCAATACCTGCTATATTCTGACTTAATAGCTTGAAAAGACCAAAGGGTTCCTTCTGTATGTGGCGGAAAATCGCGTAAGCCCAGAGGAGGACAAGGATGAGAATGATGAAATAAGACCCCTCCAGAAAGAGTCTCTTCATGATCGCAGGGTCTTTGATTGAAATGAAGAGAAGTATCCCGGCAATCATCAGGATACCAACAGAGATCGTCCAGTTTATAATGTTCCCTTTCCAAATCGAATTCATAATACTGTCCTTGGTGATCAGATGCCCCTTTTAGAGGTCTAGAGAATGAGGGGTTTCACGGGCAGTGAAAATACTCCCCCCGATGGCGGCAGCGGACGGGAGTCCAATAGCCAGATTAAAGAGCTTCTTTGTGGCGTGATCCAGAATGCCGACGGCTGTAGCCGCTTCAATTGGAATACCCTGGAGAAGAAGGACAGTTGCCGCAACCGTCTCATATATACCCACGCCACCTGGTGTGGACGGCACGCTTTTTCCGATATTGGCCACCAATACGGCCAAAACCGGAGGGAGCACCGTCAGTCGGTGTTCCATGACCGACAGAAAGACAACGCAGGTCGCACCCTCCAACATCCAGATGAAAAGAGACAATAGCAGCGTTGGGACAAGTAGTCTTCTGTTGGAGGCGAGCTCATGGTAATCGTTGTAGGCGCGACTTATCTTTGTGAGTGCTGAAAAAAGGAATCGGTTCTCTGGGTATTGGGACAACTTCTTTAGAAAGGAAGATATCATTTTGTTTTTGTCCAACAGGGCCAGGCTTGCCGCCGCAAAAACGATTGTTGTACAGACTATTAGTGAAACCAGTATCCATGAGGGAGAAGAGCGCCCCAAGGTTATCAGGAGTACGGGGGCGGTCAGGAAGGAGATGGCGGCCAGGTCAAGGATTCTCGTTTGTATGATCACTGCCGCCGCTCTTCCGAAGCTCATCCCTTTCATCTTTAAAAAACCTATAGAAGCAATGTCGCCCATTTTGGCCGGGAGGATGGTATTGAGGGCATATCCTGAGATGTTCACACGGAAAAGATCGAGTGAGCTGATACGCGTTCCCGAATAGACCGCCAGGAATTTCAATCGGAGGGTTCTCGGTAACCAGGAGAGACCATAGATAAAAAGGGCAAGCAGGACGTGGGTGAAGGAAACATCTCTTAGCGCTTCTAAGAAGTGTTGCCATCCCACACTGAAGACCAAGGCCGCAATGATTCCCAGGCCTGCGAATGTCCCGATCAGATGATATATCCAGGTCTTTTTGGCCTTTTTCATGGGCGGTTCACATCTCTAGACGGTCTGCCTTTGATCGGCGAAATCATGGATGATTTCGCGGCCTTCCCCGACCAGATCATGGATATGTATATATCGGAACTTCCCGTTCCTGCCGGTCATCACAAGGTTGGTGAAGCTATCCAGATATCTCATAATCCGATCGATTTTCTCCATGTAATCCACTTCAAGTATGGGATAGGCCTCTCTGATCCGATAGATTTGCGTATCTATGATATCCCTCCTTTTGAAGAAGCCCATTTGGAGCAAAGAATCCGACACCAGGTCTTTCAGACTGTTTTCTTCCTCGGTCCACATTTTGTCATTCAGGAAGCAAGGGATTTCAGCTATGAGGGACGTTTTTCCTTTCGGGGCCATCAAAGGGTTGCGATTTTTCGGCTCATATATACGCGTGAATGGGAGGGAAGGGTCAGGGAAATAAATCGAAGCATTGGGAGAAATCGAATCGAGATTGAGAAACAGGGCTACCAGCACCATGCTCCGATAGCGCAAATTGTCTGCTAAACGAATGATCTCTTGAGGTGGCGGCGGATCAAGCATGCGGACAAACTTGGAAAGGGATATTGTATTGACAACCTGGTCCGTTTGGATAATGCCATCATGATTCAGCTCAATCGCACGGATAGAACTGTCGTCGTGAAATACCTTTGTGATTTCAAGGCCGGTTTTGACGTTATCGTCGCCGCAGAAATCTTTCAATTTTGAAGCAATACGATCTATCCCCCCTTTCGTGGGATAATAAAAGGCCCCGTCGAGATGCTCGGTTTTAGCCTTGTTCCTGCCGAATGATTCCAAAACGAATGTCTTAAGATCCAGTCCATGAATTCGTTTGCCCGCCACATGGTGAGACAGTCTATGACACTGAAGACCCCACAGCTTTTCGGAGTAGTCCAACAGAAAGTCCTGAGCGATTGTGGGGCCATACTTAAAAACCGCGTACTGCTCAAAATTCTTATCAATGCTTTTCATGAAGAGTCGAGACCGGACGAGATCCAAGCCCCCTTTAAGAATCGACATAAAACCAAGGTTTTTAAAAAGATTCAGAGGCGACAAGGGAAAATCGATGTATCTGTTTTTAAAGAATATCTGGCTGGGAGCGTTAATCCTTTGCAGCTCGCCGTCCATCAGTTGCTTGATTTCCCGAGTGACGCTTGGATCCTGATCATGAAAACGGTGGGCACCTGTGTCAAACAAAAAATCCCCCCAGCGAATTGTGTTGGCGTTTCCTCCTACCCTGTGAGCTGTCTCATATATCACAAATGGAAGATCGTTCTTTTTGGCATAAAATCCAACTGCCAAACCGGCCGGACCTCCTCCTATGACAGCTATCACCGATTTCTCTAAGAGATTCTCTTTATTTGTAATTATCATCTTTTTAAAATTCACGCCCCCCTGTGAGAGCAACCGCACTTTTCGGACGATCCCCATGTGTGAGCTAGTGAAGCGAGTCTCGGTCTAGTGCGGCGAATAAAAAAAATGTCCGTTTGCCTGCGGAGCCTCTTTAACCTTCCGGAACAAAATAAGATTTTCTACCCTATCTGCCCGAGGAAATCAACCTCGACACTTCCGGTGAAAGGCTTTTCAAGTTTGACAAGAATGTCGGGAAGATTTATGATGTTACACGAAATAGAATCAATAGATTGTTGGGATCGATAACTTGATAAGGATTTTAACGAATCCGTCGGTTTCATTGCCTATTTAAGACTGTTCACTCATCGCTGCGTCCCCCACTTGTTATCAAGGAGCAAAAACATGAACGGAGAGACTCAATCCATCAATAAATTCGCAGGGGCCTCGAAATACGTCCTCGACGAAGAACTGGCAAAAATCGTTAACATCTCCATGGCCCTGGAAATGCCTTTACTCCTCAAGGGAGAACCAGGGACCGGCAAGACAATGCTGGCACATGCTATTGCAGAGGCCTTAGGTATGGGCCTTATCGTACTGAATGTGAAATCGAGCATGAAACTTATAGACGCCCTCTATCAATACGACACCTTAACACGTTTGAATGACAGCCGATTTGGAGATTCACAAAGAGATGTCAGCAATATTGAAGAATACATCAAAATGGGAAAGATCGGTCAGGCCTTTACCTCCGAGGAAAGACAGATCCTGTTGATAGATGAAATCGACAAAGCAGATACCGATTTTCAGGATGACATGCTGGATGTCCTCGACCAGATGGAATTTGATATCATTGAGGTCGACAAAACCGTGAAGGCTAAGAAGAGGCCTGTGATCATTATCACTTCAAATGCCAAGAAAGACCTTTCCGACCCATTTTTGGGAAGGTGCAATTTTCATCACATTGCGTTTCCAGAGCCCGATATGATGAGTCAGATCGTCCAGGTCCATTTTGCCGACATCAGCAAAGATTTGTTGGAGCACAGCATTAAGGCCTTTTATCGAATGAGGGATTTCAAAAACATAGAGAAAAAGCCGGCGACCAGGGAGTTGATAAACTGGATTCGGGCCCTTAAGGCGGACCCCGATTTCAATGTCAAAGATCTCATCAAAGGTGAAGTTCCTTATCTCGGTGTTTTGTTCAAAAAGAGCCCAGACTACACCATTGCCAGACCTGCCGCGGAAAGAATGAAGCTCTAGAAAAAGCCGGAGGGACATGCCATGTTTACCAGTTTTTTCTACCTTCTGAAAAAAGTGGGAATCCCTGTTTCACCCACCTCTTTCTTAAGGCTCCAAAAGGCCCTGAGCATGGGGCTGGTGACCTCTATAGATGATTTTTATACCTGCGCCCGTTCCGTCTTGGTCAAGAGCGAAAGATATTTTGATCTCTATGATCAGGCGTTTGCCCATCATTTTCAAGGGGTTGAATTGAAGGAGCCGGAAGCGTTTGAGCTGTCGGAAGTGGCCAGGGCTATGCTTGAAGAGTGGTTGAAAGACCCGAAAAGCGTCGCTGACGCCCTTGGCATTGATGAAGAGTCTATAGAAAAGTTGAGTCCTGATGAATTGCTCAAATATTTTCTCGACCGACTTAAAGAACAGGACGGAGAGCATCATGGGGGGAGCAAATGGATCGGCACGGGAGGGACCTCTCCTGTCGGGCACTCCGGGTTCCATCCGGGAGGCATGAGGGTCGGTGGGGTTTCGAGAAACAAGTCGGCCGTCAAGGTCGCCATGGATAGAAGATATCGGGATTATTCCCAGGAGGGCCCGCTGACGCAGGCGCAGATTGGAGAGGCCATGAAGCGGTTGAAAAACATGTTGCCTTATGGGCCAAGGGATGAACTCAATATCGATGAGACGATTTATCAGACCATGAAGAATGGGGGGGAGATAGAAATTATCTTCGACAAGAGCCTGAGAGACAGGCTGAAAGTGATCTTGGCTATAGACAATGGGGGCTGGTCAATGGACCCCTATGTTGAAGTCGTCCAGACCATGTTCAACTATGCCAGAGCCCAGTTTAAGGAACTGAGGACCTTCTTTTTCCACAATACCATCTATGATATCATGTGGGAGGATCCTCCAAGGCTGAGAAAACCCTTTAGAGTCGAGGAGATGACACGACTTGACCCGGAAACTCGTGTTATTATTGTCGGAGACGCGAGCATGGCTCCCTATGAGTTAATGGCTACGGACGGGTCCATCCATATTGAGGAGAGGTCGGGAAAGGCCAGCCTCTCGAGACTCCAATTCATTGCTGATAATTTTCATCGATCGGTTTGGTTGAACCCCAAGATGATGAAAGAATGGCCCTATACCCGAACGATCAACGTTATTCGTGATATTTTTCCCATGTACGAATTGACAATCGATGGTCTGGAGAAGATGGTAACCTATCTTATGAGTAAGAACTAAGATCGTCACACCTTCCAACGTGTTGTAACGTCGATGATTCGTTCCTCTTTACGGGGGACCTTCCCGTACACCACCTGATTTTCCCTTGATTGTCCGGTCTTGGATACCGTATTATCCCCTACTCACATGAGAAGTCGCTCTTCGAGTTAAACTTCCGATAGAAATGCGCTCAAGGCTTTGGTATGGTTTATTCTTCCGCAATCATGAAAAGAGACATGAAAAAGAACAGGGTCCCCCACTATCTTTCGCTCACCCCTCTTGTTCACTGGAAAAGGGAAAAGCATCCCATTGAATGGGAAGAGAAGTTTGGCCGTTCAGGACGTCTGGTCGTTGAAATCGGTTTCGGCCTCGGTGATTTCTTGGTCCGAGAAGCCTCGAGAAACCCTGGGGAAAACTTCGTAGGGGTCGAATGGGGATGGGTGACAACAAGGAGGGGCCTTCGCAAGATAGCTATGGAGAGATTAAAAAATGTGAAGGTCATCAATTCAGATGCCCGCATCGCCTTTGATAGGCTTTTCCCTCAAAAATCGGTTGACTCTGTTTATTCGCTTTTCCCCTCTCCCTGGCCCAAAAAAAGGCATGAAAAACACAGACTTTTCTCCCGCGATTTCTTAAGAGTCCTCAACAGTCGGCTCAAGGAGGAAGGTCGAATAGTTATTGTGACGGATCATGAGGATTATTTCAATTGGATACTATCGCAGGTTTCACGGTCCGGTTTTGAGGCGCGCTCACAGATTATTCCCCCAAGATTTGAGACAAAATACGAGAAAAAGTGGAGGCAATTGGGGCAGCAGCGTTTCTTCGAGTTGAGATTGTCAAAACAGGGGCATTACGAAACACCCATTAAGGAGGATAGGAGCTTGATTGCTTACGATGTCGAACATTTTGACCCGGAACGTTTTAACCCCACAAATGCCAGGGGCGATATTACAATTGAGTTCAAGGAATTCCTCTTTGATCCAAGGCGTGAAAAGGCAATGGTCAGGGCCATGGTTGTTGAGGAGTCATTGATCCAGCACTTCTGGATTGAAATCGCGAAGAACACCAAGGACTGGCACATCCGGCTTGCAAAGGGATGTGATATTGTTCCCACCCTGGGAGTCCAGCGGGCCCTAGACCTGGCCCGTGAGGGAACCCGGAGGCCTAAGGAGTGAAAATAGGCTACTCTTCCTGATCGCCCGCCCCCAGGTATTGGAGGAGAAGTCTGCGATCCGCCGCTGAAATCTCGCAGAACTTGACCCCCATTCCCGCCAGCATATCCTCTTGACCTCCTTTTGGTTTTCGATTCCAAACAACCTCGGATAGGATTCTGAGGGGATCGGAGACCCCTGGGAGTTGCAGTTTTAGCCTGAACTGACAGCCTTCATCCAGAGGTTGCTCTGTCTTGATGAAAAGGCCTCCGCCACTGATATTGCCGGTGTAGGCCCTGATAAAAGACTGGCGATCCCTAAAGGAGAGTGACAGGGACCTCGAATACCGAGGGTCATTTCGTCTGGTCAGGCCATATCTCCTTTCGATCTGCCCTTTATATCTTAGGGTGATCGTCTGTACGATACTTCTGAACTGTCCTGAAAGCTGGTTATACTCTTTTTCAAGGAAGTCTCGGTCGATGATACCCATGGTCGTCTCACCGATAGCGCGGGCAGATGCAATTCGTTTTGACCCTGTAAAAAACTCAATCACCCCAAGCAAGTCGCCCGTCTGCAATATCTCTAAGATATGCTTTTGCCCGTTGGACTCCTTAAAAACTTCCACTGATCCAGACAGAACAACATAGATCCAGTCTCCTGAATTCCCCTCCCTGAAAATCATATGCCCATCGTGATAGGTTTCCTCTTCAGCTATGTTGTAGACTAATTTCGCCGCCATCGCTCCCTCGGTCTGTGGGTGGCTAAAACCCCCTTAATTCGTGTTTCCCTTTTGTATTCTCGGTCCTTTCATCGCTCCTTCCCCATGTCTCATGGTTCCTTTCGGAGATGGCCTATCTCCAGGATGGGGATCGAAGAAAAATCATTCCCCCTCCAGGTAACCCTGCAGAAGAAAAGTCTAATGGATCATCCACTTGCTTCTGGAGCGCTTACACAATCCCAGGATGCTCTTGGATCTCCGCCTCTATCTTGTCCGGATCCTGGGCATTGTACCGTATGATATTCTGGAGGTGAAAAAGGCTGTCCGGATCAATCCGTGTAAACCGAATAGCCACCTCCTCGGGTTGGGATCGAACGACTTCCCCTTCGACCCTGAGTGTTAGTTCGCTGCTTACTCCACTCAAAAGGACTTCCACTTGACACTCTGTTCCGGGATCAAGCTGTGCCGTAATAGGCACGAGGCAACCACCAACGCTCAAGTTGGTGAATTCTTCTACGCAGTAAAGTACGTTGTTCGCCCTTATTTCCGATTTCACGGTAAAAGGAATGCGTGTAAACCGGCGTTTATCCTCCACCATATTCTCCCCTCCTCGTCATGACCTCTATACGTCAGTCAAGCCGAAAAAGTCCCCCCTTGCCCCATGGTGTGTCACGAATCCCTCGTGAGGCGGTTGGAGAGTACCAGGAGGTCCTCTTCGACCATGTTGTCCGTTTGTATCTCGTTAAAAGGGATAGCGTATTCTTTGCCGGACCTGACAGCAGGCATGAGTCTTGAAGTCCCTGCTCGAAGATATTCTGCGACATTATAGGCCATTCGTTGGGCCAGTGTAATGTCCTGGTTATTCGGGGCGGCCCCCCTGATATCCCTTGAAAATGGCTCACAGACGATCTTTCTCTCTATTGGTATGCCGGTTTTAATCAATTCACCATAAAAGTACTCGGCGGCATTGATTTTACCGTCCATTTTTTCTCTTTCTTCCTTTTTGTAACCCTCTGCCACAACAATGACACATTCTTCTCGCTCGTTCAGCGCCTCTACAATCTTTTTGTGATCAATCTGACTGTTCGGTAACACAGCCAGGTGGGCACGGGAACCCAAGCAGGAATGGAGGGCATGAAAGCCGCTGCTTGCGCCCATCATCTCAACAATATATGTCCTCTTGTGGGTTCGGGCGTCCGCCATGTAGCATCGGATCTTTTCAGAACCCATTTCGATCCCTGTGTTCTGACCGATGCATTCCGTTCCGGCGATATCACTGTCTATTGTGACCGGCACAAAAAAGACCTGTATTGATGTCGGGAGAAAGTCGCATAAAGATCTTATGCCCTTAAAAGTGCCGTTTCCGCCGATGGCTATGATTCCCTTCACTTTTTTCCTTTCTACGACATCCGCGGCCTTTTTCTGAATAGACTCTTTGATGAAATCCTGGAATCTCTCTGACCGGAGCTGGGCCCCGCGCCACTCCGACAAGGGTGCCGCGTGGAAGACTCCCGGGATATGGTCCAGTTTCTTAAATAGCTTCGGATCATATACCAGCCGGAGAAAATCACTGTCCTTGCCCGAGATAAGCGATTTGAAGCCCTCTCGAGTGGCATATACGCTCCGCCCAATCGCCTCTAGATGATGTGTGATAAAAGCGGTGACAGGGTTATACCCTGGAGCGCATCCACCATCCTGAATCAACAGCACGTCGATCTCATCAAATGTCCTTTTAGCCTCAAGCTCGATTTTTTTCAGTTTTGAAGAGATTCTCAGGCCCACCTTAACCCTTGCCAGGAGTTCGTCGGGATCGACCGGTTTGGTCAGGTAGTCATCCGCACCATCTCTCATGCACCTGATCTTCTCCTCTTTGGATTTTTGGGCGCTCACCATAATGAGGTAGATCTCGGACATGTTTGAATGGGGATCTTTCTTGAGTTCCTTGAAAAGCTCACGACCGTCCATTTCGGGCATGATGAGATCACTCACGACTATATCCGGCGATGATTTTTTGATCAGTTTAAGGGCCTCTTTCCCATCTTTGGCCGCTACAACCTCAATGCCAGGAATTTCCTTCAGGATCTTTGTATAGAGTTTTCGAGTAGTATGATCATCATCAACAACCAAAACTCTACTGAGTTCCACGGTCATTTTTTCACCTCAATACAGATTGTAGGGATCCTCTCTTCAGATCGCCTTTCCCAATTCCACAGACCTTGCGTATGCCGCCCCCAGCGCTTTCAGGATAGTCTCTTCCAATCCCATCTTATCAAAAGAGTCTAAACCGGCCGCTGTCGTCCCGCCGGGAGATGTCACCATTTCTCGCAACTGAGAAAGAGAGAGAGTTGACTCCTTTGCCAGATAGGAGGCTCCCAGAAAAGTCTGAACCACCAAGGTCTTCGATGTCATCTCATCCAGACCGATGGTAGCGGCTGCTTTCACCATGTGTTCCATAATCTTAAAGATATATCCTGGCCCACTTCCAGACAAGGCGGTGACCCCGTCCATTGCCGACTCTTCCACCTCTACGGTCTCTCCAACTGCACCGAAGATTTTAACCGCGATTTCCATATGTTCGGCCGTTACGCCCGGGCCTCCTGCGAGAGCGCTCGCACCCTTAAGGACCAAGGCCGGCGTGTTCGGCATCACCCGAATAACGGGCACTGAAGATCCAATGGCCTGGTGAATCACTTTCCGAGGAATACCGGCAGCGATGGAAATAACCAGGTGATCCTCTCCCAAACCTTCTCTGACTTCCTCCAGAACCTCCCTAATGTTCTGAGGCTTTACACAAAGTAGGACCGTGGAACATTGCTTTACAAGTTCAATATTGGAGGAGCAGGTCTTAATTTCGAACCTCTCTCCCAGGTTTTTCAAAGAGGGCTTATGCACGTCGGAGGCTGTCAGTTGATCTTGGCTGTACTGCCCGCTTTCCAGTAGCCCTCTTATAAGTGCCGCCGCCATATTCCCGGCGCCGATAAAACCAATCATTTCTTCGTATTTCATAGATTATTTCTCCCGCAATTTTTATGCCAAAATAAATTATATTTTAAGAATGCCCAGCCGATCAAGCGATATCTGTCTTTGCGAATGTTTTTTATGGAGAATCCGTGGCTTCATGGATCGAGGAGACAGGAATGACATATCAGACAAGCTTTTTGCTTGACATTCTATCAATAATATTCATTTGGTAGACGAAGAGATTGGGAATCATTCGGAATAGGGGTGGCCTAAAGATGAATCGAAGGGAATTTCTCAGGTGCCAATTCCACGGTATCCTTTGGGTTCTGGCCGGGGGATCCGGGATTCTGATGCCGAAAAAGCTGATTGCATCCCAGGTCCCCGACATTGCGGTAGTCAAAGGAGCTCCAGGGGCCGCGACCCGGGCTGCTGTGGGTCTTTTAGGCGGGATCGAACGGTTCGTAAAGAAGGGTGATCGTGTGGTGATCAAACCTAACATGAGCTTCGCCACTCCTCCCGAAAGGGCCTCGAACACCCACCCTGGGGTGGTTCGCGAGATGGCAGCCATGTGCCAGGAGGCCGGCGCGGGGAAGATATTCGTCCTGGACCATACCCTTAACCGGGAGGAGCTTTGCCTGGAAAGATCGGGTATTCAAAAGGCCTGCCGCTTAGTCGGCGAAGACATGGTCTTTGCCCTGAGCGACGGTAGATCATATGAGCCTGTGGATATAACCCGGGGAGTGAGCATGAAAAACACCGATATTATGAAGGAGGTCCTAAAGAGTGACGTTCTTATCGCCGTCCCGGTGGCAAAGTCCCATTCTTCAACAGGTGTGAGCCTCTCTCTGAAAGGGATGATGGGGCTTATTTACGATCGTGGAATCATGCACAGGCAATATGATCTCAATACATCCATCGTGGATCTTTGCACGGTGCTCAAGGCTGATCTGACCGTCATCGACGGCACCCGGGTCCTATCCACGAACGGCCCCCACGGACCGGGGAAGGTGCTCAAAAAAAATACCATTATCGCCTCAAAAGACATGGTCGCCGCCGATGCATACGCCGTCTCCGCTTTTGAATGGTACGGCAGGAAATTTAAGCCAAGACAGGTGCGCCATATCCGTGAGGCCCATGAGCGGGGATTGGGACGTATGGATGTGGAAAACTTGAATGTCAAGGCCTTTGATTTATGATCGTCTTCCGGCGGGTCATACAGATCATCAGCCTCCTCCTTTTTCTCACATTGCTCTCGCTGGCGGTGTCCTCAACCGGGTCTCCCTCTTCTCTGGATCTTTTCTTACTCCTGGACCCTGCCCTGGTTATTCTTACGGGCATAAGCGCCGGAATATGGATGGCCGCCTTTGTCCCGGCATTGATCGTGCTTCTGATGACGCTCTTTTGCGGACGAATCTTTTGCGGCTATTTTTGCCCCATGGGGACAACCCTTGACGGATCTGACAAGCTCTTTGGTCCTCCGGACAAGAAACAGTCGGACCCCGGGAGGTTTCGTTACTTAAAATATTCGATCCTCTTCTTTCTATCAGGGGCAGCCTTACTTGGGATATCCTTTGTATTCGTGGCTGTCCCCCTTTCCCTCATAACCCGGTTTTATGGCCTTTTTCTGCATCCTGTTCTTGCTTTCCTTTCCAATGAGACACTCTATCTCATCCAGCCCCTGGCGGAATGGCTGGATATGGACGCGGTTGTCCTCGTGGAGATCGCTACGCCGCGGTTTGCCACCCAGATGTTTGTTGTGGTCTTTTTCGCGGCCCTTTTTCTTTTGGCTAAGGTTTCACCCCGCTTCTGGTGTCGGAATTTCTGTCCCTCCGGGGCCCTCATGGCTCTCGCGTCAAAAAAGCCCCTGATACGCCGGCGTGTATCCGATGCGTGCATCGACTGCGGGGGGTGCATCCGTTCCTGTCCCATGAACGCGATCACCGTTGAAGACCCTCGTGTTACGCTTCACGAAGAGTGTATTGTATGTCGGGTTTGTGAAAATGTTTGCCCTGAAAATGCCGTTTCCTTTGGTAGCGTGAAAAAGGGATTCCTGTTTGAAAAGCGTCCATTCTCTTTTACCCGGCGTCAATGTCTTTTTTCAGGTATATTCGGCGCTGTGACGGCCACTGCAGGTCTCACCGGATTGAGTTCACCTCACGGCAAGCCGGGGCCGGGACGGGTAAACCCCCAGGGACTGATCAGACCTCCTGGCGCCCTGCCTGAGATCGATTTTTTGGCCAGATGCACTCGTTGCGGCGAGTGTATGGCCGCCTGTCCTACAAATACCCTTCAGCCGATATGGCTCGATGCCGGATTCATAGGCCTATTCAGCCCCAGCCTGAACTTGAGGCGCAGATACTGTAGCCCGGACTGCCGTATCTGCTCTGAGGTATGTCCCACCCATGCGATACGGGTCCTATCGCCGGATGAACGTGTATGGGCCAAGACAGGCACGGCAATGGTTATCCGCAGCAAATGTCTTGCGTGGGAGCAACAGAAAAGCTGCATGGTATGCGATGAGGTCTGTCCCTACAAGGCAGTGGAATTCAAGAAAGAACCTGGGAACAAAGTCCCTGTTCCCCAGGTGAGGGAGGAGAGGTGTGCAGGGTGCGGGTACTGCGAACATTTCTGTCCCGCGCAAAATCGATCCGCCATAGTGGTCACGCCTATGGGCGCGCTCAGGTTGGCCAGGGGCTCCTTTAGGGCGGAGGGTAAAAGCCAGGGCCTGAATCTGTCTCTTCGTCACAAAGCAGGAAGCCTTTCTCAACGGGATGTCGGCGATCAGGGCAAAGATTTTGCGCCCGGTTTTGAGGAGGAGAC
>JAXHUM010000112.1:0-3714 GCA_034189325.1 Thermodesulfobacteriota bacterium
AGGCCCCCGACCGTTTCAGGATTGTGAATATGCTTTTGTTCACCCCAAAAAGATGAACGGCGTCTTGCTGGAACTCATTGACGATAAGGGCATAGAGTTCAAGGATCGTTAGTAATATTGATGGAGTTGGTCCGGTATACTCATCTCAATCCTTTGCGTGCCGGCATTGTTTCCGATGTAAAGCAAGGAGTCTTCTTTGCTTTTGGGCTGTTAGAGAGCTGGGTATGTCGCTGGCAGATTTGGCGCGAGAGTTAGAAATGAGTATCCCTGGGATTGGTTACACTGTCGAGAGGGGAGAAACCATTGCCCGTGATAACAAATATCAGCTTATTAGCTGATGGAGTGAAATTTAGTTAGTTGTTTAAGAGCGTCCCCCTTTATTACTTTACTTTACGAGTTTGACGAGGGTCTTTTCAGGGTCGACTAAGGGGATAGGGATCTCGCAGGCCTCTTTTATAGATCTTACCGGACCCTGTTTTGGGGAGTTCCTCAAGAAACTCCACGCTCTTGGGTGTCTTATAGCCGGCCAAGCCCTTTCTACAGAACGAGATAATCTCCTCCTCAGTGACTTCACTCCTCTCTTTCAATACCACGCAGGCCTTCACAGCCTCTCCCCAGTGGATGTCCGGCACTCCGATGACGGCCGCCTCCAGTATATCCGGATGGGTGTAAAGGACGTTTTCCACCTCAGTGGAATAGACGTTTTCGCCACCCGTAATAATCATGTCCTTTTTCCGATCAACAATGGTTATATACTCCTCTTCATCCACAACGGCCAGATCCCCCGTATAAAGCCAGCCTTCGCGAACGGCCTTTTCGGTTTCTTCAGGTAGATTCCAATACCCTGGAGTCACGGTGTCCCCCTTGACAATGATCTCTCCGACTTCCTGGTTGTTTCTGGCCACCTCATTCCCAGAATTATCTACGACCCGGAGGCGCACATTCAAGAATTCGCGACCCGTCTTTGCCTTATATTCAAGCTGCTTTTCAGGAGAAAGGTCACGAAGGGGGTGTTTGAGTAAGGAGAGGGTGAGATAGGGGCTCGTTTCCGTCATTCCGTAGGTCTGAATATAGTCGCACTTGAAGACTTGAATGAGGGTTCGCACAGTCTCCGGGGCAATCGGTGCGCCCCCGCTCAAAAGGACCCTCAGGCTACTGAAGTCAAAACGGTCGACCCCGGGATGGTTCACCATCATGTTGAGCATTGTGGGGATCAGGTTGGAGAGGGTTACCCTCTCTTCTTGGATCAAGCTTAGAACCTCGATCGGCTCAAAGGTGGGGACAAGGATGTGTTTGCCGCCTACCCAGGTGATGGCAAAAGTGGCCCAGGCGTCGGCCAGGTGGAAGAGCGGGGCCACGTGAAACCAGTTGTCTTTGTCGGTGAGGTGGAGCTCGGCTATGGTCCCGAGGGCATGGCTCTTCACATTCTTATGGGTCAAAATAACACCCTTGGGGCGACCCGTTGTGCCGCTGGTGTAATACAGTTGAGCCACATCATCGTCCTGAATCGATGCCTCGGGCGGCGGTTTGTCGGTCTGTCCTGCCAGAAAGGACTCATAATCCAGATCATGGGGGCCCAGCTCATGGAGATCATTTCGCGTCCAGAGGATCTCCTTTATGGATGGCACCAATTCGGGGATTTTTTCAAGCCTATCATGAAAGATCCCCTGAGCTATTAGAATACGTGTTCGACTGTCATTGAGTATCATGGAAAGCTCTTTTGTCGAGAGCCTGATATTGAGAGGGACGAGGATCGCTCCCAGATGGGCGGCGGCAAAGTAGGCTTCCAGGAATTCGTGACAATTCTCAAGGAGGATAGCAATCCGATCATTCCGCCGGAGTCCCAGACGGATCAATCCTTGGCAGAGCCTCCAGACCCGTCCGGCAAAATCGAGGTAATTCATCCTGAGATCGCCGCAAACCACGGCCTCTTTCTTAGGGTAAAGCTTCAGGGCCTTTGGCAGAAGTTCATCTAAGGGCATTATTCGTCACCTCGGTTATTGGGGCTCCCGGGCACGCGGGGGCACAGGCCACGAGCCCTTTGAATATTTCGAAAAAAGTGAAAAGGGCCCACTGACAAAAGGATTTGATAGAAATTGTCACCATGATTTGATCGTCGCGTCCAATCTCCAAGCCCGAATTGTGGTCCATAACCCCATTTCCACCGCGATCCAGTGGTCCAGACGGTCCTCTTTTGGCAAACGCTTGTAACAGCCCGTGGTCGAACTCTATCGTTGCTTGCCTGCGCCTCGCCTCGCGGCAGGCAGGTCTGCCCACCAAGGATGTCTGAAGGAAGATTACTGAGAGACCGGTTCCTTCTTGGCTGTCTTAGAAATCGAGCGGGCTGATGGCCTCCTTTTTGGTCCGGCTTCTGATGGTGTGGGTATAAATCATGGTCGTTCTGACATCGCTGTGCCCCATTAATTCCTGAATCGTGCGAATGTCAAAGTTGGCCTGCAACAGATGACTCGCAAAACTGTGGCGAAAGGTATGAGCCGTGGCACGCTTTGCTATCTTTGATCTCTTCACCGCGCTTCTTATGGCCTTTTGCACATGACTTTCATGCAGATGGGACCTTCTCAATTCCCTTGTCTCGGGAACCAGGGTTAAGGTTTTAGCCGGGAAAAACCATTGCCAGACCCATTCCCTGGCCGCGTTTTTATACTTTTCCTCCAGCGCCGCAGGTAAAAAAACTCCGTCGTATCCAGCCTTGAGGTCCTCCTCATGTAGATCCATAACCGATTCAAGGTGCAGCTTGATTTCAGGAAGGATCTTTTCAGGCAAGGGAACCGTCCTGTCTTTTTGACCCTTTCCGTCATGAACCGTCAAAATCCCTGTATCAAAATTAAAAGAACCCACTCTCAGGTTTAAACACTCAAACAGCCTCAATCCGCAGCCGTATAAAAGCTTCACGACCAAAGAATAAGGATAGCGGAGCTTTTCAATAATCCTATCAACCTCTTCACGTGACAGGACAACAGGGATATGGGGCTTCCTTTTGGCCCTGGGCACCTCTTTCTGGTCTCCAAAATCCTTTTTAAGGACATGCCGGTAAAAAAACAGCAGGGCATGAAAGGCCTGATTTTGGGAGGATGCCGACACTTTGCTCTTTACTGCCAAAAATGTCAGGTAATCCTTAACATCCACAGAAGTCAATAACCGGGTATCCTTGCTCCGGGTATAATCCTGAAACCGCCTGATCCAGCCGCTATATGACCGTAAGGTTTTAGGCGAATAATGTCTCAATGAAATTTCAGCTTTTAACTGATCATAAGCCGGAACCCAATCAGCGCCTGATCCTTTCAAGTTGTTTTCTTTTTTAATTGATAATTCTTCATCTTTATTCTCTAATAACCCATCCTTGCCATCATCAATTAATCCTAATTCATAATATAAAGATACAGCATGAAAGGCTTGTTTTTGTTGTTGATCTTTTTGGCCTTTTTCTTTTAGCTTTTCTATAAATAAATCAATATTTGTTTTGTTTAAATGATTGTGGTTATATTTAAAGCAAAAATCCAAATAATATCTTAACCATTTTTTGTAGTTCAAGAATTCCCTTTCCGGGATGGCCTTATGATTCAAATGGTCCTGGTAATGAGCGCTTATTTTTGGTGGAATCTGTTTCAATTTGTATTTATCCTATAGGCCTGATAGCATACATATTGTGAAGTTATTAAGTTAGACAAAGTATGTCGGAGTATACGTTTATAA
>JAXHUM010000113.1:0-6784 GCA_034189325.1 Thermodesulfobacteriota bacterium
GGCATTCAGTAAATCTTCCAGGGTCGCCTGATTTTCTTCAAAGACAACCTTTTTCATTGCAGCAATGGAATCCGCCACATCAATAGGGCTGGTTATAATGATGTTGGGATCAGGGTATTCCTGCCAGGCAGTGCAGTCCTTTCCGTTCTCGATGCAACCGTCTACCAAGGCAGACAAAAACGGACGAGGGCAGTAACGGCTGTAAACGGCCTCTGCAATATCGGCAATTGTGGCTATTTTTTGGGCAACGAACCCGAGTTGTGAAAGGTAGGCCTCCATGACATCTTCGGCAGACTCAAATGTCAGCGGATCAGGCGTCTGAGCACCCATCTGCTTTCCTGTCTTAGGGTCTTTGCCTTGATTCAAGGCAAGTTCCAGGCATTTGCCGGTGCTGATGACCCCTGCATTCGGCATATTCGTCTTCAGACTTTTCCCGATAAGTTGCCAGGGGACGCAACCGGGAATGCTGTAGTTGCGTGTATCTTCTAAGGGGATGTTTCTTGCGAGTAACATAGGGATAATAGCGGAATCATTGAATATGGAAGGATAACCAATCCCCGACCTGAGACAATCGATCGTCTTTGAAATCACTTCCGAATTCAGGGTGGGATGGTATCTCAAGGCAAGATTTGTTTCAGGAAGTCTCAACTCCATCGCTGCATCCAGCAATAGGAGGGTAAACTCATTGGAGGCATCCTCTCCTTCAGGCGTGACGCCGCCGATCACAATATTCTGGAAGAGTTTTCCTCCCGCTTCAGCGCCATGACCCTCACGGGTCTCGTAGTGGGCCATCTCATGTATCTTGATGAACAATGCCTCCACCAGTTCCAGCGCCTCTTCTCTCGCAATCCTTCCTTCATCCAGGTCCTTTTGATAAAATGGATTGAAAAGCAGGTCGAAGCGATACCCACAACTCTGTCCATGATGTTCAATCAAGCGGTTAACATAGTGAGAGAAAAGCCATGACTGGAGCGCTTCGTGGAGGCACGTCGCAGGGTTTCCCGGAACCCTGGAACAGGTATCTGCTATCTTCTCCAATTGTTTTTTCCGTCGTGGGTCCTTTTCAACCTTTGCCATATCCCTTGCAAGCTCGGAGTACCTTTCTCCAAACCTGATCGCGGCTTTGCAGGCAAGCTTCATTGCTTCCAGATTGTTGACTTGATCGATATAATCACCCTTATTCTCCACACCGGAGGCACTTGCTTTCAGCTCATTGAGCCTGTTATCTATTTGTTCGATCACCCCGTTCAGGCCGATGTTCAGTAAGGGATCAATATTTTGGACCGCACCGCCAATACCGTGACTAAAGCGTTGGGCCTCGTTCAGTCCATTGAAATCAACATAATCTTTGACTTCCTCCGGCAGAATAGATCTTACTCGGTCATCAAGGGATTTTCCGCGCCAGTAGCTACAGATATCCAGCAGCTCTTCTTTCTCATCTTCAGTGACCATGTGTGCAAAGCTGATGTAGCCCTTTCCAGTGACACCATCTTCCAAAAGACTCACATTGAGCTCGGGATAAATCGAAAGGGAGCTTGGGTCTGAAGCATAGTTACTTACAAGCAACTCATTATCCTGTATATAGATCGTCATGTTTTCCAAGGTCTTATAGAGAGCTTTGGCCTTCCTCATCGATTCATGCTCTCCTTCCGTCTCCTTGTAAGACTCCGTAAACAACCTTCCCCGCTCAAGACACAACTTGGTTCCCTGCTCAAAAGTCAGTAAGGCGAATTGGCCTGTGGTTTTGTCAACCATATAGTCCTTTGTAAACGTAAGGGCCTTTACCTTTAGATCTTCAATCTGTTTTGAAATCGCCATCATTCGACCTCCTGCCCCACAACCTACCTGTAGAATCGTGAAAAAGAGAGTTCCAAAAAGAATCCAGACAGATAAAGGGGGCTGTTAAAATTTGATCCGTTCTTAAGAATCTAACACACCAGGAAATATCACGTTCAGCGAATCTGCTTTGCCTACAGGCACTTGAAGTGGCATAATGCTTTTATGTGCCTGATGTCTTTGTGTATTTGGGAAATGCGATAGCGTTGGAACTAAGGTTGAGTGTTAATTGTTATCCTCTTCGATCTCAAACTCAAGCTCACACCAGAGATCATCCGGGTGTTTGTCAGGAGGGGCCATGGCTCGAGTGATCCTGCTTTTGGGGTTAATCGCCTTGAAGGTCCTGTCCATGACGCCGATCAGGGCATCTTTGCAGGGCAATTCCTCAGCGCCCCTGTTCAGCCTGGCGTGCTGCATGTTGCATTTGGTGACTTTGAAATGGGCCTTGTTTTCCCCAACCTGGGTCCATTCGCCCTCTGAACCAGGCTCCGGGACAGAGTACTCAAGGCATGTGAGGATCGATTGGATATCATCCCCTAAACCCAAAAACTTTTGAATGCGACGGGCCCCGACTTCCGACATCCTTCCAAAGCATGCGTTGTCAAAATCCAGGGCGACTTCATGGCCGAACTTGTCATCAAGCCTTGCCATATAATTGTTCTGCAAGGTCCAGAGATTTTTAAACTGTATTTCAATGAAATCTAATAGTTGTTCCTTCGGCAGCTCGGCGAGTTTTTCTCTCAAATTCTGAACAAAATCCATAGCCATTTCATCTCCTTTCTTAAAATTCAGACAAGTTAGGTTCCAGGGAAAACACTTTAGTCGATCCAGCCATGTTTTGACGAGTCATTTTATAAACATAGAAATGGGATAAATGCAAGTAAAACGGTGAGGTACCCTAGGGGGCTGTATCAAGGAATGTGAGGCCGCACCCAAGGGTTATCCAAGGGGCGGATAAAGAGATGGCGCACTAGTGACAATGCACCCAAGTGAGCAAGACCTAACTGAGAGGTTCCCCCAATTTTTTGCGCATAAGCTGATCAAGGGCGATTTCATACTCTCTTGATCCCGGCTTAAGGCTTTGGTCCCGGGCTATCTGTGCAGCAACTTCCTTTTCAACCCTCTCAAATTGTATGTTGATCTGGCTGAAAGCTTCGTTGACGACATGATATATTTCGAGATCGGTTCCGTAGATCTCTATCACGGCTGGATCATCAATGATGACTTCCATGATATATTGAGTCATGTAGAGTGCAAAGGGGTTGGCCCTGGGAACTAAATCACGTATAGGGGCGACAAAGTATTTTAAGTCAAATTCGGAACTCTTGAGGGCCTTTTTCAGCCCTGTCAATACAAGGTCGGAAATGGCGGCAGAGTTTTCGGTCTCGATAATGTTTTTGATAAGCAATGCCTGGGACAGTCTCTTGTGGATCTCTGGCAATTTGAACCTCAAAAGCCTATCTCTCTGAAAGGCCTGTTGCTTTTCCTGCCTTTCGAGTCTATTGATCAGTTTGTTCTGGACTCTGTCGCTATCCCACGTTTTCATGAGCTTTCTTTACTCGACTTTTGCCCTGTTTTGTCCGTCGGCGTATCGACCTTCTTGGATGATTCGGCTGATTCTTTTGGTTTCTCATCCGTGGCTGTTTTGCTCGAGGTTTCATGGTGACCTGAATTGCCGCCGGATTTAGAGGCGTAATCGGTCACGTACCAACCGGATCCTTTCAGGTGAAACGAGCTGTGTGAAATGAGTTTTTTCATTTTAGCGCCGCACATGTCGCATTCAACCAGGGGCGGGTCTGAAAATTTTTTCAAGGCCTCGGTCTCATGTCCACATTTCGGGCATTCATATTCATAAATCGGCATTGTCAACATACCTCCACGCACATACTGCTGGGCCCCTAACAGGGCAAGATTTCTCTTTCCCTGTGGCCCATGTAAGAAGCTAGGACATAGTCCAGCTTGGGCAATGACAGATCTTTCAGGATCTCAAAGGTTATTCCATGCACAAGTGTTTCTTCACCGCCCTTCTTGACAATATCCACATCAAACCTCTGAAAAAAATTGCAGAATCTCACAATATGGACCAGTTCATGCGTCAAAACATAAACGAGCAGAGGAAAAAGATCCAGTCGACTGTCTCTTCGAAGGGCATGGAAAATCAAATGATCCTGGAGACAGATGAGGTAAAAATCGTTATTGTAATACTTTTTCCCCAAGTTGTTGGAGACCCACTCCCCTCTTTTCAAAGCGGCAAAGGCGTTTGCTCCCTCTTCCGGGATTTTGAGGGAGGAGAGAGTCTTCACTTCATATCGGTGTCTTTTCCACTGGACCGTCGAAAACTTGTAATAATCCGCCGTTGCGTCCTCTGCTATATCCGAGGCTTCGCTCACAGTCAAAAGATCAAGATATTCGAAAGCATGAGGGTCCATTCCATTTCTCACTTTGCGTATGGATTAACAAAAAGTTAAAACATAATGTGAAAAATTCAACCTCGGAAAAGATTTTATGTTGGTGGCGGTGACTGGATTTGAACCAGTGACCCTGCGGATATGAGCCGCATGCTCTGACCATCTGAGCTACACCGCCGAAATGAATCTTATTATCATCATTATTTTGAGCCTTTTTGTCAATCAAATAATAGGGGTGAGATCCGTCTCCGCCACTGCCTGAGGCCCGAGTTCGGTGTTAGGAGATCGGGTGTGAATGGATGCATCCGCAAGCGCAACCAAAGGAGCCATCCCTGAAAAATCGACTTGATTTTACCGGGATGATGAAGCTATACTTCCGTAACCGGTGCTCAAAGAGCTTGATAAAGATCTCCAGTGGCCGGGGATTGTTGTGTCGGGGCGTGGCGCAGTCTGGAAGCGCACCTGCTTTGGGAGCAGGGTGTCGGAGGTTCAAATCCTCTCGCCCCGACCATTGATTTCAACAGATGATAAGACGTCGATTTTTCGTAAAATCGGCGTTTTTTTTGACCCCCAGTCCGTCACACTCCAGGATTTCTGTGCAGAGTGTTCCGAACCTCTTGCCCCATTCGGCGTTCGCGACCCTTCCTTTTGATTCCAACAATATCCGAAACCCTCACTCCGGTCTCGCAATGCCACATCCCATAAAACAGGCCCTCGATGTTATCGATCGTATCATGGAGCTTAGCCAAAATATCAGTGAGAATGAATTTGCCCGTTTTGTGGATTTTTGGTGACACGATGAGCGATTTGGTGTTCATATAGCTGGAATAATGACACGGAATTTAAAAATTTGTCCATTACGCTAAAGGAAATAGACACCGAGCAGGAGATGGACGCATCACCGGTGCGCCCGCATTGCGGCTTCCGCCCGATGGCAGATGCGGTTCCGGGTCTCCGGTTTCTGGTTCAGCCAGCCAGGAACTAGGAACCATTAACCAGAGACTGATCAACGCCGCCGCGGTTCTCGCTCAACTCGACGATCAACTGGATACGATGCTTGCCGATTGGACCGCGGCGTTGATCTCCAACCTGGAGGGCCCGACCACCAAGGGCAAGGAGCCGGGGAAGGTCCGGATTGCATTGGAGTGACCAGTGAATAGTAATGAACTTACCCGGATGCGGCCGGAAGGCCACAACCTTTTTGATCGCGTTGTCTCCATCCTTGAACAAGCACGTGCCAACGCTGTTCGAGCTGTTAACCATAATATGGTGATCGCCTATTGGCTCATCGGCCGTGAAATCGTGCAGGAGATTCAGAGCGGAGAAGAGCGTGCTGAATATGGTAAGCAGATAATAGAACAGCTCTCTATGAAACTTAGCCAAAAGTACGGGCGAGGTTTTTCAACGACAAACTTACGTTACTTCAGAACATTTTACACGGTCTATAACGATCGTATTCCCGAGATTCGCCACATCGCATGTGGCGAATTCGAAGCTTCCGAAAAACGCCACACTCAAAGTGGCGTTTTAGAAGCAATGACGCTGGCAGTAGAACAAGCCGAGGTCACTCGCGGGTTCTCGCCCAATTTGGGATGGTCTCATTACAGAGCCCTAATGAATGTGGAAAATCGCAATGAACGTCTTTTCTATGAAGTTGAAGCAGAAAATGAAGGATGGGACGTAAAACACCTTGAACGTCAAATACATACCTTTCTTTTTGCCAGACTGCTAAAGAGCAGGGACAAAGCGGCGGTTATGGAGCTTTCCTCCCGGGGGCAGAAAATCAGCACACCGGCCGACACCATCAAAAACCCCTACATCCTAGATTTTCTTGGACTGCCGGATTCTCAAGTCCATCATGAATCGAGAATCGAGAAGGCCATCATTGACAATCTTCAATTATTTCTTCTTGAACTGGGCAAAGGATTCGCTTTCGTTGGCCGTCAGAAACGCCTGCAATTCGACGAGGACTACTTCTTTATTGACCTGGTTTTCTACAACTGCATCCTGAAATGTTATCTGTTAATCGACCTGAAGGTCGGCGAATTGACGCATCAGGATATCGGCCAGATGGACAGCTATGTCCGGATGTTCAATGACAAATACCTCACCGAAGGGGACAACCCGACCATCGGTCTTATTCTTTGCGCTAAGAAGAATGAAACCATCGCCCGATACTCGGTTCTCAATGACAACAAGCAATTGTTTGCTTCCAAGTACATGCTTTATCTGCCGACCGAGGAGGAATTGAGGCGGGAGTTGGAGCGGGAACGCAGGTTGATCGAGGAAGCCCGGTCCGAGGCAGATAGCGAGTGACCAAGTTCGGGTTCCTGGTTTCCGGTCCTTTGTCTCTGGTTGGAGCGAGTGAGTGGGAACGATACAAAGGTTTGAAGACATCGAAGCATGGCAGAAGGCCCGGGAGTTGACCAATGAGGTCTATTCCTGCTCGGGTAAAGGCGCCTTTGCTAAAGATTTTGGCCTTCGTGATCAGATACGGCGGGCCGCAGTGTCTATCATGTCAAATATGGATGAGGGTTTTG
>JAXHUM010000114.1:0-7252 GCA_034189325.1 Thermodesulfobacteriota bacterium
TAGATTACAAGAATAAGATATAAATTGTCAGAAAAACATGGATTGAGTCAGTATCCACGCTTCAGGTCAACATTTTCAATGATCACTCCTTATTTTTGTCAAGGCATTCTCGGAAAGCCACATAGAAATCCTGGAAACTCTCTTGAACATGCTTGAACATAATAGTCTCTTGTTTTATCCTTTTCTTATAAACATGGGTAGGCCCGAACGAACTTGACAATGCATACAGTTTTGCTTAAAGATTAAAATTTTTTCTGGTTTTATAAATTAAGGCGCTATTAGGCAATATCACACTTGTTTTTTTAGCTATGTTAGGGGGAACTAAATATGGCGGATGCGGAAGGAATCATGGATCCGAGGGCCCCAAGTGAGATGGCGGCCGAAAAAAATGAGTACCCGAAAAGAGGCATCAAGGGAATGGATCATCTTGACTGGGGAATGAAAAATCGTCTTTCCCGTTTAATCCGGCCAGACGGACACTGCCAGTTTCTTCCCATAGATCATGGTTATTTCCAGGGCCCCACACGATGCCTCGAACGGCCGCAGGACACTATCAGGGA
This sequence comes from Thermodesulfobacteriota bacterium, assembly GCA_034189325.1. Lineage (GTDB taxonomy): Bacteria > Desulfobacterota > DSM-4660 > Desulfatiglandales > Desulfatiglandaceae > JAXHUM01. Next base: position 561 of record JAXHUM010000114.1, read on the forward strand.
TCTCCATCCATTTGCCGATGGTCTCTTTGTTACACGGGGTGTTCTGAGGACATCGATTGATCCTTTTATTAAAACACCCATTATCTTAAGGGTGTCCGGGGGCACCAGCGTTGTAGGTGATGACCTGGCAAATGAGGTGCTGACGACGTCGGTCGAGGAGATGATACGTCTTAATGTGGCAGCTGTGGGCCTCTCTTTATTTGTCGGCAGTCGCTACGAAAGGCAGACACTCGAGAGCCTGGCCAAACTTGTTGACGAATGCGAGGAATATGGCATTCCTGTTATGGCTGTGACCGCGGTTGGTAAGGAGCTGGAGAAAAGGACCGCAAGGTATCTGGGACTTTCATGCCGGATAGCGGCCGAACTTGGCGCGAAAATAGTGAAGACCTATTATTGTTCTGAAGATTTTGACAAGGTGACATCAGGATGTCCCGTACCGGTTGTCATCGCCGGTGGACCGAAATGCGAGACGGAACGAGAGGTCTTCGATTTCGTCTTTGACGGGATAGATAAGGGAGCTATTGGTGTCAACCTCGGCAGGAATGTGTGGCAGAATCCTTATCCATTGGCCATGATGAGGGCATTGAGCGCCGTAGTCCATGAAAAGGCCACCCCAAAACAGGCCGAGGATCTCTTTGAGACCTTGAAGCATGAGGGACCGTGATGCGATTCCTTCGAATTATGTTTATATATCACTATAACCTTATATCCCTTCTAAGCAAATGATACGATCTATGCGTGTGCTCATGTATTACAGCAATAGTGATGTCAGGGTTCAAGAAATGCCCGCTCCAAAGATCGGTCCCGGTGAATTGCTTGTTAAAGTCATGGCCGCCGGAATCTGCGGGAGCGACGTGATGGAATGGTATCGTCGGAACAAGGTGCCCCTGGTCCTTGGTCACGAAGTGGCCGGAGAAGTGGTCGATGTAGGGGAGGGCGTCGAGAGATTCCAAGTGGGAGACAGGGTCGCCGCAACCCACCATGTGCCCTGTAATACATGTCATTACTGCCTTAGCGGACATCATACAGTCTGTGAAAAACTGCTTAGAGGTACCCATTTCGATCCGGGTGGCTTTGCCGAATACATCCGGGTCCCAGCAATCAACGTGGATCGTGGTGTGTTTCGTGTGCCCGAGGGCCTCTCTTACGAACAGGCCTCATTCATGGAACCCCTCGCCTGCGTTTTGAGGGGGCAAAGGAACGCTCGGCTCAGAGCGGGTCAATCAGTGCTGATTTTGGGAAGCGGCATATCCGGATTATTGCATATTAATCTCGCCAGGGCCTTAGGGGCAGGACTTGTTGCTACGGCAGACACTATCCCTTTTAGACTCAAAAAGGCGGAAGACTTGGGCGCCGATTTCGTGTTTGAGGCAAATGAAGGATTGATCTCCGCCCTCCGGGAAGTCAACGAAGGGCGGTTGGCAGACCTCGTCATTGTCTGTTTTGATGGCTTTATTCCTTTGGCCGTGAAGACCGTAGAGAGGGGAGGGAGCGTCCTCTTTTTTGCTGGGGCTCAGGAGGGAGCGACCCTACCGGCGACGATCAACGAACTCTTCTGGCGGACAGAAATCACGTTAACGAGTACCTATGCCGGGGGACCCTCCGATTGTCGGACGGCCCTTGAACTTATTAGGGCTAAGCGTGTCGCTGTTGAAAAGACCATTACGCACCGGCTCGGAATGGATAAGGGGGCTGACGGCTTCAGGGCGGTGGCCTCTCCCACCGAGCATCAGTGTATTAAAGTCATTATTGAACCGCAACGATAGTGTCAAAACAAGTATTGTTGCGTGTGTAATGAGGGACAAGACGGTGCAAATTGCGGGCGATAATTATCGATATTTCGTTAATTCCAGGATTTTCTGTCCCTAATGAAAGATTTCATTCGGTCATTTTGTTTGTCAAAAGCCAACTATAAGGAGGATCCAAATGTCTTCAAAAACTGAATTGTCGTCTCGTGATTTTGAAAAGGCCGTTGCTATTGGTCGTCCACCCAATATTGTCCGCCTCTTTCCAAATTCCCGTGCCTTAATAGTGAGCGGGAGGGTTATAGACAGGGCCATGATCAAGAAGGGTCAGGCCATGACGATCGCGGCGAACGGGAGAAATCATTTCGTTATACGCGGTGCCTTGAGAGCTGCCCAGAGGGCCAATGCCGCCATAATCCTTGAGATCGCCAAGTCGGAGGGTGGGGCCAACGCTTATTGCGCGTGCAACTTGTGGAATTTGGCAAGACAGGCAGACGCCGTAATGAATGAGATGGGTATTACGGTTCCCGTAGCTATCCATGCGGATCATTACGGAATAAAAGGAGACAAGGATATTGAGGTAGGTAAAATAGAAATTCCTTCTATGTTCGATGCAGGCGTCACATCCATTGCCGTTGATGCCTCCCATCTCCCTGATGATGAGAATCTCCTTGCCAGTATCGCCCTTCATCACTATGTGCCCGAGTGGGCCGGTTTTGAGACCGAGGTAGGCGAAATCAAGGGGAAACAGGGCCTTTCAACTGTTGAAGAGGCACTCTTTCTTATCCAAGGACTCAATGCGCACTCCATTTTTCCCGACTGGATTGCACTCAACAATGGAACGACCCATGGCATTGAACAGAGTGACCAGGGAATCCAGGTCTCCTTGACGGCAGAGATTCATAAGGCGTTGGAAAAATACAAGGTGTCCGGGGCTCAACATGGAACCTCTGGAAACAGCTCTGAGCGGTTACGCAAGATTGCGAAGGAGACCCATACGACAAAGGCCAACGTGGCGACTGCCCTCCAAATGATTACCTGGGGTGTCAAGGTTAACGATTATGGAAATGCCATCCTTGATCAAGAAGGTGAGTTTGTGAAGGTCAAGGACGCAGGGGTCAGCGACGAGCTTTGGAGCGAGATGGTTGCGTATGCACAATCGCACGAGCTCAAAGGAGGAAATTACAAGAAACTCAATCTACCTTTTGAGAATAAAATGCTAGGCCTTTCCGCAGAGGTGCGCGAAAGAATGGCTCAAGGTGTCGAAGATTTTGTCTACGACCTCCTGGTCAATGTATTTAATGCCAAGGACACGGCAAGACTGGGCATAGAGGCTCTGCTTGAGTCAGGGACCTATGATCTCGGTCCCAAGGGTGAACGCCTCGAAGATCCTCATCAATGGACCGAGGACAAGATCCGCAAACGGGCGAAATCTCTTACCTCAGACAAAGGGCCATCAGGGGATTTTGATGACTAACAGGCTCCAGCCCACCGGGGATGTTCCTCGGAAGAATTCGGATGGGGATGTTCACCTCTGGGTAAGGGATATCAAGGAGGGCATCGATGTCCGCGACTCCTATCTTGTAAAAGAAAAGAATCTCGGCACAACCCGAAGAGGAGAACCCTTTCTCAGCCTTGTCATTGCCGATCGAACGGGTGAGATTCAAGCAAAGGTATGGGAAGAGGCTGAAGCATTGTCCTCTCTTTTTGGTGAAGGAGATGTTATCAAAATCCGTGCCCGTGCAGGTTCCTTTCGCGGCCAACTCCAGATGACCGTTTCAGACCTAGAGGTAAGCAAGAAGATAGATCCAAGTCTTTTCATGGAAACCAGCCCGAGGGACATTGAAGAGATGGTGAAATCTCTTAGAAAAATCCTCAACAGGATAAACAACGTCCACCTTAAATCACTTATTGACCGATTTTTAGCTGACCATAAATTCATGTCTCAGTTTAAGAGCGCCCCCGCCGCAAAGAGATTTCATCATAGTTATTTGGGCGGACTCCTCGAACATACGCTCTCTGTATGCCAGCTAGCTGTTCTTGTTTGTGAACATTATCACGAACTGGACAAAGATCTCCTTGTCGTTGCGGCCTTTCTCCATGACATTGGTAAAACCAAGGAAATGCGTTGGGATTTCCTTATCGAGTATACTGATCAGGGTCGTCTTCTCGGCCACATTACACTGGGATCGATGATGCTGGATGAGAAGCTCGCCATGATCAGAGAATTTCCACAGGACCTGGCCGTTCGATTAAGACATTTGATACTGAGCCATCACGGGGTGTATGAATTCGGCTCCCCCAAGAGACCCAAATTCCTGGAGGCCTTTGCACTCCATCTCATTGATGACCTTGATGCCAAGATAGTCGGTCTAGGTGATTTCATGAAGAGAGACAAGAATGAGGGGGCCTGGACCGGCTATCACCATCTGTTTGAGCGTTTTTTTCTGAAAGGGGGAATAATAGCTACATTAGAGGGAGAATCTGATAAGCAGAGAAGGCTGGAAGAAAAGCAGAGGACGTTGTTTCCATAAGGCTTGGAACCCTGACCCGGTTTTCGACCTTCCGTCTCACCTTCCGAGGCGTGACGAACGAGTTGAGATAGGGTGTGACCAGGTTGGATGGATTCAGAACCCCGCCCTTCGGACGGGGTTTTTTTTGGGGTATATACGGCATAGGCCAACCGGGCCATAGGGCGCTTGCCCGGCCGGATTTTAACGATGCATGAGAGGAACGCATCCCTGTAGTCCGTTGGTATCTCCCGTATGGCGAGGCGTTTGCTGTTGACAAAAAGAGGAAAAAATGTGATTTAAAAAGTCTTAATGAGTCTTTATATCTTATAATCATTCTGTACGGGTCAGAGAAGCCGCTGCCTCAAGCCTGATTTGCTTCTAAAATGATCAAATATGAATTTGCCGACGTTTCAGACTGAAACGTCGGGGGGTGAAAGCCGCCCCGGAATGTTGATCGAAGGGGCTCGTTCAAAGTAAGGCTCACATTCGATGTTGTTGAATGAGACATAATGCGAATTGATTAACCAATAATTATGTGAGGAGGAGATTATCGTGAGGGAAGTGTGCGTATTGGGAGGAGATATCACCAAATTCGGTATATCTGAGAAGACCAATTTGGAGATGTTTGTTGAGGCCGCTACAGAGGCTATAAGGCAATCAAATCTGGAACCCAAGGACATGGACGCGCTGTTTTTCGGCAACTGTCTTGGGACTTTTGAAGAGGGGCAAATGCATATGGCGCCTCTTGCAGCCTCGGAAATCGGAATGTCGATGTCCGCACCTGCAACGCGTTTCGAGGCGGCCTGTGCCACTGCGACCGTGGCCTTTCGCCATGCCGCCCTCCTTGTCGCCTCGGGAGTTTATGATGTTGTCCTGGTGGGTGGAACGGAACGCTGTGCCAAGATGGGGACACCATTGGCGACACGCACCTTTGCAATGGGTTCCCAGTCCAACTATGAAGGGGCGGCAGGGATCACTTTCCCTGGTGTTTTTGGTATGGCGACTCATATGTACGCGCAAAAATATGGCATACCACTTCAGGAGTTGAAACGACACATGGCCGAGGTCTCTGTCTTGAGTCATCGCAATGGAGCGAAAAATCCAAAGGGCCATTTCCAAAAGGAGATTACTGCGGATACCGTCCTTGATGGGATGATGATTGCCGATCCCTTGCAGCTTTTTGACTGCTGCCCCTTCTCTGACGGTGCTTCAGCCGTTGTGCTCGCCGAGGCGGGGAAGGCGAAAGACCTGGTCGATCATCCGATATATGTCGCTGGAATGGGCCAGGCCGCTGCTGGTCCGCTCTATCTCCAGCAGGATTTAACAAGGGTGAAGGCCCGAGAAATATCTATTCAAAAGGCCTACAAAGAAGCAGGTATTGGTCCTGATGATATCGATGTCTGCGAACTTCATGACTGCTTCAGCATTGCATCGGTACTTGCCATTGAAGGATTCGGTTTCTATGAGTTTGGGAAAGGGTATGATGCGGCCACAAAGGGCGAGACCGCTATAGGTGGCAAGGTGGCGATCAATCCCTCCGGCGGACTCAAGAGTAAGGGCCATCCCATAGGGGCAACCGGTACGGCCCAGGTCGTCGAGATCATAGAGCAATTGCGTGGTGAGTGCGGCGACCGTCAAGTTGAGGGAGCGAAAGTGGGCCTGGTTGATACCCTCGGTGGTGACTTCGGGACTATCGTAAACGTCATTTTAAGGAGTGAATAAGAAATGCAGTATCCAATAACTTTTGATCAATACCAGCAAAGCTTGGAAGAGGGCAAATTCCCGGGGCTCCACTGTAACTCTTGTGATGCCTATACTTTCCCACCCCAGGGCGTGTGCCAGAAATGTGGCGGGCAGGACCTGGAGGTTGTATCAGTAAAAGGACAGGGAACACTCAAGACATTCACCATTATCAGGGTGGCACCGGAAGGAATGACTCCTCCCTATTTGGTTGCACTTGTTGAACTCGACGAAGGGCCGTGGGCCATGGGAAATGTCGTCGGCGTTAACCCTGAAGAGGCCTCCATGGAACTTATCGGTCAGAGAGTCAGTTTCGGCACGCAGGTGGTCAAGGGAGACGTTTATTCCGGTGACGACAGGCTCGTCCTGACATTCACTCCTATGAGCGGTTGATCCCCTGTCCAGCTGAGACTGAACTTACCTGTTTTCAATCTGAACTGTGCCGCCGATGAATTATGAACCTTCGGTTCGGCACAGTTCGATTCCCTGTATTGATAAAGACTGAACGACTCTTCAACAGATGGCAATGTGAGCTGCACAAAGTGTCTAATTGCTTTCGGCACACAGGAGTTAGGTTCCCGTTAAACAGGATTGTCCGGGGGGAGGCATTTCAGGCTATCATAATTGTGTGATCTTCTTTTTTGCGGAGCAATTGTCGGAAAGGGAGATTTCCTGATAAAAAGTCGTTTGAGAG
>JAXHUM010000114.1:7352-16455 GCA_034189325.1 Thermodesulfobacteriota bacterium
GTTTGCCATAAGGAGCTGGGCGTATGCAAGATAGGTTACTTCTAGATATAGAAGATGACATCGCTATAATGACCTTTAATCATCCGAAAACCTTCAATTCTCTGGATAGGACCTTGATCCTGGATCTTCTTCCGAAGCATTTAGAAACGGTTCAGACCGATGACCGGATCAAGGTGTTGATTGTTACCGGGGCGGGTGACGCCTTTTGTTCGGGGGCTGACGTGAATCAACTGCAGAATATCCTCGGCCTGGATGCAATGTCGGATGTGGAGCAGATTTCCTCTCTGGCAAGTTTTATGTATAGCGCAGCGCTTATCACAGGACTGAAGAAGCCGGTTATTGCTGCGGTCAACGGGATCGCCGCAGGAGGGGGCTTTTCTCTGGCACTGTCTTGTGATATACGTATTGCCTCTGAAAAGGCCAGATTTAATATGGCCTATTCGCGGCGTTGCCTCGTTCCCGACCTCTCAGGGAGCTACTGGCTGCCCCGCCTTGTGGGCATGGGAAAGGCTCTTGAGATAATGTACGCAGCAGAAGATGTGTCGGCTCAAGAGGCTGAGAGACTGGGCATTGTAAACAAAGTTGTCCCGCAAGACCAATTGATGTCTGCGGCCAAGGAATTTGCCAAGAAATTGGCCCTCCTGCCGCCGGTCTCCCTCGCCTTGACAAAAAAACAGGCTTACAAAAGCCTTGGGAACTCTTTGGAAGAACAGTTGGAATTAGAGGCTTTGAATATCGCTCTTTGCTCAAAAACAGAGGATTTTCAAGAAGGGGTTAAGGCGTTTCTTGAGAAGAGACCGCCTGTTTTTAAGGGAAAGTAAACCGGATTCCCTTGAATGATGATGACTCTTTATTAATGAGGAGGTAGAGAAACGTATGTTAGATAAGAGCAAGATAGGCAAGGAATATCCCGAAATTCGTTTTGAGGTGGAAAAAGGAAAAATAAGGGAATTCGCTCGGGCTATAGGCGACAAAAGCCCTGTTTACTACGATGAAGAGGCCGCCAAGGAGGAGGGATACGAAGGGCTGGTCATGCCGCCCACATTTCCTACGACCTTTACCGCCTTTTCCATTACGGGAGGAGGGCTGTTCAGGATTATCGATGACCTGAAAATTGACCTGATAAAGGTGCTTCATGGTGGGCAGGAATATGAATATGTTAAGCCCATCAAGCCAGGGGATACAGTGACGGGAAAGACCAAGATATTGGATATGTTTGAAAAATCGGGGAAAGGTGGAACAATGGATTTCCTTGTCCTTGAGACGACCTATTCCAATCAGGATGGCGAAAAGGTTTTGATAGACCGATCAACCGTTATTATCAGGAATTGATCAGGTGCTGATCGTGAAAAGATCTCTGACCGAGTTTTTGTGTCCGGGTCTTTCTTTTTCTATATTCCACTTCCAATAAAAGAAAGGGGTTGAGAATAGTGGCTGCCAAAAAAGTCTATTTTGAAGATGTGAATGTGGGCGATAACATCCCGGAATTGGTTAAACCGCCTATCGATGAAACTCAGCTGGTTATGTATGCCGGGGCCTCTGGCGATTTTAATCCCCTACACACTGTTCATGCGTTTGGAGAGAAGGCTGGTTTCGGGGGAGTCATTGCCCATGGGATGTTGAGCATGGGGTTTGTCGGCCAGGTAATGACGGACTGGGTCGGCAACAAGGCTCTCGCGAAATTGTCCGTCAATTTTAGGACCATTACCAAACCCAAAGATGTCGTGACATGTAAGGGAACGATAACAAAGAAGTACTCCGAAGGTGACCGGAACCTTGTAGACGTGGATCTTGTAGCCCAAAACCAGAAGGGTGAGAAGACCATCGTCGGAAAGGCAACCGCAGTTTTGCCGTCGAAGTCATAACTTATTGATGCCGACGGATTATTAATAGTCCAATCGCCCCTTCGGCGCTCCTGTTTCATCAGGGCGGTTTATAAATGGGTCCCGGTAAGGAGCCGGGAGCGTCACGGCTGGCAAAGGACTCAGGCCGTCGGCCTCTTAAATGATAGAAAGAGCGCTAACCAAATTATTGATGACCTTTTCAGGAAGGCTGGAGAGCCCTTGGACGTAATGAGGTACTTCCGATCGTCAATAATCGTGACACTGAGCGCAAAGATAAACGCATCAGACTCTTTACCCCATGATATCTGATTGAACTCTTTTCATAGATCGATACAGATGATTTAGTTGGAGTTCTTACGTGATACCGGGACCCCACGCTGATTTTGACTGAGGAGGAGAAAGTGAGACGACGGGTCGTTATTACGGGGATGGGTGCCGTAACACCTTTGGCCATAGGTGTTGATGAAAGCTGGAAAAAACTGAGTGATGGAGAGTCGGGAATAAAAAGAATATCCCGTTTTGATACATCGGGGCTTAAATGCCGCGTTGCAGGAGAGATCCTGGGTTTTGAACCCAAAGAGTTCATGCCGAAGAAGCAGGTCCGTCGTACAGACCGCTTTGTCCATTTTCTTCTGGCCGCCACAAGGATGGCTATGGAAGACAGTCGGTTCAGAGTGGGGACCGACGAGGAATATCGGGTAGGGGTTATTGCGGGCACGGCGATCGGGGCATGCAACACCTTTGAGAGCAATCATCAGCATGTTGTATTGAAGGAACCCAACAAAGTCTCCCCGACACTGGTGATCAATCTCTCCGCCAATACCGCTGGGGGCCATATCGCCAATGAATGGAAAGCCAGAGGCCCCCATCACTTCATACAGGAGGCCTGTGCTGCGGGGACGAATGCGATTGGACTGGGCCTGAGAACGATACAGCATGAAGAGGCTGATGTAATGATTCTCGGCGGTGCAGACGCCGGGATCTGTACAACGCTGATCGCCAGCCTGGATAATCTGGGGGCGCTCGTGAATTCTTACTGGAATGAAGAGCCCCAGAAGGCGAGTCGTCCTTTCGAAAAGAATCGTTCAGGTTTCGTGACTGCAGAAGGCGCAGGAGCCGTCATTCTGGAAGAATTGGATCATGCAAGGGAGAGAGGAGCGCATATCTACGCGGAAGTGATGGGCTACGGTTCGACCTGCGACGCATACCATCCTGTTGCGCCGTTACCGAGTGGAGAATCGGCCAGACATTGCATGGAAATCGGCATCAAGGATTCCGGAATCAGGCCTGAGGATATCGACTATATTAATGCCCATGGGACCTCAACGCCCGCAAATGACATCACGGAAACTCTCGCCATAAAGAGTCTCTTTGGCGAGCGCGCCAAAGACATTCCAGTCAGCTCAAACAAGTCTATGATCGGTCATATGTGGGGCGCCGCAGGTGTTGTGGAGGCGATTTTTACAGTGAAATCACTGATCAATGGGCTGATTCCTCCGACCATCAATCTGGTCGAAAAAGATCCTGAATGTGACCTTGATTATGTCCCGAATATTGCGCGGAAAGCCGATATCAGAACGGCCCTTTCAAATTCGTTCGGTTTCGGTGGGATCAATGGGTGCGTTGTCCTGAGGAGATATGAGGAGTAAGGAGATTCTCTCAGGCAGCGGACAGATCTTGATTTTATTTGGAGGTTGCTCCTCAAGGCTGACGAGGATCTTCCTCCTCTACAATGGTGACACCTTCCAGAGGAAGAAGCATGAAAAACCCATCCTCAAATCCATTTCTGACACTCAGGTCTTCAAGCCTGAATATGGTGAGGTTGCCCAGTTGATTCTGGATATCCACCTGGCGAATCTCATATTCCTCTGTTGCTGAGATGACAAGGTGATCGATCTCGACCCAAGGAGGGTCGGGTCGGAGTTCGATCATGCTCCGGCCCTCCTTATCTTTCCCGACCAAAGAGACGTCAAAGCCTTCCTCCACTTGGGTCAGTCCCCTAAAGATATCACTCAACAGCCTCAGTTCAGCCGCAAATGTGCGGGCTGGATATTTGTAAACGATTTTTCTTTTCGGGATATACCACCAAAGCGTTTCACTGTCGGCAATAACAGTTTCCTGTTCAGGCGTTTCCTGATCCAGTCTGAGGAAGTGGGGCGGTCTAAAGTGGATCCGTCCCCTTGCCAGGTCTCCCTTGAGGCGGTCCCCGAGCATGGACATCGATCTGGTTATCACCTCACGGGTGTAGGTGACGGTCATACCGGGTAATCTACTGTATTTGCCCTGGATGCCTTTGAGGAGGTCGGCCTTCTCCTGACCTCCAAATGCTGGACTTTGCATGAACAGAATGAGGGTAAGACAGACTATCTTAAACAATATTGACATATTATCTCTCCCTACCGACATACACATCCCGTGGCCGGACCCCGTCGGATGGCCCCACAAGTCCCTGGGCCTCCATGGCCTCGATCATCCTGGCGGCTCGATTATAACCGACACGCAGTTTCCGTTGCAGCATGGAAATGGATGCCTGTCCCGTCTTGAGCACTACCTCGATCGCCTCCTCGTATTTCTCATCCATTTCAGTCTCTTCCTCTTCCACCTTATCATCCCGGGTTATTTCGGACAATATGGTCTCATCATACTCCGGCTTTTTTTGGCCTCTCAAGAAATCGGTCACTGCCAGCACCTCATCCTCAGATACGAAGGCGCCATGAATCCTTGTTATCCGGCCGACGCCCGGGGGCATAAAGAGCATGTCACCTTCCCCCAAGAGGGCCTCGGCTCCCATCTGATCCAGTATGGTCCGTGAGTCAACTCTGGAAGAGACCTGAAACGCAATACGAGTCGGAAAGTTGGCCTTGATAATGCCGGTGAGTACATCCACTGAAGGGCGTTGGGTGGCGACTATGAGATGAATGCCCGCTGCACGGGCCATCTGTGCAAGACGGGTGATAGATTCTTCCACTTCCTTGGAAGACGCCATCATCAGGTCCGCGAGTTCGTCAATAACGAGAATAATATAGGGAAGGGGTTTGTTGCTCTCTGAGTCCCCATCAGAATCGTTGCCCTGCTTTTCCTTCAAAATCTTGCGGTTGTAGGTATTAAGATTCCTGACGCCCCTGTCCGAAAGGAGGGCATAGCGCCTTTCCATTTCCGCAACTGCCCAGTTAAGGGCCTTGGTGGCCTCCTTGGGTCTCGTTACCACAGGGTGTAAGAGATGAGGAATGTCGTGATAGACCGAGAGTTCGATTCTTTTGGGATCAATGATCAAGAATCTGACTGAATCCGGGGAGACTTTGAAGAGGAGGCTGTTGATCATTGTATTGATAGAGACGCTCTTGCCGGCGCCGGTTGCACCTGCTACAAGGAGGTGCGGCATCTTGCTCAAGTCTGTGACCACAGGTGATCCGGTAATGTCTTTTCCCAGGGCTATAGGCAGGCTGAGCTTGGAATTTCTGTAGGCTGCACTCCCAAGGACCTCCTTTAACACGACAATTTCTCTCTGGTTGTTGGGGATTTCAATACCGATGGCCGCTTTTCCCGGAATAGGGGCCACGATCCGAATGCTTGGGGCCCGGAGAGCCAACGCGAGGTCATCTGCAAGGCCTGCCACCTTACTTATTTTCACACCGGGAGCGGGTTTGTATTCATACATCGTGATCACGGGCCCAGGGAGTATCTCCCTGACTTCGCCTTTAACCCCGAAGTCTTCCAACTTTTTTTCAACCCGTCTCGCGTTCATTTCCAGACTCTCACGTTTGATGCTGTCATCTGTCTTTTCCGGGGGATCATCCAGAAGATCGAGAGATGGGAGTTCTATTGTTCCCGCAATATGCATGAAGGAGAATTTCTCCTGTTCAGGACTCCTCGGGACCTCCTTCCTTGTATCAACAATCTTGACTTTTGGTTTGGACTTCAGTTTTTCTCTTGCCGCGCTCGTTTTACCGGCCCTCTTTTTTCGTTCCTTTCTCTTTCGAACGATTTCCCTGAGATGTTTTAGGCCTCTCGTTGCCCAGGAATAGAACCTTGAAAAAAGCCACCCCAGGGAGAGATGGGTTACGACCATCAGAGATATGACAAATATGGTCAGAAGGAAGACATAGGCCCCGAAATTGTTCAGCAGGTCCTCTATTGACCCTGCCAGGTAAAGCCCTATGAGACCACCAGCCTCAATGTTCCCCCCCCTCATATCAACCTGTTGAGGTAATTTGAGATTCAGGATCGCGGCAAAGGAGACAAGAAGCGCCAAAGTGGCGATAATGCTTAGGAAGGGAGAGGAAATGGGACGGCCTCGAAACGAGAGTGAGGCCTTCACAAGGCATATGGCCACTAGCCAGAATGAAGAAAAACCGAGAAGGCCGAAAGACAGACCGGCAATATGGGCGCCTAAGGTACCGAAGAGGTTCTCTGCCCGGCCTATGGGACCAGCGACGTTCCAAAAGAGCTGGTCCGATGGGTGAAAGGATATGAGACTTCCTCCAAGTATCACTGCCAGAAAAAGGAATAAGATCCCTACGATCTCCTTCCACAGAGGTGAGGGTGGCTTTTCCTTGTTTTTTTTCTTATCCGATTGAGGGCTCACTATTGATCTCCATCTCTCTGAGTCCGGCCGGGGATCTTTTCATTATGTTCACACGGGAGTGATGACCGGTATGATAAGCGGCCTTCTTTCAATAATATTATAAAAAAAGCGCTTGAGTTTCCTCTCGATCTCCGTCTTTGCTTCAGTCCAGACATCCTGAGTAACCCCATCCAGTTGATCGAGGATCTCCAGAACAACGAGCTTTGCATCGTCAAGGATAGAGTCGGTTGGATCTTCATAAACAAAACCTCGAGAGATGATATCGGGGCCGTAAATAATGTCGCCCGTATCTTTGTCAACTACCAGAAGCACGATAACCACACCCTGTCCCCCGAGTCTCCTCCGATCTCTCAGGACAATTTCCCCCACATCTCCCACGCCTTTCCCATGAACCAGTATCCTGCCTGTGTGGACATGATCTTTGATCTCCGCTCGTCCATTTTCAAGGCATATCACATCCCCATCCTCTGCCAGCAAGACATGATCTTTCGGCATCCCCGTCTCCATGGCCAACTGGGCATGTTTCACCAGGTGTCTGTATTCTCCGTGAATGGGGACAAAATATTGAGGCCTGATAAGATTCAGCAAGAGCTTGAGTTCTTCCCTCCTTGCATGTCCTGAAGTATGGATGTCGGAAACCTTCTCATATACCACATCCGCTCCCATACGGTAGAGGTTGTTTATCACAGATGTTATGGCCAGCTCATTGCCGGGAATAAAACGGGATGAAAGGATGATCGTGTCTCCATGTTTGACTGATATGTTTTTATGTTTACCTTGGGCCATTCTAGCCAGAGCAGACATTGGTTCCCCTTGACTACCGGTTGTGATAATAGCAATCTCTTGGTCGGCGAATCGGCTGATCTGCCGTTCATCGATTTCCACACCATCGGGTATGTTAATGAAACCTTGCTCCTTGGCTATTTCGACATTCGTCACCATGCTTCTTCCGTTGAGGACCACCTTTCGACCTGATTCTATTGCCAGATCAATGACTTCCTGTATCCGAGTGATACTGGAGGCAAAGGTCGCAACAATCACCCTTCCGCTGCTCGTTCGAAAGAGTTCCTCCAGGGTCTTTCTAACCTCCCTTTCACTCATGGTAAAGCCCTCTTTCTCAACGTTGGTGGAATCTGAGAAAAAGGCGACCACACCCATGGCACCAAAATGGGCTAAACGGACAAGGTCAGTGAACTGGCTGTCCACAGGTGTGGGATCAATCTTAAAGTCGCCGGAATGGACGATCAAGCCTTCAGGTGTATCAATGGCGAGGGCAACACCATCTACAATACTGTGGTTGACGGAGATAAACTCCACTCGGAAGGGGCCGAAGTCATCAATCTGACCTGCTTCAACGACTCTGAGATCAGCCGGCTTGGGAAGGTCGTATTCCTTGAGTTTTTCTTTCAGCAAGGCGAGTGTGAATTTTGTGCCGAAGACCGGGACCGGGAACTCCTCAAGGAAAAATGGAATCGCCCCGATGTGGTCTTCGTGGCCGTGTGTAAGGATAAGGGATTTGACTACTTCTCTGTTGTCTTTAAGGTACCTGAAATCGGGAATAACCAGGTCAACACCAGGCATGTAATCATTGGGGAACATTAATCCTGCGTCCACGACCAGAAGGTACTGATCGAATTGGATAGCCATCATGTTGAGGCCTATTTCCCCCAGCCCTCCTAACGGTATGATTTTAAGCATTCTTTCCTCGGTGGTTTATTATGAATTAACAGAAGCTTAACCCTTTAGCCGCTACCAGTCAATAGTGAATCCTACAATGATCGATGAATGGCCTTGATCTCAATTCTGTTCTTATGTTACATGTACTCACTTATGAAGATAATCCTTGGAAGCCATGCTGTATCTTCTCAAGAGGCACACATCATGGATTGGACAAAGGTCATTTCGACATCTATGTTATGAGTCCTGTCCTGCGATATGTCGGCCCGACTCGTTTCATATCCCTTTTGGGCTTTCGCTGGTTTCCGGTCGATTGAAAGGAAGGAGAAAAAAATGGCAGGTGTCAATAAGGCAATCATAGTTGGAAGATTGGGTCGAGATCCTGAAGTAAGATACACCCCTAGTGGGGTGGCAGTGGCGAATTTCAGTGTGGCCACGTCGGAAGAGTGGAAAGACAGGGACACGGGTGATAAGCAGGAGCGCACGGAATGGCACCGCGTTGTGGCCTGGAGGCGTCTAGGTGAGATTTGCGGAGAGTACCTGCGTAAAGGGAGTCAAGTGTACGTGGAGGGGAGAATTCAGACAAGGGAGTGGGAAGACCGTGAGGGGGTCAAGCGCTATACCACTGAGATTGTGGCCCAAACCATGCAAATGCTGGGCTCGGCCGGAAGGGGAGGGTTTGAAGATTCGCAGGAGATCCCTTTACCTACGGAAGAACCGATAAACGTCCCGGGCGATGAGATTCCCTTTTAAGAGGATGCCCCTGTGAGATCTTGGCACCGTGTCCTATTGTGCCTGACTTGCCGCCCTGGGGAATGAAGTGCCCCGCTTTGGCCTTAATTCGTTTGAGAATGAAGACTCCTTTCAAGACCAGGGAAAGGAAAAGAGGTAATATTTTCGGAACAAATTGACAAGATGGTGAAGGATGTTGGAATAAATGGGCCTCAGGGGAGAGGCCCATTTGTTTTTCACTCCGTGAGTGGATCTGTGTCAGTGG
>JAXHUM010000115.1:0-17173 GCA_034189325.1 Thermodesulfobacteriota bacterium
TGAGTAGATATGATACTAAAGATTGGTACAAGAGGCAGTCAACTGGCCCTTGCGCAGAGTCGCTGGGTTAAAACGAGGATTGAAGAACAGCATCCTCATGTACATGTTGAACTGGCGGTGATTAAGACAAAGGGGGATAAGATTCTTGACTCTCCCTTGAACCTCATTGGAGGAAAAGGCCTCTTTGTTAAGGAGATCGAAGACGCCTTATTGAACCACCATGTGGATCTGGCGGTCCACAGCATGAAAGACCTCCCTTCGACACTCCCCGAGGGACTTATGCTGGCCGCCTTCCCCGAAAGGGAGATCCCCTATGACGCCCTCATATCTATCGGCAATGAGAGGCTGACCCAGCTTCCTGCGGGCGCTCGAGTGGGGACCGGCAGCTTGAGGAGAAAGTCCCAGATACTTCATCTACGACCTGACCTCGATATTGTCTCTCTCAGGGGAAATGTCGGCACCCGGTTGAAAAAACTGGAATCGGAAGGCCTTCAAGCGGTCGTGCTGGCCGCCGCGGGTCTCAAAAGGCTCGGCTTTGAAAATAGGATCACCACGATTCTCGGAGACGCCGATGTCCTCCCCGCCGTTGGGCAAGGCGCGTTGGGCCTGGAAGTGAGAAGCGATGACGACCGAACCATAGGTCTTGTCGAGACCCTAAACCATGGGCCCACGGAAATCGCTGTCAAGGCGGAAAGGGCCTTTCTGGAGGAACTTCAAGGCGGCTGCCAGGTGCCTATTGCAGGCTTTGCCCTTTCAAGCGGGGAAGAACTGCGTTTGCAGGGAATGGTGGCAGACCTTGAGGGGGACAGGCTGATCAGAGATGAAATACGGGGCTCAACGAGGGAAGCAGAGGAGATCGGAGTCAAACTGGCAAGGAAAATGCTCGATTCAGGTGCGAATGAAATCCTGAAGGAGTTCTATTTCGGCTGAGAATTTGTTCCATTCGGTTCTATCAGAGTTTGACGATCCAACGAACAATACGAATCCATCAAGGGTATTTGGCTATGACTACAAACAAAAGAGGAAAAGTATACCTCGTGGGAGCAGGCCCGGGCGATCCCGGACTGATGACGCTGAAGGGAAAAGAGTGCCTTCACAGCGCTGACGTGGTTGTCTATGATTACCTGGCGAACTCGGCCTTTCTCGACTACGCCGGTGACGGGGCGGAGTTGATTTACGTAGGAAAAAAGGGTGGGTGTCACACCAAGACCCAAGAAGAAATCAGCTCACTCATAACAAACAAGGCCCTTGAGGGAAAGATGGTTGTCAGACTCAAGGGTGGGGATCCCTTTGTGTTCGGACGGGGCGGTGAAGAGAGCCAGGAGCTTGCAAGGGCTGGTGTGGATTTTGAGGTGGTGCCTGGCGTGACCTCGGCCATCGCTGTGCCCGCTTACGCAGGCATACCTCTGACACACAGGGATCATGCCTCCTCAGTTGCCTTTATTACCGGTCATGAAGATCCTACCAAAGAAACATCGAGTATTGCCTGGGATAAACTGGCAACAGGCGTAGACACCCTTGTTTTTTTGATGGGCGTCAAGACCCTGCCTATGATTGCTGAGAACCTCCTCGCCTCCGGACGCTCTCCTGATACGCCTGTGGCCGTCATTGAAAACGGCACAACCCCCGGACAGAGGACCACTGAAGCCAGACTCAAAGACATTGCTCGTGTCTTTGAAAAAGCAGATATCAAACCTCCCGCCATCATTGTGTTGGGAGATGTCGTCTCTTTGAGAGATAAACTCAACTGGTTTGAGTCTATGCCTCTCTTCGGCAAGAAGATCGTCGTGACTCGGGCCACTGAGCAGGCAAGCGGGTTCTTAAAGTCCCTATCAAGACTGGGCGCCTCTTGTATCGAGTTTCCGACCATTGAGGTTGTGCCTCCTGATGATGACTGGCGCGCACTTGACCGGGCCATAGGGATTATCGAGACATATGAGTGGCTCCTTTTTACGTCGGCAAACGGAGTCAGGTATTTCCTGGAGCGACTCTACATGTGCGGAAGAGATGTCCGGGACCTCCAGGGACGGCGGATCGGCGCTATAGGCCCGAAGACGGCCCAGGCATGGTCTGACCTGGGCATCCGGCCGGACCTTGTTCCTTCGGAATACAGGGCGGAGGCTGTTGTGGCTGCTCTAGAGCAATATGGTGTGAAGGGGACAAAAGTTCTCCTTCCCAGGGCCACTGTGGCAAGAGACATCTTACCTGAGGAGCTGAGAAAAATGGGTGCCTCGGTGGATGTGATTCCCGCCTACCGAACCCGAAAACCTGACCATGACACGGAAAGGGTCAGAGGGATGTTCGCACGAGGAGAGATCGACATGGTGACCTTCACCAGTTCTTCCACTGTCACCAACTTTGTCGATATGTTTGGGCCCGACCCAAAGGATCTCGCCAAGTCCATGGCAGAGGTGACTGTCGCCTGTATCGGGCCGATCACGGCGAAAACCGCAGAGGAAAAGGGCTTTCATGTGAGCCTCATGCCGAGCGAATACACCATTGAGGCACTCACTGAAGGCATTAGAGAGTACTTTGCCCCTGAAACTTCTTTAGAATGAACAGGTAAGATGAAAAAAGTCCTGACAGGCCTTGATTGTTTCCGTGAAAAGGCATGGAAAGAATATAAAGGTTGCCGACTGGGCCTCCTTGCTCATCAGGCCTCTGTAGATACTGGCTTCCGTACTGCCAAAGAGGTTATTTCCCAGCGTCTGCCTGGACAACTCAAGGCCCTGTTCGGTCCTCAGCATGGGTATGGCGGAGAAGATCAGGATAACATGATAGAAACAAATCACTCCCGTGACAAACAATTAGGTATTCCTATATTCAGCCTATACGCCGAATCAAGGGAACCGCTCCCACACATGATGGAGATGATTGATGTATTGATCGTAGACTTGCAGGATGTAGGGGCAAGGGTTTACACCTTTGCCTCCACCATGCTCAGCTGCCTGAAAGCGGCAGCGAGGGAGGGCAAGAGAGTCGTTATATTGGACAGGCCGAACCCTCTGGGGGGCGAGATCATTGAGGGAAATCTCCTCCGCACGGACCTGTTTTCCTTTGTAGGGCCCTACAGCTTTCCTATGCGTCACGGCCTCACAATGGGTGAAATGGCGCAAATTTTTAACGATAGACTCGACATCGGGAGCGACCTGGAAATTGTGAGAATGGAAGGATGGTACCGAGAGATGTTATGGCGTGATACAGCCCTTCAATGGACCATGCCATCCCCCAACATGCCCTTCCCGGAAACAGCATATGTTTATCCCGGGCAAGTGATCTGGGAAGGGACCAACCTCTCTGAAGGAAGAGGGACGTGCAGACCATTCGAGATCTTCGGCGCCCCGTTCTTTGATTGCCGATCCATACGGAACATGTTGGAACCGGAGGCAAAAAAAGGGTGCTATCTTCTGGAGTACTCATTCCGGCCCACTTTCCACAAATGGAAAGGAAAACTCTCTCATGGTTTTATGATTCATATAACAGATCTTCATCAATACCAGCCCTATTTGACTTCCATCGCACTCCTGAAAGCGGTTATCGCATTACACCCGGATGCCTTCGAGTGGAAAAAGCCACCCTATGAGTATGAATACGAAAAAAGGCCGATAGATATGATTTTAGGTGATTCAGACCTTCGACGCGACCTGGAGGCTGGAGTAACTGTCGGCAAGATTAGAGAAAGATGGCTGTCAGATCTGGAAGATTTTTCACAATGGAGGAGGCCCTATCTTCTCTATTCATAAAGTTAGGAGCCCCCATATCCTTGTATAATTTGTCGGCTATGTCACTGTACTCCCGGCTAGTCTCTTGGCAAGGTGGTCTTTCATCCATCCGACTGAATAGCCTTATAGAGCAGTTCCTTGAGTAGTTTCCTCTCATCTTTATTGACCATGAACAGAGCGCCTGAACTGTCGTGTAATGAAGAATCGCTTTGCTTTGGCTGTTCAAATGAAAAATCCCTTATTCATTCTGTTCGCCGCTGATCCACTTATCAATGGCTTCCTTGTCGAAGCGCCATACTCTCCCGATGCGAATCGCCGGGATTTTGCCCTCTCCGGCATATTTGCAGATGGTGATTTCATGCAACTTCAGATACTTCGCGAGTTCCTTGGTAGTCATTATTTCCGGCATCGTATACTCCTCTAATCCTTATTGGATATCCAAGCATATAAGTGAGACAGCATCCTGTCATCATGGGATGGTGTCTCTGAATACTGGGGGACATTCTGCTCAACAGAATCATTCTCTTCTCTCGGTCAGATCACAATCGAGCTTTTTTCGCCAGTGTATATTGAATCATACTACCGAAAAGCTTTTAAGTCAACAAGAAATACGTTAACAGTTAACAAAGATAGGTTAACTTTAGTACATTCAGCTTCTTTTGCTTTTACAATGTTCCGTTCCCACATATTTAGATCAAGAATTGAGATCTTGTGGTCAAGGTGGTCAGGCTTCCATGGAATCGATTGAGGGACAAAAGGGTAAGGAGGAAGCAAGAGACTTTGCAGTCAATCAAAAATAGTGATAAGCTCTCCCAGAAACCCCCTTTTTAGTGACCCTGAAATTCTTGTGTTCAACCATCATGATAGAAGATATGGCAACGAGGTGAGGGGGATAGGAGGGTTGTCAGCAAACAAACTTGGAGAGTGCTCCCTGTACCGATAAAAGCCTTAGGAGTGTGTTATGATAGAAAAAGTATTACCCGATGTATACAGACTGGAGATTCCCCTTCCTCAGAATCCCTTAAAGGCTGTGAATTCATATGTGATCAAGGGAGAGGACAGAAATCTTATTATCGACACGGGATTGAACAGAAAGGAGTGTAAAGAGGCCTTTGATTCGGGCCTCGATGAGCTTGGCATCAAGAGAGAAGAGACTGACCTTTTTATCACCCATCTCCATGCCGACCATTTCGGACTTGTTGGATATCTTGCATCGGAATCATCCAAAGTCTATTTCAACCGTCCCGATTCGGAGATTATTGAGGCAAAGGGGCATTGGAATCGGATGGTAAACTATGCCGGACAAAACGGATTTCCCGAGGAAGAACTTCAAAACGCTATCCGTAACCATCCAGGCGTCAAATTCGCCGGCGATTGGATGCCGGACCTGAGCATCCTGAGTGAGGGAGATACCATCCAGGCGGGAGACTACCTCTTCGAATGCGTAGAAACGCCTGGGCACAGCCTCGGTCACATCTGCCTGTATGAGAGAGAAAAGAAGATACTCGTTTCAGGGGACCACATTCTCATAGATATCACGCCCAATATTCAATGTTGGTCCGATTCCATGGATTCCTTGACAAATTACCTGGAGAGCCTGGACAAGGTCAACGCTCTTGAGATCGACATTGTATTACCTGGTCATCGTCGGCTCATCAAGGACTGCAGGCAAAGGATCAAAGAACTCAAGGAACACCACAAGAACAGGTTGAATGAAGTCCTCTCAATCTTGCAGGACGATCACCAAACCGCCTTTGATGTGGCCGCACACATGACCTGGGATATCAATTATGCATCCTGGGACCTTTTCCCGGTTTCGCAGAAATGGTTTGCTACGGGTGAGGCCATCGCCCATCTGAGATGTCTCGAAGAAAGGGGGCAGATTAAGAGAAGAAAAGAGAACGGCACAAACTATTTTGCGCTCACCAACAAAGGGCATTCGCCTGTCTAGGTCGTCTCAACGGCAACGAAAAGAGGGCTCATCAAAAACTCACATTGCCCGGAGTTCGTGGAAAGGGGATGACATCCCGAATATTGGAAAGGCCGGTTACAAACTGGATGAGACGCTCAAACCCCAGGCCAAAACCGGCATGGGGGACGGAGCCGAACTTTCTTAACTCCAAATACCACCAGTAATCATCCGGGTGGAGGTTTCCCGCCTTGATCCTTTCAAGGAGGGTGTCGTGATCATGTTCTCGTTGGCTCCCACCGATGATTTCTCCAATCTTAGGCATGAGGACATCCATGGCCCGAACCGTTTTGCCGTCTTTATTCAACTTCATATAAAACGCTTTGATCTCTTTAGGAAAGTCGACGATGACGAGCGGTTTTTTACAGGCCTTCTCGCAGAGGTATCTCTCATGCTCAGACTGCAAATCACTGCCCCAGCTTACCGAGAACTTAAAGTTCTCCTTTGCCTTCGAGAGGATCTCTATGGCTTGAGTATAGGAGAGATATTCAAAGTCTTCCGAGACAAGGCCTTCAAGTGTATGGATCAGGGTCTTATCGATAAACCGATTAAAAAGATCCATATCTTCCTGACAGTTGTCCAGGATATAGGCAAAAAGATACTTCAAGAATTCCACGGCAAGCTCGATGTCTCCATCCAGATCACAAAAGGCCATTTCCGGTTCGACCATCCAGAACTCGGCCAAGTGACGGGAAGTATGGGAGTTCTCCGCTCTAAAGGTAGGACCAAAGGTATACACATCTCCCATGGCAAGGGCGTAGATCTCCGCTTCAAGCTGTCCACTCACGGTCAGGTTGGCAGGGCTCCCGAAAAAATCCTTGTCAAAGTCGGCATGCCCTTCTTTTTTGGGGATGTTGTCTAGATCAAGGGTGGTCACCCTGAACATATCTCCTGCGCCCTCGCAATCACTCCCACTGATAATAGGGGTGTGCACATAGACAAACCCTCTCTCCTGAAAGAAGGTGTGTATAGCGTAACTCAGGGCGTTCCTTATCCGTGCCACTGCGCCGAAGGTATTTGTCCTAGGCCTTAAGTGGGCGATGGTTCGAAGGAATTCAAAGGAATGTCGTTTTTTCTGGAGTGGGTACAGCTCAGGATCGGACCAACCCAAGACCTCGACCGCCTCCGCCTGGAGTTCCACTCTCTGACCTTTGCCGGGCGAAGCCGCCAGGGTTCCCTCAGCCGCAATGGAGCATCCGGTCTGTAACTGGAGGATCTCACTGGTGTAGTTTGGGAGCGCATTGTCTGCAATGACCTGGAGGCTGCTCAGGCAGGAGCCGTCATTCACTTCAATAAAGGAGAACCCTCCTTTAGAGTCTCTCCTCGTCCTGACCCAGCCCATGACCTTCAGGCGCTCCCCCGTTGAGAATTCCGACAGGGCCAGGGCAATCTTGGTCCTTTTCAAGGAAAACACCTCCCAAAGAGATCAGCCTATCCCGAGCGTTTCTCAAATTGTTTCATGAAAGAGACAAGGGTCTTCACTGCCTCCATGTCCGTGGCATTGTAAATCGAGGCGCGGCAGCCTCCAACGGAACGGTGCCCCTTTAGCCCCCCCAGATCCTCGTTCAGGGCCTCTGCAACAAACCTCTGTTCAAGGTCCTCGCTCGGCAGTCTGAAAGTCACATTCATCAGGGACCGACTCTCTTTTTCGGCAGTACCTTTGTAAAAATCAGATCGGTCTATACAGTCATACAAAACAGCGGCCTTTTCCCGATTGATCCGATCCATGTTCTCGAGGCCCCCAATGGTCTCCTCCAGCCATTTCAGAACAAGACTGATAACATATATGACCAAGCAGGCCGGTGTGTTGAACATGGAGTTTTTCTCAGCAAATGTACGATACTTGAGCATTGTGGGGATGTCATCCGGCGCCCTCTCGAGCATATCCCTCCGTACAATCACAATAGCTGTTCCCGAAGGCCCTATGTTCTTCTGCGCTCCCCCATAAATCAGACCAAAAGGAGAGGCATCCAAAGGCCTGCTCATAATATCGGAGGACATATCACAGACAAGGGGCACATCGCCAGCCTTGGGAAAGTCGGCCCATTGCGTTCCCTTGATTGTGTTATTAGAGGTAAAATGCAGGTAGGCCGCATCCTCATCCACTGAGAAATCCGTGGGAATATAGGAGAACCCTCGATCCTCTGATGAAGCGATGACGCGGACCTCCTTTCCCTGGATCCTTGCCTCTTTAATAGCCTTTGTGGACCACGTTCCGGTGTTGATATAGTCAACCGGTCTTCCAGCCATTCCGAGATTCATGGGAATCATGCAGAATTGGAGGCTGGCACCCCCCTGTATGAATAGAACTTCGAAATCTTCACTGAGATTCAGGAGCCTCTTGGTCCCTTGCACGGCCTCTTGTATCACGTCGTCAAACCATTTGGAACGATGGCTGACCTCCAATATAGACATGCCCGAACCTTTGAAATCGAGAAGCCCCTCCTGGAGCTCCTCCAGCACAGTCAAGGGCAGGGCAGCTGGTCCGGCATTAAAATTGTGAATCCTTTTAACCATTTATTATCTCCTTAATGTTGATTTAATATCTTAATGAAGTCCGGGGATACCCTGCTCCCCTAAGGCCGTGCAGGTCTCTTCGGCCTTCCCGGATTTTTAATAGCTTAGCGCCGACCAAAGGTATCCGCCTCAGCAGCGCTCTATTCAATCCTCCAGCGACCCAAGCATCTTCTTGACTATCTCAAGCACCGACGTAGCTGTTTCATAGGGAGGCCTGCCTTCCAGATCAGCATCCATGATGTCGGTCAGGTGGGGAATAAAGCCGAGGAAGTCAAAACCGGGCATTTTCTCTATCAAGAAGTCCTTGTCCCTGTTCGATCGAATCTTGTTCCCGACAAAACTCAGATTCTTAAGACCTATATCATCAGCAAGATTTCGGATCTGATAGGCGGTCTCGATACTTCTCCTTCCAGGCTCCACCACAACAATCAGCCGGTCCACTGCCATTGCGGTTCCTCTCCCCAAGTGTTCCAGACCTGCCTCCATATCCAGGACCACCACCTCGTCGCGGGCCAGCACAATGTGCATAATGAGGTGTTTCAAGAGGACACTCTCGGGGCATACGCAACCGGCTCCCCCCTTTTTTACGCCACCCATGACCATCACCCTTACACCGTCGCTTTCGACCGACAACGTTTCAGGGAGATCATCAACTTTTGGATTCAGCCTAAAGAAAGAACCCATGGATCCGACTTTAGCCCCGGTCCTTTCTTCTATGAGCTCTTTCATCTCTGAAATGGGTGTGATATTGTCGCTGTCTTTGACTCCAAGTGCCTGAGCCAGATTTGCATCAGGATCCGCATCAATCGCCAAGACCCTGTTTCCTTTATCTGCCAAGGCCCTGATCAAAAACGCGGCAAAGGTCGTCTTGCCGACGCCTCCCTTTCCGCTGACGGCAATCTTCATTCTAATCTCCTTATCTCTTCTCTCTCGGCCTGGGCCGTTTTCTTTTCACGCAAATTAGCAGGCTTCCTGTAAAATATAAACAAAATTCTTCAGACAAAAATCAGCTCTCGCTCAAGGCCTCGATACCAAGCCCATTGTTGAACCCCTCTCTCTTCAGTATGGCGTAATAGGTCAATATTCTGTTCACATAACGAACCGGTTCCGTGCCCCTGCAATAACCGTATCGCGTCTTTTTATAATATTTGCGATATCGAAGGAGCGGCAATGTCTGTTCAATGGAGGACCAGCTATAGGGGTCGAGACCTCTCTCCTCGGCGATTTTCTGGGCATCGACAACATGTCCATGACCGACATTGTACGAGGCCAGGGCCATAAGCAGGCGGTCGGGGTCCTCTGCCTTGGCATTTCTCTTGTAGAGCGAGCGAAGGTATTTGGTCCCTCCCATGATACTCTGCTCCGGGTCGAGACGGTTCTTGACCCTCATATCCTTAGCCGTATTCAAGGTAAGCTGCATGAGTCCTCTCACGCCCGTATAACTCCTGGCGTAGCGATTGAAATGGGATTCCTGATACACTACCGCAGCAATCAACCGCCAGTCAAATCCGTATCTGTCAGCCGCCTTTTGAATAGTACCTTTGTATTTTGGAAGCCTCGTTTTGAGTCTCAAGTGGAAGCGCTTGAGATCTACATAATCAAAGACTTCTACGTTGGCGTAATACTCATCGTAGAGCTTGTCAAAGGTTCCATCCTCCTTGATCTTCTTAAAGAAGGCATTAATTTTCCTCAGCAGGGCTCTTTCTCCTCGTCTCACAGCCCATCCAAGGGATTGAGATTCTTCTATGGGAAAGGCAATCCTCACATCCGGATAGTAACGACGATTCAAAAGGGCCACGTTAGACGCTGCAATGGTCACCTCAATCTCTTTTTCACTGACCATCCTGATCAACTCTTCCGTGGGAATATCATCATATAATTTGATGTTGATGTTGAGGCCTTCATCCCTGAGTTCATTGAGTCGCTCTTCATAGGATGTTCCGCGTCGGACATGAATGGTCTTCCCTGCCAAGTCATCGAGACTGTTGATCTCGTCATTGTTGGTGTGGAGGACAACCATTTGTTGGATAGAGAGATATTCGTCCGAGAACGCCATCCTCCTTTTCCTTAACGGTGTCACACCCAGGTTTGCGGCAAT
Source organism: Thermodesulfobacteriota bacterium (assembly GCA_034189325.1). Taxonomy (GTDB): domain Bacteria; phylum Desulfobacterota; class DSM-4660; order Desulfatiglandales; family Desulfatiglandaceae; genus JAXHUM01. Next base: position 10,307 of record JAXHUM010000115.1, read on the forward strand.
AAAGTCCCCCTCTTCAGAATTCAGCGTACGATGGAGATCTTGCCATTTCGGCGTGATGATCTTCAACTCGACGCCGAGATACTCGCTGAATGCCTTGGCAAGGTCGTATTCAAATCCCCTGGGCTCATCTCTGTAGGTGTAGTAGCAATGGGCATTGTTTCGGGTAATCACCATGATTTGTCGAGACGCCTCAACCCGCTTGAGAGCATTGTCCCTCGTTGAAAGAAAAATCAAAGGCAGAGACACAATAATAATAATAAAGAGGAGTTTCTTCCAGTCTTCCCACTTTTCTCCAATTTTATGTCGATGTTCCACGGGGCGATTCCTAATATAATTATAAGCGCCTAGTCGGTCTCAGGCGGTTCCGGGTGAAGTCGAAAAGGGTCTTATCGTTCGATACCATCCCTTGCCTCGACTCCCTCTTGATAGTAGTGCTTGACCTCATTCATCTCCGTCACCAGATCCGCTGCTTCCAGGACGAGTCGATCGGCCTTTCTGCCGGTAATCACCAACTCAACACTGTCCGGTTTCGCCTTGATGAAATCGAGGAGGTCTTCCACTGAAAAGAGACGGTAGTATGTGGCGATATTCGCCTCATCCAGAATAATGATATCATAGTCTTCTGAACACATGATCTGTCGGACCTCTTTCAGACCACCTTGAGCGCATCGGATATCTTCATCGTCCGGGTCTTTTGAAATAAAGCAATCCCTGCCGTATTGTTTAACCGTAATATAGTCTGAGAGCGTCTTGAGTGAATCCAATTCATGGTATTTCATTCCTTTGACAAATTGGGCTATGTAGACCCTGAGCCCCGCCCCCGCGGCGCGTAGCGCAAGACCGAGCGCCGCCGTTGTTTTGCCCTTTCCACTGCCTGTATAGACTTGAACATATCCCTTCATTGTTGACTCCCTTTTTTGTGTCTGCCCATTCCTCTTCACTTCTTCCAGATTCCTCTCGAGAATATCCATCGTCTCAGAAACTCTTTTAATGGCTACATCGTCGTGAGGGTTGATGGCAAGAATCTTACTCCACTCTCCGATAGCCTTTCCATAGGCTCCCCTTTTGAAAAATTCTTCGCCGCTGGAAAAGCAGGTGTCTATCATTTCATCCCACGCCGTGTACATGATACAGGTCTCATCATTCGTCGGATGTTCCTCCCTTTGAGACAACCTCTGGAGCTGTTCTTCCAGGTTATTAAGTGTCGAAACCCGGTTCTCCCTGTTCTTTACCAAGGTCGCCATGATGAATCGGTTCAGGTCGTCCGGTATTTCAGGCCTGAGCTTTTTCGGGGGCCTGACCGGCTCCTTTAAGTGCTTGTACGCCACGGAAAAGGGATCATCGCCCCAAAAGGGTGTTTTCCCTGTGAGCACCTCATAGCAGACACAGCCAAACGAATAAATGTCCGTGCGCCTGTCCACCCCCTCCCCAATCACCTGCTCCGGGGCCATGTAATTGGGTGAACCGAGTCGGATTCCGGCAGAGGTGAGGGCCGCCGCGCCTTCAGCCCGCGCAATTCCAAAATCCATGAGCTTGATTTCGCCATGTCTGCAGCTCATTATGTTTGCCGGCTTCACATCTCGATGGACAATTCCCATGTCATGGGCAAAGGACAGGGCCGATCCGATCTTGAGGATTATCTCACGAGCCTGGTCAATGGGAAAAGGCCCTGATGATTTGATGACCTCCATAATACTCTGTCCTCTGACATACTCCATGACAATAAAATAGGTACCATAGGCCTCAACAAGTTCGTGTAGTTTCACAATATCTTTGTGGTCCAATCGGCTGATTATCCCTGCCTCCCTTTTGAAACGTGCGGCTCGACCACTCTCTCCGGCAAATTCGTGGGGGAGCATTTTAATCGCCACATAATGACTCTTGAGGTCATCCAGACCTTGATAGACAATACCCATCCCTCCTCTGCCGATTTCCCTTAATATTCGGTAAGTTCCCACCGACCTGCTGAACAAGGCATCATCGTCCGAACCAAGTCGGCTCGCCACGACATCTGTCAGAAAAGCGAGAACCGGTGGATGGTCTTCCACAAGAGCATCAAAATCATTCTTACGAAGAGTATACAGACGGACCTCCCCATCGGCAATCACGTCGGCCGAACGGGGGTTACCGGTAAGGAGTGACATCTCTCCCACAAAATCGCCCTGTCCAAGACTTGCGATACGGCCCTCATCCGGGACCACGACATTCACCGAGCCCGATCGGATGAATGAAATAAAGTCACCAGGGTCCCCTCTCCGAATGATCCTATCCCCATCCGCAAAGGACTCGGGTATCATCTTGCCGGACACCTTTTCAAGCTCATCCTGGGAGAGCCATTTGAACAGATCAAGGTTATTTAAAAAGTCAAATATCATTTTTTTCCACCATCTTTTGATCAAGCAACGGTTAAGCCCGATGCTGAGACGGTGATAAAACCTCTTTAAGGAGAGATGAAAAAATCGCCATATAGTATATCATATTTGACCGATAATTCATTATCTCAATAATCGATGGCCCCATCAACGCCTTCACATGCATCACCTGCCCTGATGATGTAAAAAATTACCAATAAGTTTCATCACTATTCCACGCCGGGGCTGGTCATTTTTGCAGACTTTGTGCCATCCAGACTTGAAACAATCAAAATTACTGATATTACTTTCTTTTTTTTCGCCTTAAAATTATCAATTCTGGCATGCACCTTGCTTTGTTCAACGACACAAATTGAACGCCGATCGAAATTCCGGAAAAACCTAAAGGGTTCGGCCGAGGTAGCAGAAGTATAGAAAGGACTTTGGAGGATTGAGAGAAAATGAGAATTAGCTTGAAAGCTTATAAATACGCTGGAAACCTGAAAAAGGAGTTTAAGAGTGTGAACGAGGCGAAACGAGTCGCGGAAGTTATCTCACGGAAATACCCCCATCTCATTTTGAGGCCGAATATTGAGCTGGACGATATCCCCGAAATCGACCTTTCCGACTTTGGGAAGGATGACGCGGGTAACACCAATACCTGGAATAACTTAGCGCGACAGGGCTAGACTGATTCGGTTCTCTGTGATTGATCATGGATCAGGAAGCGTCTCCGTTGGTCGGGACTGGAGAGAGCGACATCACCTTATCCATCCCCTGAGGATTTGCTCGGCCCTAAAGTCTTTGACTTGTTTGAAACGCCATTGCATCATATCCGCATTTTGACCTTTCCGAACCATTTCACTCTGAGCTGGACCGATATATTGGACAGGGAGGCAAGTAGATGTTGGCGGTTGTGAAATGGTGTTTGTCTCAAGCGCTTGTTAAGAAGTCCTCCGACAAGTCCAAGGCCTTTAGAACTGTCACGCAGCAGGGAGCGGCTCAATCGGCGCTGACAGGAGAAAGTCACCTTTCTCAATCCATTCCTTGAGGATGTGTGCGATCTCAAGGGCCTTGACATAGGAAGATAGAGGCGCCGTCAGGATATCCTGCCTATTAAATCGGATCGTCCCGGACTTGAGTTCCGCATAGCTCACCTGGCCGAGGCTCTTCCCCTGCCCCAAAGGATAATCATTTCCGTAATCGATAATCTGCGTAAAGATCTCTTCATCGGAAACTCCAGTATAGCGAGCCATATCTTCGTTGAGGATCGGTATGGGGACACCCAGACCCACGGCAAGAGAACATCCATAGCCGAGGAGGCTCGCACCGGCTATCCACTTGGGATCCATCTCCTTCAAGTCGCCCATCACCATCAGTGTGCCGGCAGGACTCAAGGGAACGCCGTTTTCCCCCCTTTTGGCATGGGGATTGTGCTGGGTCCCTGGGCCTATGACATACCCCTGGGCCCCGCCAAGGAAGATCCGCGTCCCAAGCCCCATGGTCAAGTAGTAGGGATCGTTGAAAAGGGGGCTCAACTGCCCTGAGGTGGAATAGTTGGCATTACCCCCCTTTGGCTTCAGCACTCCCATATAGGTATATATGGTCTGATTAGAGAGATTAATCGCACAGTTATAATTCTGATAAGCGTTTCTAGGGTTCAATAGAACCGAGTAGGGGAGATCGGCCAGACTAATCCTTTTTTTGACTTCTCTGTTTGGATAGCAATCCGTCCCATAACCGGTGGCCCTTAGCCTCACCTTTTTCCCCGCCACAAGATCCTGTATAACGTGACCCCCGCCATATTTGAATTCTCCTGGGCGCACCCTGTTCAATGGATCATCCTCCGCCGTTTCCGTCGCTCCGATGTAAATATCAACAGCGGCAATACCAGCATAGGCAGGGACATTGTTTAACCACACGCGCGATGCCTTGATGGTAGGTTTGGTATGTCCGAAGTTTATAAAGGCACCGGAAGAGCACATAATCGAAAAAGTCCCGGTGGTGACGACATCAACCTCTCGCGCGGCCTTTTTGGGGCCCACACGCTTGACGATTTGACTCATCTCATCGGCTGTCACGACAGCAACATCACCGTTTCTGATTTTTTTGTTGATCTCTTCCAGTGTTCTGGTTGATTTTTTCTGCGCCATTCGGGACTGACCTCCTGGACAAGGATTTGGCTCTGCATCATAGGATGAACGATTTCTTCTGACAAGCAAAAACAGATAGGAAAAGCCTGTCACCTTCTAGGGAGTGGGGCGTGCACGGCCCCGTTGAAAAAAGTCTAAACGCCCCTTCGGTGGCCCGTGAGGCTTGAAAAGGGATTGAAACGAGTTCGGTAGTCAAAGACATCCATATTCTCGTGCTTCTTGAGAAATCGGGTAAAGGCATAGGTCAAAGGTGTTGCAAGGGCCTCATACAGAGATTTGATCATCCACTGGGTCATGACAGCCAATGCCAAAATCTTGATCGGAATAATACCCACAAAGGCCAAGCTCATAAAGATCATGGAATCCAGACCCTGGCCTACCAGGGTTGAAGAGATGGTCCGGGCCCATAGCCACCGGCCCTTTGTGGCGATCTTCATTTTGGCCATTATAAAAGCGTTTACAAACTCCCCCACGAGATAGGCCACAAACGAGGCAGCCAATATCCTCGGCGTCTGTCCGAGGATCGTTTCATATGCGGTCTGACTTTCCCAGAACAGGGCCGGCGGGATGATCTTCGCGACCCAGATAGCAACCACAACAACAAAATTGCAGAAAAACCCGAGCCAGATGACCTTCCTTGCCTGGGCATATCCGTAAACCTCCGTCAGGACATCTCCGGCAATATAGCTGAGGGGGAATATGATAATGCCTGCGGGCAAAATGAGCCCGAAGATGTCTACCATCTTGACGGATATGATATTGGCGGTGATCAGGCAGGTTACAAAGACACATGATATGAGAACAAACCAACAGGAATAATGAAGCCGTTCTTCCGCTCTTTTTAGATCCTCGTCTAAGGACTCTTTCATCGTTGGGCTCCTTTCTATCCCTCACCTCTCATCTGATCAATTTTTTTTGGCACATCTTTCGGTCACCCAAAAACCTTCAAAAGTTCTTGAGGAGTATGGGGGTGGGATCTGAGGGCTCTTAGACTGTTTAATCTTGACACGACTGTACAGAATGATACTCTTTTAGGCAACTAAATTGAAGGCGAAACCTGCCCAAAGGGCTGTCCTCTCGAATCCAGGTAAATTTATGAAAGGTGATGATTGCATATTCTTTCAACTCGCAAAGGCCAACCAGGCGGCTGCCCGATATTGGAGCAAGAAGATCGGACCGTTAAACGTCACCGCCGTCCAGGGGATGGTCCTCACTTTCCTCTCTGAAGAAGATCGTATCACCTCAAGCCATCTCGGGCAGAGAACCCAACTGGACAGCGCCACGCTGACTGGCATTCTGGATAGGCTGGAAGGGGTTGAACTCGTTGAACGAAGGCCCAACCCTGAGGATCGTCGTGCTATTCTCATCCACCTCACCCAAAAAGGGCTTAATATTACCGACCGCATCAGAGAGGAAATGGAGCGGGGAAACGAGGAGTTCCTGGACGTGCTTACTGCTGAAGAGAACTCTATGTTGCGCCGGCTGCTTAAAAGGATTCGAAGGCAGTAGCTGGTTGTGCGGCCTCCCACACATCGAGAGACCTGCCTCCATGGGTCTTTTCCAGCAGGAATGAGAACAAAGAGAAGATCTCTGTCAATGCCGCCCTGATTTGCCCAGACGATTTTTCGGTATGAACAAACCCAAAAGGAGGGATCAAAATGGACCCTACTTATGACGACTTAATCGCCTTTCATGGTCATAGTTGTCCCGGACTCGCCATGGGATACAGGATGTCGAAGGCTGCGATGAATCTCTTGTCCAGCTCAAGGGCGGAAGATGAAGAGATCGTGGCGATCGTCGAGAACAACGCGTGCGGTGTGGATGCCCTTCAATGCCTCTCAGGGTGCACCTTCGGCAAGGGCAACTTCATTTTCAAGGATTATGGAAAGCATGTCTACACCCTTTACAATCGAAGATCTCGAAAGGGTGTACGTGTCGTTTTTAACCCACAGGATATCCCCGACAATGTCCGCGACGATAAAGACCGGTTTATAGAGTGGCTTCTCAATGCCCCTGAACAGGATATCCTGTCATTGAAGGAAGTAGAAATAGCCGAACCTGAACCGGCCAGGATCATGAATTCCCTGATATGTGAATTCTGTGGAGAAGCCGTGATGGAGACACGGACCAGAGAGATCGATCATAGGCTGGCGTGCATCCCATGTGCGGAGAGGGAAACGCTCGGGTGAAAGGGATCTGTTCTCCCAATGTCCATCAAACCATCGGCGGCATCCTGGTCTTCTCTGAGAAGAGACGCAGGTCGAATCTCCATGACCGGCGCGTAGGCCCCTGCCCGTTGTTACGGATGAAGGCCCACAGGAGAGATCGTTGCTGAGAACACATTTGTCGAAAGATCCGAGGAG
>JAXHUM010000116.1:0-18321 GCA_034189325.1 Thermodesulfobacteriota bacterium
AGGCCGTTGAACCAACTGATGAGCAAAAGTTCATCTCTTATGCCCAGTCTGATGGCATCTTCAATTACCACCTTGAGGCCGGATGCTATATGGTCAACACAGATTGCCCTGGCGCCCGCCTTGTAGAGCCTTCTCAACTGCACGCTTATGTCTGTCAGAGCCAGTGGGACTATGGCGACTCCGACAAGGTCGATGCCGGCTGCTGCATAACTCTCCTTGACTCCTGAGGACTTATATAACCTCCGAGGAGGATTATCAAAAGCGATAATACCGACTTTGAAAGGTTTCCCAGGGTATTTCTTGTCCCAAACGCCTCTTTTCAAGGCAGTGAAAATCTGCAATGTGGCTGTCACATCCGTTGGCGCGTTTGCCAGTAGATACTGTTTGTCTAGGTTCTCGGCATAGTTTACAGGGTCCGCGAGCACGGCCCATTTGTTCAGGACCGGCACACGGTCCCTCGCACACTGTGCCGTAATGGCCGCAGCAGGAGAACTGCCGTCCGTCTCTATCATATGGGAACCCCAGTCCCTCAACCTCCCATAGCTGATGATGGCCTTTTTGGGATTATACCCGCAATCCTCATATTTGTGGTCTATCGTGAAGCGATGCTTGGTCCCGTCTGGTTCCGTGTACCTTATGCCACCCATCCTGTTGATATGTTTGAAATAAGAAATCTCACACTTGGCTCCAGGTAAATGCCAGTTAGCGCCAGGGCCGCTCATTGTGAGAATACCGCCCATCTTAACCTTTACCACTTCAGGGACTTCTGATGCTCCGATAGCGTGACTCCAGATCAGCAGAGTTATAGCCAAAATAGTCACTAGCACCACAACTGGTTCATTTTTCCATGCCTTCGTCATTTGATACCTCCTCTATCCACCCGGTTTTGTTCATCAGATCATTTTGTCGGCCTCCTTCTTCTTTCAACTCACCTCCTTTCTGAGATTTTACATATCAAGAGAAACAGCGGTTTAGATGAACAATAATCAATGTGCTGGTTGAAACGGCAAATCGTACGGACGAATATGTTTGAAGTAAAAATAGAAGTCGGATCGGTGGAATCGTTTAGAATACTTTCACCGTGAAAACAGAACCAATGGATAGCTTTGACGGCAGAATCTTGTCAGCAAACCAGGAGATATGAGTGCGATCAAGATTGGGAGAAAATGGACAGACAGCAACTTCTGAAAAGAGGACTCAACCCGCACTGAACTCCCGAAAGCTAATACGATTGACCTGGGAAAAAGTGACCAGATAAGACGAGTCATACACCTAAGGCCACTGATAGTACTTGGTCAATACGATGTTTGGGTCATCAGAAGGGTTCCACCTCGGGTGATAGGGGTTGGGGCCCGGCGCCACAACAGGCCCCACTTGATGGTACAGTTTGTTCTTGGCATCAAACTGGTACACATATGTATATATTTGGTAGAGTGGATACATGGGGTCCATTGAGAACTTGGGATGGAGCCCGGTGTCAATGATATCAAGATTGAACAGAGCCTCTCTTAATCTCTCCCCGGTAAAACCATTATAGCCATGTTTTTCCAGACAATTCTTAATGCCCTCCAGGCCTACCATGAGTGCATGTTGGACGCAAAGGGCATTGTCTACCTTTCCTTCCCAGAACTTTGGGTCATCTTTTAAGTAGAATTCGGCGCACGCCTTTGTTGCAGGGCTCACCTTGTCGGTATAGTATACTGGAAGAAGCCACGTATTATAAACGCCGTCAAAGACTTCCGGGTCCGCCATCAGGTTATGATAACCGATGGCCCAACCCACTATCATAAGTTCATCTCTGATCCCTAGTCGGATAGCGTCCTCAATAGCCACTTTCAAACCTGAGGATATATGGTCAAGAATAATAGCCCTGGCCCCAGCCTTATAAAGCCTCATCAACTGTATACTGAGGTCGGTAACCGCGATAGGAACAATGTCCACACCAACAAGGTCAATACCGGCCGCTGCATAACTTTCCTTGACACCCGGAGTCTTGTATAATCTACGGGGAGGGTTATCAAAGGCGATGATCCCTACTTTAAAAGGTTCCCCAGGGTGTCTTTTCTCCCAAACACCTCTTTTCAGGGCGGTAAAAATGGACAGGGAGAAAGTAACGTCGGTTGGGGCGTCGGAAAGGAGATATTGTTTGTCAAGATTGTCGCGGTAGTTTACGGGGTCTGCGAGCACAGACCATTTGTTCAATACCGGCAAACGATCCCTTGCGCACTGTGCATTCATCCCCGCAGCGGGACTGCTGCCGTCGGTCGTGATAAGCTGAGCTCCCCAATCTCTTAGTCTTCCGTAACTGATGATGGCCTTTTTAGGATTATAGACACAATCCTCATATTTGTGATCTATCATAAACCGGTGTTTCGAGCCGTCAGGTTCGGTATAGGGAATGCCGCCATTCCTGTTGATGTGTTTGAAATAGGCGATCTCGCATTTGGCGCCGGGCAGGTGCCAGTTCGCTCCGGGTCCACTTAGGGTTAAAACTCCACCAATCTTAATTTTGACAGTTTCAGGGACTTTGGGTGCTGCGTTGACCTGTTGGACACATAACAGAACCATAACAAAGATGGAAAAGGACATCAGCGCTGATACGACTTTGGATACTCTCTTCATCTTATACCCCCCTCATGATGGCGTTTTAATGTAATGGGTCATTTCAATTTTTAAAGAGCCGTTTCCATTAATCGAAATGCAGGATGAATGCAGAGCTTAGCCTCTAAAATTGGTTCATATTGGGTTAATCTATCCATGGCGGGACATCTCCCGGATTATGCAAGGGCTATCTGGTTTTTAGAAAGACCCGGTAATTGGCACCTCCTTTCTCGTTATTGGGCCTCATATTAAAGGAATAGGATTTCCGATGGGAAATACCAATAATACCCGTCCCTATGGAGGACAGGGAACAGAGTTAAAGAGAAAGAAGCGTCCGAGAATTTGTGGTGGAGAATCTGTCTTAAGAAGGGGGTATGTCTGCCGCTGGAGCCAAGCAGGAATCGACAAATAGAGAGCTAAAATTTGGAGAGCAAATTATAAAAGGATGGGGTGTTTGGTGTCAAGGAAAAATCTCCCAGATTTATGGGCCATGCAGGGTGGAAAGCTTGTAGGCATTTTTCTTCGTGGAAAGGAGATTTATGTATGATGATATTCCAGGAAACGCCTCACGGAAGGAGAGAATCGTCATAGGTGCTGTTCCAAATTCACAGAAGTGTCCGAACAAAAGGAGTCTTTTTCGTCGATACCATTGTTGATCCCGCATTCAAATCTCCTAGGTATCGGAATACACAGTCGCGATTCAAATTATTGGCTTACCTCGATCTCGACGAAGAATCCTGGTTTTTGTTCGGACACTAAGACTTCCTTAATGTAGCCTAAGGCCACTGATAGAATTTGGTCAAAACCACTTTTGGGTCATCAGATGGGTTCCATCTCGGGTGAAACGGGTTGGGCCCCGGCGCTACTATCGGCCCTATTTGATTATACCATTTCTTTTTGGCATCAAGTTGGTACATGTATAGGTAAGATTGCATCACAGGAAAAATAGGATCAATTGCGAATTTGGGATGGAGCCCTGTATCCACGACCTTCAGGTTAAATAGGGTATCCCTCAGTCTCTCCCCGGTAAAACCGTTGTACCCATATTTTTCCAAGCAATTCTTGATTCCTGTCAGGCCCACCATGAGAGCGTGTTGGGCATTAAGGGCGTTATCCACCCTATATTCCCAGAAATCCCGATCCTCATTCAAGTAGAATTCAGCGCAAGCCTTTGTCGAGGGATTCACATTGTCGGTGTAGTAGCACGGAAGGACCCATGGGTTATACACGCCGTCGAAGATCTCCGGATCTGCCAACAGTTCACGGAGAGTATTAAACCAACCGACAATAAGCAGTTCATCCCTGATCCCCATTCTGATAGCATTTTCGATAACTACTTTTGCACCAGAGGCTATATGATCAACACAAATAGCTCGAGCTCCCGCTTTATAGAGTCTCATCAATTGAACACTGACATCTGTCACGGCGATAGGGACGATCGCGACGCCAACCAGTTCCAACCCTGCTTTGGCATAAGCTTCTTTTACGCCTTTTGCCTTATAGAGTCTGCGTGGAGGATTATCAAACGCGATGACCCCGACCCTAAAGGGTTTGCCCGGATGTTTTTTATCCCAGACACCTCTTTTCAGCGCTGCAAAAATCATCATTGTTGCGGTAACATCGGTTGGCGCGTCAGCCAGCAGATATTGGTTATCCAGATTCTCAGCATAGTTTACCGGATCTGCGAGAACGGCCCATTTGTTCACCACCGGCAGTTTATCCCTTGCACACTGCGCATTAATGGCCGCGGCCGGACTGCTGCCGTCGGTTGTGATGAGCTGGGCTCCCCAGTCCCTTAATCTCCCGTAACTTATGACAGCCTTTTGCGGATTGTAGGAGCAATCCTCATACTTATGATCTATCATGAATCTGTGCTTGGTTCCATCAGGCTCAGTATAGGGAATCCCGCCTTTCTTATTGATATCCTTGAAGTAAGAGATTTCACATTTTGCTCCTGGCAGATGCCAGCTGGCGCCTGGCCCGCTCAAGGTCAGGACACCACCGATCTTGATCTTTACGGTTTCCGGGACTTCCGATGCCGCATTCGCGTGAACACACCACAGGAGAGTCATCAACATAGAACTGAGCGCAAGAGTAAGTGCCGTTTTGCAAAGTTTTGCCATCCTGTCATACCTCCTTAAAATCTTGATTTTGATTTTTTTGAAAAGTTCTACAGAAGTCCCTTTGTCTTCTTTTCCACCTCCTTTCTTTATAGGTATTCATCCGATACGCGTGAAAGGGAATACTTTCTTGTGTTTATTCCCAGACGCGCATCCCTACACTCCTGAAATCATCTCGTGTGCCATATTTCCGTAATGGAAAAAACAGTTATGGACTGGAGACGCTCAAAGGCATACTTGTCCGGGTGCGGTAATTATGCCATTCAACATAACGGAATCAACGCAGAGCCTTGGCATCATGATCCAAAAACGGCTAAGGTGCGAAGGCGTTTTTTTATGCAGAGATTACAAGTCCTATTTTAGATGGAGTCGCGTGCTTTCTCATATCCGTTGTTTGTGTGGGCATGTCTGCGGTTATTTCTTCGTGCCTCGATAATGAACGGCTATTCAGAACCGTGAGGCTCGATAAACCTTACAGGCGGATGGACGCTATTCAGAAAGCAACTTTATGCCACTTAGGCGATGCGACTGAAGTGTATCTCACAAAATTATCAAGATTCTGGCAAGGATTGATCATCATTTATTTCTTTTGTTTTATGCAAACTAGATAATCATGTACGAACGGTGTGATGAGAATTTTCTTGAATTTTGTCGTTGGTAAAGGACTTATGAAGATTTGTTATCCTAAATTATGAAAAGGTTTTGAATGGATGTCAAGAAAAAAACACCGATTATGATGTTGGGATTCTCGCAATGCTACTATAGTCTATGGAGTCTCTTCTCATTTGTCTTGGTGCCATTTTCCTTGTTCTTTTGGTATGGAATGTCATACCCTGTATACCGTTCAAATGGCTGATGCGCGGTCAATCGTCTTGACACCTATCACGTTTCAATCTATGTATCTTAGAAGTTCTTTAGAGAGAAAAGAGGATTACGTCAATGAAACAGGTTGTTCTCGGCACGGCCGGGCATATTGATCATGGTAAGACATCTCTAATCAAGGCTCTTACGGGAATCAGTACGGACCGACTCAAAGAAGAAAAAGAAAGAGGCATAACAATTGAGCTTGGTTTTGCTCATTTGAGCCTACCTAGTGGACAGAGACTAGGGATTGTCGATGTCCCGGGTCATGAGAAATTCGTTAAGAATATGGTAGCAGGTGCCACAGGTATCGACCTCGTGTCATTGGTCGTTGCTGCGGACGAAGGGGTCATGCCGCAGACGAGGGAACACCTCGAGATCTGCCAGGTTTTGGATGTGAAGTTCGGCCTGGTTATCTTGACCAAGATAGACATGGTGGATTCCGACTGGCTCGAATTGGTCAGGGAGGACCTGAACGAATACCTCTCAGACACATTCCTGGCGGGTGCTCCAGTCGTCGAGGTCTCAGCAATAACCGGTCAGGGAATCGATGATCTGGTCAAGGTCCTAGATAGACTTGTCCAGGAGATCCCTGAGAGGGGGAGGGGGCATATCTTCAGGCTCCCCGTTGATCGGGTCTTTACCATGAAGGGATTTGGGACCGTGGTGACGGGAACCAGCGTTTCCGGTCATATTGGCATTGCTGATGAAATCACAGTATATCCCCAGGGCTATTCGGCGCGAATCAGGGGTATTCAAATCCATGGGGAGGAGTCTAAGGCGGCGGATTCGGGATTGCGAACGGCGATCAACCTCCAAGGCGTTGAAAAGGCTGCCATACAGAGGGGGAATGTTATCGCAACGAAGGATTCCCTTCAACCTACGTACATGGTTGATACTATGCTATACTATCTTCCAAGTGCTGCTCGAAAGCTGAAGAACAGGGCAAAGGCGCGTTTTCATACTGGTACTTCGGAAATTATCTCTACTGTGGTGCTTCTGGACAGAGAAGAGCTTGCTCCAGGTGATAGCTGCTACGCCCAGATTCGCCTCGACGAACCCACCGCAGTGCTTAGAAACGACAGATATGTCCTCAGAAGTTATTCGCCCGTACGTACGATTGGGGGCGGGGAGATTCTTAATGCCCTGCCGAACAAAAAAAAGCGTTTCTCCGACAGGGTCTTGGAAGAGATGAAAATACTCCACAGGGGAGAGCTAAGTGAAGTCATAGAGCTGTTTATCTCTCTAAGTCGCTTTAGCGGAATGGAACAGGCCTCCCTTCCTTTCCTCGTGAACATGGGCAAGAAACGTCTGGACGAGGAACTCCACTCTTTAAAAGCACAAAAGCGAATTGTTCAATACGGCAAGAACCCAAATATCCTTATTCATAGCGACTTTTATCAGCAGGCGGAAAATGAGATCAGCAATACCCTTTTGAATTATCACAAAGACAATCCTTTGAAGGTCGGGCTCCTCAAAGAGGAGCTTCGTTCGAGGACTGTCGGGGCCAAAAATCAAAAGCTTTTTGGGTGCCTGATAGAACGTCTTACTAAAGAGGGACGAATCGTCCAGGACAAAGAGGTTGTTCGGCTGAAAGATCATTCCGTTACTCTGAAGGAAGACCAACAACAGGCAAGGAGAAAGCTCGAAGAGATCTATCTGAAGGGAGGGCTCACGCCCCCCTATTTTTCTGAGGTAAATGAAAAGCTCTTGAAGGGAGTTGGTGCCGATATACTTGAAGTTATGGTCAAAGAAGGGGTCATTGTCAAGATCAAAGAGGACCTCTACTTTCACCATCGAGCGGTAAAGGATCTTGAGAAACGTTTGGTTGATTTTCTCAAGAAAAACGGAGAGATTACGACTCCCCAGATCAAAGATATGACAGGTGTTTCGAGAAAATACACGATTCCATTGATAGAGTACTTCGATAAGACCCAAGTAACGGTCCGGGTTGGCGATAGCAGGGTATTGAGGAATAGGTAGGCGGGTCGGGCCATGACAGTCATACCCTGAGAGACCGGAATGAAAGCAAGACGTGATTTTCAGGGAGGGTCATTGATTTTGATGAAACCTTGTCTAGAGCTTTTTGATTTATGGGTGTGCCCTTGAACCACCCATTTACCGAGTGACAAGTGGTTAGGGAGCAAATAGCCGATAACTATAAGTGTGAGATCTGGAGGCATGCCAGGCGACGCAACTTTTTTGTTCCCGTAGCTTTTGAGAAGTGACCTTAGGGAGCCTTATTTTATGTCAGAACATTCTCACCAATTTGTGGAGAGTTACAGCGGCCTTGTGGGATTTGGGCTCGATAGAAAGACCAATGAGAATACGCTCATATATTATCTTCAAAAGTTTTCTGATGACGATATCATGGGCCTTCTCAGAGAGAGGTTATCAGATTCCGAGATAGAGGATCTCTTTGGTCTTCTCAATCAACTAATGAAGCGACACATGAGCGAAGAGGAATACCATCTTTATTTTCTGAAAGAAGGGGATGGCTCAGGCTAGTCTCCAAAGATATGGGCAAATGCCTCGTTGTAAACCTCTAAGACCCTCTGGCCAAAACATACGAAGACGACTTTGAGTACAGAATTGTCGGTTTCCAGGAACTTTTTCGTCTCGGTCAAAGCTATCTCAGTGGCACGCTCCAAGGGGAATCCATAGGCCCCTGTGCTGATAGAGGGGAAGGCGATGGTCTTTGCTCCCAATCTGAGAGCTTCTTGGAAGCAGCTTTGGTAACAACGGGCCAAGAGTTCTTCCTCGTCTTTATCTCCACCCCTCCAGATAGGTCCCACCGTATGAATGACCCATCTGGCAGGGAGGCGATAGCCCCTGCTGGTCCTTGCTTCCCCCGTGGGGCATCCTCCGATTGTTCGGGTCTCTTTCAGAAGCTCCGGTCCAGCCGCTCGATGTATGGCCCCGTCAACACCCCCGCCCCCCAGAAGAGAGGTATTGGCGGCATTGATAATGGCATCCACTTCCTGCTTGGTGATGTCCCCCTCTAAGATGTCTATTTTACCGTCCAAGCTTTTGCCCCTTTCTTTTTTACCCAATTACTGTTGCACCTGTCTATGCCAGTTGATATATTTAAAGGTTACGAAATGAATAAGATACGGAACAAAAGAAATCCAAACATGTTTCTGGGACGAATGGGAACAAAAAAAGACCCTGTTTCAAAAACTTAGTACTGGAAAGCTAATGTGAGTCATACTAATGGGCACAGATTATATAAAAATAAGAAGAGCGAGGCAACACAATCTCAAGAACATTTCACTGGATATCCCCAGAAACCAGATGGTAGTCATTACAGGTTTATCGGGTTCGGGAAAATCTTCTCTTGCATTTGATACCATCTACGCAGAGGGCCAACGGAGATATGTGGAATCTTTATCCGCCTATGCTCGACAGTTCTTGGAGCAGATGGATAAGCCCGATGTCGATTCCATAGAAGGGCTTTCTCCGGCCATATCAATTGAACAGCGGACTTCAAACCGGAATCCTCGATCCACAGTCGGCACCATCACAGAGATATATGACTACCTGAGAGTTTTGTTTGCAAGGATTGGCCAGGTCCATTGTCCAAAATGTGACCTGCCGATTGGATCTCAGACGGCTGAGCAAATTGTCGATCAGATCATGGAGTTTGACGAAGGCTCAAGGATTCAGATTTTGGCGCCATTGGTGAATGGACGAAAAGGAGAACATAGCAAGACCCTTCAACGTCTCCGAAAGGATGGCTTTACTCGAGTCAAGATTGATGGGGAAGTCAGGCTTTTGGATGAGGATATCTCCCTTGAGAAAAATAAAAAACACACCATCAGCGTAGTGGTCGATCGACTTGTCATCAAAAGGGATATACGGCGCCGTCTGACTGATTCGATCGAGCTGACTCTCTCTCTTTCTGATGGGAAAGCTATGATAGATCATGCAAGTTCAAAAGAGATCCTCTTCAGCCAAAAAGCAGCCTGCCCCAAGTGCAATCTAAGCGTCCCGGAATTGTCTCCCCAGATGTTCTCATTTAATAATCCACAGGGTGCCTGTGAGGAGTGCAGTGGACTCGGCACAAAGAGATTCCTTGATCCAGCTTTGATCATTCCTGATCCCGGTCTATCCTTGAGAGAGGGCGCCATTGCTCCATGGGCCAACCGTCACTCTCCATATTTTCAACAGATGCTCGACTCTTTGTGCAAGCATTTTGAGATTGATGTCTATAAGCCTTTCGGCAAACACCCCAAAAAGATTCAAGAAGCCTTCCTTTACGGCACGGGCGACGAGGAGATTGTATTTTACTTTGACAGAGACGATAGAAGGTACTCTTATTCCCGTCCCTTTGAAGGTCTTATTCCCAATTTAGAGAGACGGTACCATGAGACCGAATCGTATCAAGTGAGAGATGATATTGAAAAGTACATGAGCATAAGACCCTGCCCCGCTTGTGGTGGGGCCAGGTTAAAACCGATTCCGCTGGCTGCTCGAGTCGGTGGAATGGCCATTCATGAGATTACCGCCCTTTCAATCGAGAAGGCCTATCGGTTTTTCCAAGACCTCATGCTGGATGAGAAGGAAAAAATAATATCTGAGAGAGTCCTAAAAGAGATTCGAGAACGTCTCGGTTTTTTGAAAAGTGTGGGGCTCTATTATCTGTCGATTGATCGGACTTCCGGGACACTTTCCGGAGGGGAGGATCAGCGTATACGGCTGGCCACTCAGATTAGTTCAGGGCTTTCAGGAGTGCTTTATGTCTTGGATGAACCGAGCATAGGCCTGCATCAGAGGGATAATAGGAGACTTCTGGATAATATCATACGCCTCAAGGAGCTGGGCAATACCATACTTGTGGTGGAACATGATGCTGAAACGATTTCGTCAGCCGATCATGTCATTGATATGGGTCCGGGCGCTGGATTGAAAGGCGGACATGTTGTGTTTCAGGGAACGCCTGAGGAATTGAAAAAAGAAGGTACCTCATTGACGGGCCAGTACCTTGCAGGTGATCGGGCCATTGAAACGCCTAAGACAAGAAGAAAGGGGGCGGATGAATCGATCGTGATTGAAGGGGCGAGCGAGAATAATCTGAAAGGGATTTCTGCAAAAATACCGCTTGGTACATTTGTTTGCGTCTCAGGGGTTTCAGGGTCTGGGAAAAGCAGCCTGGTGAACAATATTCTATACCCGGCACTTGCTCAAAGGCTGTATCGGTCAAAAAAGCGGGTGGGCGCCATGGAATCGATTAAGGGTGTTCAGTATATAGACAAGGTCGTCAATATCGATCAGAGTCCCATCGGGAGGACCCCGCGGTCAAATCCTTCGACGTACACAGGCGCCTTCACCCATATTCGAGAACTCTTTTCCATGCTTCCGGAATCCAAGGCCCGGGGATACAAACCGGGCAGATTCAGCTTTAATGTGAAGGGTGGAAGATGTGAGGCCTGCAAAGGTGACGGGATCATAAACATCGAGATGCACTTTCTTCCCGATGTCTATGTGCAATGCGAGGCCTGCAAAGGCCTTCGCTATAACAGGGATACTTTGGAGATCCGATACAAAGGGTATAATATCTCTGATATCTTGGATATGACCGTTAATCAGGCATTCAGTTTCTTCGAGGCCATACCTGCCATCAAAAAGAAGCTGGAGACTCTGATCCAAGTAGGTCTCGGCTATATCAAGTTAGGGCAGCAGGCCACGACCCTTTCCGGTGGAGAGGCACAGAGAATAAAGCTGTCAAAGGAGCTGAGCAAGAAAAATACGGGTAGGACGCTTTACCTGCTTGATGAACCGACCACAGGTCTCCATTTCGCCGACATCGAAAAACTGCTTGAAGTCCTCCACAGCCTAGTGGAACTCAAAAACACGGTAGTCGTCATCGAGCATAATCTGGATGTCATCAAGACTGCAGATTATATCATTGATTTGGGGCCTGACGGAGGAGAGAATGGAGGGTATATAGTGGGAACCGGAACGCCGGAAGAGATCGCCCGGATAAAGGAATCACACACAGGCAGGTACCTCAAAGAACTCCTGCCCTGAATACTTCATGAATTGTGCCCTTCCAGTATTTTAGGGCTTAGGCTCCAAAGGGACCTTTGCCAAGTGATAAGCCAATTTCTCAAGCTTTATTGTGAAATCCACATTCTCCACGGTACAACATTCCGGTGCCTTTACTTGGATCGGAGCGAAGTTGAGAATAGCCTTTATCCCTGCCTCCATTAGCAAGTCCGCTACAGACTGGGCCGTCTGGGGCGGTGTTGTGATAACGCCTATCTCGATCTCTAATGATGTAACCGCAGTGATGATTTTTTTGGAAGGCTCTATCTTCAATCCGCAAGGAAGTATGGCGCCTATTTTTTTGGGGTCGGAGTCAAATGCGGCAACAACGTTGTATCCTCTTTTCCCAAAGTTCTCATTTGCCACCAGAGCACTCCCGAGGTTCCCGACACCGACAATGCAAAGCCGCCATTCCCGATCAGTGGCGAGGATCTTCTTGATTTCAGCCAAGAGCACACTGACATCATAACCCACCCCTCGGACACCAAATTCACCAAAGTAGGCGAGGTCTTTCCGGACTTGTGCTGGGTTCACACCACAGGACTTGGCAAGCTTTTCAGATGAAATGAGTCGCGTGTCGCTTTTCAGAAGAATTTCAAGCGGCCTTGAATAGCGGGCAAGCCGTTCTATAGTCGCATCCGGTACTTTAGATGTCTTTTTCATAAGTCAAAATGGACCGGCCCTTATCGAGAAAGGTGCCGCAATGTGAGTATCCATCCAATCCCAAAAATGGAGTATCGAACAGGACATTGTGAAATGTTGCACATGTGAATAGACAAAAAAGAGGGCCTGGAAAAGACCCTCTATTTTAGTGTGTCACATATTAGGATTGATGGACTCCTTGAGAACTTATGGAGATTTATCAGCCCCCCACAATTTTGACTAACACATCCGTAGCAGGGATTTTGCCCATCAGCATAAAGCATATGAGCAGGGCGTAAATACAGAGAGACTCGATAAGGGCCAGACCGATGATCATGGTGGTCATTATTTTACCACCTGCTTCGGGATTCCTGGCTGTCCCCGTAAGAGCGCCGTTGATCGCGTTACCCATAGCAATGCCGGTGCCGAATGCGGCGACACCAATGCCAAAACCACAAGCTATGGCAATTCCAAAAAATACTAACATTTGATCCTCCTTTCAGTTTATATTGTTTGGCCTTCTTCCAATCATATGAAAAAATGAGATCTTAATGTGCCTCTTCCATGGACCCAACAAAATAGATAGTGGACAACAGCATGAAAACCAGCGCCTGAATAAAGCTGACAAGAATGCCTAAGAACAGGATCGGCAGTGGAGCCAAATAGAGGCCCGCCAGGAGAAACAGGATGGTCAAGACCGTCTCCTTTCCAAAAATATTGCCGAAAAGCCTAACACTTAAGGACATAACGCGGGCAAGATGACCGATCAGTTCAATGGGAAAAAGAACCGGGGCGAGCCACCAAACAGGACCCATAAAATGTTTGATATATTTCACACCGTGGTATTTGATCCCTATAATGTGGGTATAGACAAACGTAGACAAGGCCAATGCCAGAGTCGTGTTGAGATCGGCGGTTGGAGAAAAGAAACCGGGGACTAGGCCAATAAGGTTGGATACCAGGATAAACAGGAAAACAGTGGCCAAAAACGGGAAAAAAGATCTCCCCTCAGGCCCTGTGATATCCATGACAAAATCCTCAAGCCCTCCAACGAACACCTCGAAAAAATTTTGCCCTTTTTTGGGAATGATTTTGACACCTTTTCCACAAATGACGGCGCATATGATCAGTATGGCCATGATCAGCCACATATAAGTCACATGATGATAGTCGGCTGGGTGTGCCATGCCGAGCGACGATAGGATTGAGTCTATGAAGAATACTGGGTGAAAATCCATGCCTTAAACTACCTTTACTGATGAGGTTTTGATTGCCAAACGTATTCCTAAAAAAAGAATATTAACGACCACGACAGAGAGTCCGATGATCAAGCCAACGAGATTCACCCATCCGGTTGTCGTTAACGTATAAATAATAACCCCGAGAATAGCAAGTCTTAAATAGTATTTCGCGATAATCATACCTTTTTTGTTCTTCATCCTCCCCTGTGGAGAAAAGGCTGCCCGGATGGTGTGTTGGAGAGCATTAAAATTAGCTATGACGATCAGCCCGCCCAGTATGACTCCAAGAGTAAAGGAGGAACTCATGAACAGGGAACTTAACAAACCGGCAATTAGAAGAATGAGCCATCCCTGAGCCTTTATATACCTAGATATATCTTCCCATTCCATTGACGTTATTTGGCCCTTTTGTAGAGATAGTAAAGGTTTCTAAAAGCAGCGGCAATACCTAATGCCGAACCAATGTAGAGCCCCCATGGATTGGTCCCGAACTTCTCGTCGATATAATATCCCCCACCAGCACCGATAGCGATCGAGAGGGCGACGGCCAAACCGATGGAACTGAAAAAGGCCAAGTCCTTGATTGTTTTCTTAAGGTCTTCGTCCATTTTCATATATACAGCCCGAGATCACAGACGCTAAACTTCTGAGTTTGTGACAATTATCACAAGTCTTTTGACAATGTCAACCGATTATTGGCAAAAAGAAATACAAAGTTGTCCTCTGTTTCTCTCAAAAATCAAAATGCCCGCCAAGAGATCGGGTCGGCACCGTAACCGCCTGCCGTTCCGAGTTTCTAGAAAGTTATGAAAATTACGCAGAGAGGTTACGAAAGGCAACAGCTGCGCAGTCGATGGTCCTACTGATCTCCTTGTCACCATGTGCCGTGGACAAAAAGAGGGCCTCATACGGGGAGGGAGCAAGGTAGATTCCCTGCTCGATCATACTTATATAGTATTTCTTGTACAGTTCCGTGTCGCAGGCCTTGGCTGAGTTAAAATCCGTTACAGGATTTGGTGTGAAAAAGAGGCACCCCATGGAACCGATACGGTTGATGACAATATCAATGCCAGCTGCTTCCGCTTCCCGTTTAAGTCCGGAAAATAATCGATCCCCCTTTTTTTCTAGTTGTTCATAGGGCCCTTCCTGTTTAAGGATTTTGAGCGTCGAAATTCCAGCGGTCATGGCGAGAGGATTGCCCGAAAGTGTCCCTGCCTGATAAATGTTCCCTTCAGGTGCCATATGCTCCATAATTTCTCTTTTCCCCCCATAGGCGCCGACCGGCAGTCCGCCGCCAATGATCTTTCCAAGGCAGGTGAGGTCGGGCATTATGCCGTATAGCTGTTGCGCCCCACCTGGCGAAACCCTGAAACCACTCATGACCTCATCAAAGATCAGGAGTGAATTATGATGATGAGTCAACTGCCTCATACCCTTAAGAAAATCCGGATTCGGCATAACCACACCCATATTGCCCGGAATTGGTTCCACAATGACGGCCGCAATGTCCGGGCCGAATGATTGAAAGGCCTGCTCCAAGGCTTGAATGTCGTTATAGGGAAGGGAAATGGTATGCCTTGCCAGATCCTTTGGCACGCCTGGGCTGTCCGGGATACCGAGAGTAGCCACTCCTGATCCGGCCGAGACGAGGAGACTATCCGCATGACCATGATAGCACCCATCGAATTTAATAATTTTTTCCCTATTGGTGTATCCCCTTGCAAGACGTATGGTGCTCATGGTCGCCTCGGTCCCTGAGTTCACCATCCTGACCATTTCAACGGACGGGACCATCTCCACAACAAGCTCAGCCAGCTCAACTTCCAGTTCCGTAGGAGCCCCATAGCTCGTTCCTTGCTCAATAGCCTTTGCCAGGGACTCCACTACCGTAGGATGAGCGTGGCCCAGAATAAGAGGGCCCCACGAACCGACATAATCAATGTACTTATTCCCCTCGACGTCAAAGAGAAAACAGCCCTCTCCTCTCATTATGAAAGGAGGATCCATGCCTACGGTTTTGCAGGCCCTCACCGGACTGTTGACCCCGCCTGGAATGGTCAATCTCGCCCGTTTAAACAGCTCCTTAGATTTTTCTCCCATGATATACCACCTGATACATTCCTGATCTCAAAAAGACCTTATGTCTGAGTTCGACAAAACAGGGCGCGATCGGTTTCCTGTTATCCCTGTCCTTCCATCACCATTCAGAGCTCTTTAAAATATTCCATGCTGGTCTTTTTAAACTCCTTTTCACTGTAGAGAAGGGCATAGTCGTCAACTCCCGTTGCGAGAGACATCCGTGTCGCCACTTGACTGCAGACTTTATGATTACTGCCATGGACCATTGTAAAAAGGTTGAAATTCCAGTCTCTTTGAGGTTCCCTTTGATAGCAATGTGTCACCTCCTTAAACCCTGAGAAAATAGCTCCTACTTTGTCGATTCGGTTATCCGGCACCCTCCATGCGATCATGGCATTAGAGCTGAATCCTGCCTCACGATGACACAAAGTGGCGCCGAACCGCCTTAAGATCTGTCTATCTTCAAGGTGTTGGGTCCTATCCAAAAATTCTTGCTCGGTTATGTCGATTTTTTCGGCGAGAATCTTGAAAGGTCGCGCCTCAAGAGGCAAATCGCCCTGCAATAATGCAATAATCTTCATGTCCAGTTCATCTATCATAAGCGCCACCTCTGTTCTCTTCACGATCTGACCTCTGAGATAATCGGTCCGTTTTAGGTCCGCCATTCGGAAATATCCAATACCTTCGATGTTGTCAAGGAAGATGTTGCCTTGCAGTAACCAACGTTTTTATGTATCGTACATATTCAGCAGGGCAACGATTCCTTGATGGAAGACATGTGGAACTCAGGCATGCCGGGTCTGTGGAATCACGAAACGTTCCAGCCCCTTTATCTAACAAGTATCAAGGCCCTTGCAGTATCCACACCCCTCAGGCGGTATGAGCCGATGTTAGGTTTTCAGAAAATCATAGAACAGAAGATAAAAGAGGCCTCTTTAAAGGGTGAATTTGATGACCTTCCCGGCAAAGGAAAACCGATAAAATTGGAGGATGAAAGCCACCTCCCTGATGACCTTCGCCTGACCTACAAAATTTTAAAGAACGCCAATTGCCTTCCACCTGAACTGCAGCTGAAGAAGGAAATCAGACACCTGGAAGACATGTTGGAGAACATGCCGGATGAACGGGAGAGATATCGTCAGATCAAAAGGATTAATTTTAAGATTACACAGCTGAATATGATGGGAAAAGGCTCCCCTCTTTTGGAGGAAAATGAGCTCTATTATGCCAAGTTAGTTGAAAAAGGGGGAAACAAGTGAATCATTTGCCCGAGACGTCCTTTGTCATGAGGGCCTGCCCCCCCTCTCTGTGAAACAATTCCCTCGCGAGAAAGAACCCGGAAATCGTTTTGCCGTCCGTAATCTCGCCAGCAGCAATCATGTTCATGATGTCATGCACGCTCTTCCATCTGACTTCGATCATCTCATCCTCATCAAGGGTTTGTTCGGCCCTGGTAAGATCAAAGGCAAGAAATAGATGAATCCGTTCATCAGAGTATCCCGGTACAGGCGTAATTTGACCTAGCTCTCTCCAGGTACTGGCCAGGAATCCGGTTTCCTCTTTTAACTCTCTCTTGGCACATTCGATGGGCGTCTCATCCTCGTGAAGTGTCCCTGCAGGTATTTCCCATATACTCTCTCTCAGTGCATGGCGGTATTGCTGTAGCAAGACAATGGTGTCTTGATCCGAAAAAGGGACGATAGCCGAGGCACCGGGATGGTGTATAATTTCCATATTCACGGATGCGCCGTTTGCCAGGGTAATATTCTCTGAAACCATTTGAAAGACTCTGCCCTCATGAATGGTGACGCGTCTGTTGACCTTTGCCAGCATGGTGTGCTCCCCTTTTTTCGAGAAGTTGAATGCGCGTGGTATACTGCGTTCCAGTCTAGGATAGGGTAGAATGTTATGTTGTGCCCCACCTCGGGTTAGAACCCATCCGGTTTTGCTGAGTCGCTCTCCCGACGATCAGGTAACATGGAATCATAAGTGATACTTACTGGGGGGAAGATGAAGACTTTAAGTACGTTTCGGCCCTTGCGAAGGGCGCCAGCTCTATTTTGACAGATATCACGGCCGGTAAGCCTATAACCTGAGTTCTTGTTCCCTAAACGCTTCTATGTAACGCTCCAAAATCGGAAGGGACTCTTCCTCAATTTCAAGGAATTGGATCCCCGATTCTATTGTTCCTCCGTCACAGTTCCTGGAGTAGATGACCTCCCCTTTGATATCCGCAATCTCATCTTTTAGTCCAATGCCGAGAACCAGAAGATTCCTGGGGTTTATAGAGGCTGTTGTCTCAAGTAGAATGCCGCCCTTGCTTATATTTAAAGTCCTGCCCATTCCCTCCTCTAATAAGCTGCCGTCTATATCTGAGCAGATATAAGATACGAAGTTGAGAGAGTCGTATCTTCGATGTCTTCTTCTCTCATTTCTATCCACGATGTCACCTCAAAAATCTATTACCGCAACGGCCGACCCCTCTGTTCGGCAGCCCATACTCGGCAGATTTTGTCTGCTAGGGCAAAAAGAATCTCGATAAAGGAGGAAAAGCAGAGAACATCAGGGGATACTATTTTTTCAAAAATCTACTATCTTTATAATGTTACTTCATGAATCTGGAAGTGTCAAGAATCTCTATCCGATCGGGGCGAAATTTATGTCTTCTAACGTCATGAAATGACAACGTGCAGTGAAGATGGATGGCGTCCAAGGTTTTTCTGTAGGGG
>JAXHUM010000116.1:18421-38109 GCA_034189325.1 Thermodesulfobacteriota bacterium
CTTCATGAATCTGGAAGTGTCAAGAATCTCTATCCGATCGGGGCGAAATTTATGTCTTCTAACGTCATGAAATGACAACGTGCAGTGAAGATGGATGGCGTCCAAGGTTTTTCTGTAGGGGCAGGCCAATGAAAAGGGCGACCTGCTGTCGAGGGGGATTCTTCAGGGCACTCATTCCTGCCTTGCAGTATCCTAAAGCCTTTAGATCCCTTGAGCGCGGATAAGGATGACCCTCGCTGATGACGTGCACGGCAACTTTACCGGGGGCCGTGGATGGGCTATAATGAATGAGTGGATATGCGTTCGCCGGGAGACGAGGAAGGGTCACAGGCTGACAGGGGCAAAAGACGATGGGTGTCCATCACAGACTGAGAGAGGTTGCCGCAGCCCTCGGCCGAGGTACGCTGTTACGTGAGGCGCACATAGGAATAGGCTATATGGCAGTTGTGTTGGAAAACGGTATGCGGTCTTTCAAAGGATGTGTCAAAAAGGTCAACATTCGCCTGATCTGACCGAGATCCACGGGCAATTTCAGAGGCGGCGAACGTTTTGACAAACATTATCGGCTCTGATACTTTGGTGATGTTAATCATGATATCTTGATAAGAACGGGCACCACAATGAAGGACAGACTTTTTTGCCCCCACTGCGGTGGGATGGTTGAAAAATACAAGAATCCCTTTCCGACTGTTGACATTATCATCGAAATGGAACCCTCCTTTGGGGCCCACTCTATGCCGAACAGTAGACAGGGCATTGTGTTGATCACGAGGAAAAATACTCCTCTTGGTTGGGCCC
The DNA here is from genome assembly GCA_034189325.1 of Thermodesulfobacteriota bacterium. Lineage (GTDB taxonomy): Bacteria > Desulfobacterota > DSM-4660 > Desulfatiglandales > Desulfatiglandaceae > JAXHUM01. Next base: position 19,220 of record JAXHUM010000116.1, read on the forward strand.
TGCCCGGCGGCTTCGTGGATTACGGTGAGAGCCTGGAGTCTGCCGCTCTCAGGGAAGCCGAAGAAGAAACCTCTCTAAAAGTAAGTCTCTTGTACCAGCTGGGGGCCTACTCCGATCCGACAAGGGATCCCAGATACCACACTATTTCCGTTGTTTTCGTTGCGTCTGCAAAGGGAGAACCCAGGGCTGCGGATGATGCCGAGTCAGTCGGCATTTTTTACCCCGATTCTCTTCCTGATGAACTCGCCTTTGATCACTCAAAAATCTTGCAGGACTATTTCAAAAGATGCCTCCCATAAGGTTCAAGGCGGTACTTTTCCCTGCTTTTTTACTTTTTCTACTATTGATTGCGGCCTTCTTTCTGCTCAATTCGCTGCTTCAAAAGCCCTCTGTGCAACGCCGTTTAGTCGGTTACCTCTCTGATAGCTTGGAATATGATCTCGCCGTAGAAACGATTCAAGTCAGCTTGATCGGCGGAATCGGTATCAACGCGGACCATCTGGTCGCCCGATCCAGGACCGGACCGGGGACAATCACGGCTTCAAAGGTTCGTTTGGCCTTTGACGTAATCGGTCTGCTCAAGGGACAAATGGTTCCCTCCAGGATTTATCTCAGTCACCCTACTGTTGATGTGGATATAAAGGAGAAGGCCTCTCCCGGACTGGATAGGAGTGTTCCTCCTCTTACGAAAGCCCTGTTTAAGAAGTTTGCACAACTGGATTCCGTAGTATTGGAGAAGGCGCAGCTTCGGGTCAAGGACTTCCCGTACCGATTGGAAGAGCTCCATGCGCGCGTCGTGAGGGAAAAGAAGCACTTGAAGAGACTCCGGGTGCATGCCCATGGAAAGGTCGGCTTCCATAAAGGAAAGATAGCATTTAGGTCCCAGGGAGCCATAGCCCAGGATCCAGACAAAGATGACCCTTTCGCTGAGATAATGGTCGAAACGGAAGAGATCCCCCTTAGTTGGGTATCATGGCCCGATTCAGTACCTGCTTTGGATGGAACCGCCGGGGCACGCATTACCTTTAGGCGTTTTACCGATGGGGCTTTGTCAGCAGAGGGCGAGATTTCTACGAATGGCTTGGGTTTTTCTCTGTCCACGAAGAACAGAAAGAAAGAATTCCGTTTTCCCCGCCTTACCCTCGATGTGAAGGCTATCTATGCAAAAAACATCTTCAACCTTCTCTCTCTCAAGGCGGAGACCCCGGATTTTTCGCTCCATGGCAGCGCATTATATAACTTTAAAGATAAAGCAAACCCACATATGACCATTAAGGCCGAGAGTCCTTTCATGTCTCTGGAGGTCTTTAAAACGCATTTCCCTTCCCCTATTCTCCCTCAATGGATAGAGGCTGAGCTCTTTCCTGTTCTGAGAGGAGGTGATGTAAGCCTGGACCTCTTTTCCCTGGCGGGAACCGCAAAACAGATCACGGACCTGGACCTGCCTGAAAATAACGACTGTCTTTTTCTTCGAATGTCGTGGAAAGACCTGCTTGTTCTTGAGGGTCAGAAGAACCTTCCTTTTAGAGAAGTCTCGGGAAGGCTGGCTATCGAGAACGGGGCACTGGAGATTGCGGATGTCCGGTCCAGCTTCGGTGACTCTGCTATTAAAAACGGTAGTCTCTATGTTGAAGATATTTACGACAGTTTGGCAACCTATTGTGTAGAAGTGGAGGGCTCTTTTACCCTTAAAGACCTCAAAAGCCAGTCTGAAATGAGCTATGTTCCCTGGGGTGTACAGGAAAAGATCGAGGATTTTGAAGATGTTTCGGGAAAACTCGACGCCCACATTCAGGTCTTCTATGATCCCTTCAAAGACCTTTCGCATATTACATGGGGGGAATTCCGATTCAAGGACTGCGCCGTAGCCCATACGAAGTTATTTCTACCCCTCTTGCTGACTGAGGGGAGTTATAGCATCGACCAAGATGGAATGAAAAGATTCCGGGGCAAAGGGCTTTGGGGAAAATCTCAGATTCAGGTAACCGGATCTGGTGGTCGCTCGTGGGAGCGATGCCAAGCAGATGTGACGGCACTGGTGGATATGAATGAGGTGGCGGACAGCTTCTTTGGAGAAGACCTGAGGCAGGCAAGGTTCAGTAAGCTCTTAAAATCCAAGTTTATTTTGGCGAGAAAGGAGGGGCTCTGGTCATTGAGCGGGGAAGTAGATCTTGATGGTTTAGGTCTGGACATGCCGACCCTCTCCCTCTTACCCCAAGGCAAGGGAAATAGGGTTGCCGCTGAGATTGATTACATTCCCAAAGGCGAGATCCTGTTTAAGGAACTCAGGTGCTCACTGGGAAATTCGAGGCTGAAGGCCTCCGGTTCTTACAACGTACTCAAGAAAGAGTTCAACAATCTTGAGACCGAGGCCTCTCTTAGGCTTGAAGATCTCGGGATAAAATTTAAGGAATCAGATACACAAGCCACAGGCTCCATTACTTGCGCGATCCAATCGGATGTCTCCCTTCGTACCCCTTCAGAGACCACCATCAGAGGGGAGTTTTCAGGCGCCGACCTGAGGTTTGTCTCCAGCAGGCTGCCGGCTCCTGTCAACAACTGCAATTTCAGGGCGACCTTCTCCGATCATGAGGTTTTCATCCCCTCTCTTAAAATGCTTGTCGGGCGTAGCCCTGTTCACATAATGGGGCAATTAAAGGGATGGGACGGCCTTTTAGGAAAATTGTCCGTCACGTCCACTCGCCTCAATCTTACAGACTTTGTCGCCGACACACCGGGGGATCCATCGACGAAGAAGGACATGCTTCAGAGTCGATTCTTAACAAAATCGGATGTGACGGTGAACCTGGAGGTCATTAAAGGGCAATGGAAGGGCCTGAAATATGGGCCACTTCATGCTGAATGCGCCTTTCGATCAGGAAATTTGTATGTCAAGCGTTCCCATCTAAAGACGAGCCATGGTGCTGTGAGTCTAAAAGGTCATATCAAGAGGGGGCAGAATCCGGAACACCTGTTTTCCAGCCACATCTCATTGGCAAAACAGCCGGCCAAAGAGTTGCTCGATAGTCTTGGTGTTAAGAAGGCATTTTTGGATGGTCTCCTCACCATGGAAGCGAATCTTAGCGGAAAAGGCAAACATCTTAGAGGCCTTGTTGCCGCACTCAAAGGCAATGCGGATGTGCTCCTTGAAAAGGGAAAGATAATGAAATCCCACGTTGTTTTTGAGGTCTTGCATTTTTTGGACCTCCAAAAGATTTTCAAAAAGAGGCCGCCCGATATCTCAAGGGAGGGCTTCTATTACGAAGCCATAAAGATGACCCTGGATATCAATCGGGGAATTGTCAGTACCTCTGATTTTATAATGAAAAGCCCCGTATTCAACGCAGCAGGCAAAGGGACCTTGGATATGCCTCGAAATTGGATTGATTTTGACCTTGGGGCCCAGCCCCTCGGCACGATGGATACGCTGGTAAGCAAGATCCCGGTGATCGGTTATATCCTGACGGGCAAAAAGAAGACCTTGCTCATGTACTATTTCAAGATAAAGGGCCCTTTCTATGAGCCGGAAGTCCAATATGTGCCTCTCAAAAACCTGGGAAAGAGTATGATTGGATTCTTCAAACGTCTTCTCCTTACCCCGGTGCGACTCCTCCAATAGACGAGAAGTGTCTATCCTCATCAATGTCGATCTTGCCTAATGAGATACCACGACCTACCTTGATAACTATTGAAAACCATGTTAAATTCAAAAACGATTTGGAGAGCAACCTCTGCAAAGAGCCTCTCTCCTTTGTGCCGTTTTACAGGCATGCGTAAAGGAGTCCTGGAGAATTCGGCATTCTAAACTTCGTATTGTGGATAGAGAGCATGGAAAAGGCGAAGCTTCGCGCAAAGATCTATTCAAGAATCGATGAACTCCCAACGCTTCCTGCAATCCTTCCAAAGCTGCTGAGTATAATGGAGGATGAAAAGACAAACGCCTCTCATGTTGCTGACGCAATTTCCCATGACCCCGCAATGACCTCAAAAATCTTGAAGATAGCCAATTCCGCTTACTACGGCTTTCAGCAGGAAATATGCGATTTGAGTAAGGCCGTGGCCCTGCTCGGTTTTAATATGGTCAGGTCTCTTGCCCTCTCCATCGGGGTCATCGAAACCATGCCGTCTAGTAAAAAATCTCTTGCATTTTCCAGTGAAGGCCTATGGATTCACTCCCTCGCTGTGGCCACGGCTGCTCAGGAATTGAGCAAGAGATTCGGGAAGGGAGATGGGGATACCCATCATTTTGTCGTGGGCCTTCTTCATGATATTGGGAAAATTGTCCTTTATCAATTTTTTCACGATCTTTTTCTTGAGTCCCTGGAAGAGGCCCATTCCAAGGAAAATATGGGCTTGTTTGAGGCCGAACGGAGAGTCATCGGTTTGGACCATGGTTACGTTGGATCCATGCTCCTCACACGATGGAAATTTCCCGAAGTGATCCATCATGCGATTGCGGCGCACCACGAGGAGGGTGTCCCGGAGGGTCCCGGTGCCCATGACGTGGCGATCCTTCGAATTGCCGATGCCCTGACTCAGGAACTCCGTCTTGGAGATGCAGGGAATCCATCGGCCCCTGAAGTTCGTCCCAGAGATCTTGGAGTGTTGGGGCTGAAGAAAGGATCTCTGGAACAGGTCACTAGCTATCTCAAAGGGACGGAAGAGGGAATCTATGCCTTTTTTGAAGCTATGCGTTAGCCGGTTTTGGCCACTGACAATCCGTGGATATGGAAAAGAGTTTGTTCGAGAGAGGTATTCCTCAAGTATTCTGAAACGATCCGGAGAATAATGACGTCGACATTGACCAGCTCAGTTGACACGACCGTCTTGATCACAGGAGCAAGCGCCGGCTTTGGACAGGCCTGCGCAAAACGGTTTGCCGCTGCCGGTGCACGACTTGTCCTTGCGGCCCGACGATTGGAACGTCTTGAAAAGCTGAAGGTGGAGCTCCCCGTGCCTGTGCATGCTATCCGTCTCGATGTCCGAGACCGACGAGACGTGGAAGAGGCCGTTGGCGACTTGCCGATGGAGTTCTCGGAAGTGGATGTCCTGATCAACAACGCCGGTCTGGCCCTCGGTCTTGAATCTGCAAACAGAACGGACTTGGATGACTGGGAAAATATGGTTGATACCAACATCAAAGGGCTCATGTATTGCACAAGACTTCTGCTTCCAGGTATGGTAGAGCGGAATCGCGGCCATATCATTAATCTCGGGTCGGTTGCCGGCACCTACCCCTACCCTGGGGGTAATGTCTACGGTGCGACTAAGGCCTTTGTCCGCCAGTTTTCCCTCAATCTGCGGGCGGATCTCCTCGGCACAAAAATCCGTGTCACGGACGTGGAGCCCGGAATTGCCCGGACGGAATTCTCTGTTGTTCGGTTTAAAGGGGACGACAAAAGGGCCCAGGATGTTTATGCAGGTACGGAACCGATCACTGCCGAAGATATCGGGGAGATTGTCTTTTGGATTGCAACCATGCCGGAACATCTCAATATAAACCGGATCGAAGTGATGCCGGTGTGCCAGTCCTTTGGCCCCTTTTCATTTGATAGGAAATCGAACGGATTGTTTTCGGCTGATAAATAGACCTGGTCGAACAATGAGGGTTTCTCAATAAGCCCGAAATTTGTATGATACCATCGAAATACTGACTTTTCACGAATCCTTTAAAAGAGCTTTCAAGAAAGACTTTTCATGTCTGAACAGGAGGCGACATCATGAATTCTTTGAGAGGTTTTTTGGAACCGGATTCCATAGTCATTGTGGGTGCCTCGCAGAGACCCGGCAGTATCAGCGCCCTAACAGTTGAAAGCCTCCTTAGTGCCGGCTTTGAGGGGAGAATCTGCCTCGTCAATCCAAAAGGGGGAGAGCTTTTCGGCTTTAATGCCTATACAAGTCTTTCCGAGGTCGAGCCCCCTGTGGACCTGGCCGTCTTTTTTCTACCACCTTCGGCTGTGGTGGATGCCGTTGCCACATGCGGACAGATGGGCATAGGTTCGGTCATCGTAGTCACAGATGGTCTGGATCGTGTCATTGAAGAGGAGACGACTATTATGGCAAAAATGATCGAGACAGCGAAAAAGGCTCGTGTGCGTATCATCGGCCCTGACTCGATGGGTGTCGTCAATACTCGGAAAAGACTATCCACAGGGTTTGTGCCAATTGACGACTTAACTGTCGGGGGACTTTCTCTCTTTTCCCAGACAGGTCTTTTTACCGGTGCCGGTCTTGCTTGGATAGTGACCACACAGGGACTTGGGATCAGCAAATCAATTGATCTTGCAAAGAAATGCGATGTTGATGAAATCGACTGTTTGGAATATCTAGGAGAAGATCGAGATACGAAAATCATTGCAATGCACATAGAAGAGATCGCCGATGGCAAACGATTCATCGAAGCAGCCAGGAAAACAGCAACCAAAAAGCCGATCCTCGCGATCAAGGCCGGAAAGACGGAGGCCAGCGCCCGTGCCATTGCTTCGCACACTGGCTCAATCGTGGGTAGGGAGGAGGCCTATGTCGCAGCCTTTACCCAGAGCGGGATACTGAGAATTCAGAGTTTTGAAGAACTGGTGGATCTGGCAAAGGCCTTTATTCATCTTCCTTTACTTAAAGGTAAGAAAATCGCTATTGTCACCTATTCAGGGGGGTGGGGGGCATTGGCGGCAGATCTCTGTGAAGAATTTGGGCTCTCGATCGCAAAGCTGTCTGAGACAACCCTTGAGAAGCTCAACGACCTGGTCCCAGCCTGGAGGCAGATCTCAAATCCTGTCGATATCTGGCCACCGACGAAGTTTGACACTTCCCAGACCTATCTAAAGGCCGTAAGGGCTGTCGCCCTGGACAGCGCGACCGATGGCCTTCTTGTTATCGCACCGGCGGTAAGCAGTCCTTTCCTCGATGTCCTTCCCTCTCTAGCTGATGAAGTCCATAGACATGATCAAAAGCCTATCGTTATCTGTGCAGTTGGAGATAGAGACGGCGTTGCCAAGGCATCTTCGTTGCTTTCCAGGCACTTGGTAGTCTACCGGACTGTCAAGAGGGCAGTGAGGGCCCTGTCCGCATTGAACCGATACCACAGTTTTCTGCAATCCTTATAGCCCAATGATTTTTCGGAAGGGACCTTATTCTTGCGAGGAAGAAGGGAAAGGGACCTGCTGCTGATCGTATGTCTCCTGGATTGCCCTCACAAGGGAGGTCAGGGTCTGATTCACAGGCGTGGGCAAACCCAATTTTTCCCCTTCCCGAACAATTGCTCCGTTGATGTAGTCGACCTCGGTCGTGCCCTGCCTCAGAACATCCTGGAGCATGGAGGCGATATTGTCCGCCGTGGCCTCGCACACCTCCAGCACACGTGCCAAAGGATCAGGATAGGACAGGTTAATGCCCTTTTCCCGAACGATCGCCACTGCCTCCTTGACAGCCTCTTCCATGATTGACCGGGTGCCGTCCACATGAGGGAGCCGTCCGTTTTTCAGCCTGGTAATGGCGGTTAGGGCGTTTATGCCCACGTTGATAATTAACTTGCTCCAGATAAGGTCCTCGACATTATCGACGGCTCGGGCAGAAAAACCGGCTCGGTTGAAGTCCGTTATGGTACGTGAAACCGGACCGTCAGGATCCCCTTGCGGGCCGATTATGGTGTCTCCCTGGCCGGCATGTCTTACATGTCCCTGTCCCATGAGCGTGGCACCTTCCGCGGTGATACCGCCAAGGACCCTTTCTCTTCCGAATATATCCTGAAGGATGTCCACATTTCCCAGGCCGTTCTGTACCGTCAGGATATAGGCACGGTCTCCGACCCATGATTTGAGCGCATCCGCCGCCCTCTGCGTCTGGTTGGCCTTTACGCAGATTAGAATTACCTCGGGTATATCTGAGGATTTCCCAACCACCACGGGGACCTTCACGGTGTGATTTCCCGTGACACCCTCAACCCGAATCCCATGTTCATTGATAAAGTCCGCCCTATCCTGCCTGTAGTCGAGGAGAGTCACATCGATTCCCGCTCTCTTGAGATGCGAGGCAAAAAGGCAGCCCATGGCGCCAGGACCTACAACGAGAAAATTCATCTCATTCCTCCTGCAATTTGTGTGTTTTCGGCATCTTCAGGACTCATGGCAAAAGAGTATTCCGGTACGAAAAAATATCTAGTTTCAAATCCTTCTTGAACTGCTTGAGGATCTCCCTTAATTTTGAGGAGAAAGGTTGATATACTGCTTCACATATTTGGGTGTAAATCGTTCAAAAAGACCTACCAGATCATGTTAGGCCAGGACTTGGACTTTGCCCATGCCCTACGTCCTGTGGATGCCGTCCGAGAGTATTATAAATTGAAAAAGATGGCCGGCTGGACTTTGGTTGATCATCATCCTGTGCATCATCTAATGAGACATGTTTTGATGTTACCGATCGAGATATCCTGTGTCAATATGAAAGCCAAGTCCCTTCCCCTCCTAAGAATTCTCACTCGTGTTGCCGCCTGTCAAGGAAGCTTAACGAAAAGGACGTGGAGACTTTTTTGGCTTGAATATTGCAGAATATTTTTCAAAAATATAGTCATCAACGAACCGTGACGCTTGGGATTCTGCCCCGGAGTTTTTTTCGATTACTGAACATGATGCATAGAAGCAATCTTGATCTGAATCCGTAACGTCCTTCATGCAACTAAAAACCAATCTCCCAAATCACGACTTATCAGGAGAAATGTTCTATGGCACAGATTGACGCCTTTTTTAAACTTATGAATGAACAGGGGGCATCCGATCTTCATTTGCTTGCCGGTCAGCAACCTGTCCTTCGCATTAAAGGCCACTTGGAGAGAGTGAAATACAAGGTCCTCGACAATGATTCCCTTAAGGCGATGCTGTATGAAATCGCGCCTGAGGAAAAAGTAAAGGTCTTTGAGGAGACAGGGGATGTTGATTTCGCCTATGAGATTCCTGAACTCGCAAGGTACCGAGCCAATTTCTTTGAGCAACAGAAAGGAATCGGCGCGGTCTTCAGAGAGATCCCGTCCACGATAAAGACGGTTGCGGAACTGGGGCTTCCAAAAGTTCTGAACAGACTGGCGTCACTTCCAAGGGGTCTGGTTTTGGTGACGGGCCCTACGGGGAGCGGTAAATCCACCACCCTTGCCGCCGTCATTAATGAGGCCAACCGGACCAGGAGAGAACATATCCTCACTATAGAAGACCCGATCGAATTTGTTCACAAAAGTGAAAAGGCCGTTGTTAATCATAGAGAGGTGGGGGTCCATACCCGGTCCTTTTCCGCCGCGCTTAGGGGTGCCCTCCGTGAAGATCCGGATATTATCCTGGTTGGGGAAATGCGTGACCTGGAAACGATTTCACTCGCTATTGAGGCTGCGTCTACCGGTCACCTTGTGTTTGCAACACTTCATACATCCAGTGCGGCTAAGACGGTAGACAGGATTATCGAAGTCTTCCCCGAAAACCAGCAGCAGCAAGTGAGAAATACCCTTGCCGACAGTATTCGGGCTGTCGTGGCGCAGACCCTTTTCAGACGGAAGGACGGCCAAGGCCGGGTTGCTGCCGTTGAAATCATGATAGCAACGCCGGCAGTGAGGAATCTGATCCGGGAGGGAAAGACATTTCAGATCCCATCGATGCTCCAGACAGGAAAAAAATTTGGCATGCAACCCCTGGATGATTCGATTATGGAGTTTCTGGAAAGGGGGATTATCACTGCCGATGACGCCTATGGTAAGGCGGAGGAGAAGAGTAAGTTCCTGCCCTACCTGAAAAATCCTCCCGCCGATTTCACGGAAGTCTAAGAGCAAGCTCTGTTCCGCTAACATTTGAAGTGGAGATCCCCCTATGCGAAAGCAACATATCGACTATGTCCTGACCACCATGTTGGAGTCTTATGAAAACGTATCGGACCTCAACATTACGGTAGATAAACCACCTCAAGTCGAATCGGCCGGGGAGCTGATTCCAGTGGCACTTGATCCCCCCGTAGATCGTCTCACACCTTTTCAGACTGAGACCTTGGCACTCAACTTGATCGGAGGGGATCGTCGTCTTACAAGGACCCTCCTCAAGGAAGGGTCTTGCGACTCCTCCTATCAACTCGCAGGGAGGGCCCGTTTCAGGGTCAATATCTTTTCACAAAAGGGATGTTATTCTGTGGTAATGCGGCAGTTGGCCACGAGAGTTCCTACGATCGAAGACCTGGATCTCCCGGAGGCCTTCTACAAGATGTCGGAGGAGCGAAACGGGATTATCCTGATCACAGGTGCGACAGGTACCGGTAAGACAACTTCACTGGCCGCCGTATTGAACGAGATCAACGACAGAAAAGCGGTTCATATCGTGACCCTGGAAGATCCCGTGGAATACGTTCACTCTCAGAAGAAGGCCACGATCAACCAGCGAGAGCTGGGCGAAGACTTTGATGCTTTTGCCTCCGGTCTGAGGGCAGCTCTTCGGCAGGCACCCAAAGTGATAATGGTGGGGGAGATGAGAGACCGTGAAACAGTGGAGATCGCCCTTTCTGCGGCGGAAACCGGTCATCTGGTCTTTAGTTCGGTCCACACTGTTGACGCCGGCCAGACCATCAACCGGATCGTAGGTATGTTCGAAGAGAGGGAGGAAAGGCAGATCAGGATCAGACTGGCCGATACATTACGCTGGGTCGCCTGCCAACGCCTGCTTCCCAAGGTGGGAGGAGATCGTGTGGCCGCCTTCGAAATCATGGGGGTCAATCTCAGGGCCAAGGACACCATAATCCATGGAGAATCGGAGGGTAAGACCTTTTACGAGATTATCGACACAAGCAGGCCTTTCGGCATGATGACCTTTGACCAGTCCATATCTGATCTCTACAGAGAGGGCCACATTACAGAGGAGATTGCGATGAGCTTCGCCTCCAGGAAGTCGATCACCGGGAGGGCCATAGACAGTATAAAGTCCGCGCGGGGTGAAAAGACGACTTCCATCGAAGACCTCTCCATTGACGAAGCCTATGGGAGAGAGGATGAGATGTAATGGTTCTCTGAAAGATTTCGGGCCGCTGTTGGTGAACATGGAATAAGATAGACGGATTGACATTCATTTTTATCTGATAGGTTTAGGATGAAAATCACCTGTGATAGTTGTAAGACAATATTAAATGTACCGGACGAGAAAGTGCCGGAAAATCAACCGTTGGTCTTTGCTTGTCCCAAATGCAAAGACAGAGTGACTCTGTACCCCAAGGATCCTCTTGCCGAGAAGTCTTCTCCTGCTCAGGACGAAAATCGGCAGAAGAGTCTCCATGGCGTCGATACCGATGACCTGGATGAGGATGATGCCATTGATTTTTTCGAAGAAGGGGTGAAACTTGCCCTGGTATTGAATACCGATCTTGAGCAAACCAAGGTGCTGAGACAGGCTGTAGAAGATCTGGAGTATACCTATGTGCCGGCACAGGATACCCGAGAGGCCATCGGAATGATGCGTCTTCACCACTTCGACCTGGTGATCCTGTCCGAAGGATATGACGGCATAAAGACCAGTCAGAGTCCTATTCTTCAGTACCTAAACAATATTTCCATTCCAGAGCGAAGGCGGATTTTTCTTGCACTGATCGGGGATTCTTTCAAAACGATGGATCACCTGAAAGCATTTTCAGTGAGTGCCAATTTTGTGATGAACTGGAAGGATGCGGACACGATAACGTCTATTTTGAAGCGAGCCGTTCTGGAAAATGACCGGTTTTACAAGGTCTTCCTGGATACACTGGAGGAGGTAAGAGGGGGATAGGCCCCTCACCGAGTCAAAGTGCCCCTCGGGGGTCCACTGCACAGTCAAGGATTCGAGCTCCCTCAATGGACGAGAGGGTCGATCCCCACTGATCTCTTAGACGCTCTATGGAATCGGGCGGGCCAAAGGCCCACATTGCCCCACCTTTTCCCGCACCCGTAAACCTGGCCCCACACCCTTCACCCTCAGCCTGAAGAGCAAGTTCTTCTGTAAGTGGTATCAAGGACTCAGGCGTGAATTCCCTCCTCAAGGCCATTTCTTCTCTCAAAAGTCTGACGGTCTCTCCCCAGTCCCGGGCTTCTATGCTCCGACCCAGACCTTTGACAATCTCGTTGACCTTGATCCATTCTTTTCTTGTCCTTCCGGAAAGGAAGTCTTTGATCCACTTGTGGTTGATATGGGCGGAGACATGCTGTTTACCACTAAAGGCTACCAGGAGACGTCTTGAAAACTCCTGCTCTCCTTCTCGATCAAGAAGCCGGGTCTTTTTATAAGGGCATTTGGAATCCCCATAATTCCATTTCCACTGATGGACACCGCCATATACAGCAGCGGCCTGATCTTGCATCCCGCAATAACCGCCGGCCATTGCATCTTCGAGGTGATAGGAAAGGTGCAGGATCTCGCGGGCCTGCATCGCTTTGCCCCCGAGTCTACGAGAGAGTATGGAAAGGGCTTTGACAAGGGCGACAAGGGCGGTACTTGAGCCACCCAGGGCGGACCTCACAGGAGATTGTGAAGTGATGCGGATGTGAAGACCATGAAACCCAAACCACGAGACAGCCCCAAAGAAAAGGCCAAAGGGGGAGTCGAAGGTCAAGCGGTCAAAGTCAAGGGCCTCTTCTCGATCAAAACCCTCTGAAGAAATGTTTACTTGTCCCTCCTGATATGGGGACAGGGTCACCGTGGTCCTAAGGTTTATGGCTGCGTTGATTGTTACCGGCCCTATCGATTGAAAGGGCAGCGCCAGCCCCCGAATATCCCATGTGCCGCCGGAATCGATTCGGCAGGGGGCTGAGGCCTCCACTCTGTTAATTGTCAGGAACTTTGAGACGGAGCGAGGCATGATCTGGGCAATACTCAATCAGTTCTTGTTGTCCTTCTCATCTTTTTTGAAGACGGGAAGTTTCACATATTCCACGCCTTCCTCCTGTAAGGTTTTTTCCTCTTCGGACGTGGCTGATCCCCTGATACTTCTCTTTTCACTGACGCCGTAATGCATTTTCAGGGCCTCTGCGGCGAATCTTGTGCCTACGTCCTCAGAATTCTCCTGTACATAATCGATAACTTCCATGGCGAGCCTTTTGTAATCGATAGGTCCCTGTTCCGAATGGAGCTCCACTCCAGCCTTTCTGACAGCCACAGGGGACATGATTTTTCTGATATCTGTATCCTCACAATAAGGGCAACGTACCAAATCTTCGGCATTTTGGACCTCAAAGGCCTCGGAACTCTCAAACCAGCCCTCAAAATTGTGCCCTTGAGAACATTCAAGATCAAAGACGATCATCTATTGCTTTTCCTCCACTAGACGGCGTATGAAATCGAGATTCACTTCATCCCAACTAATGCCCTCTTCATTTTCGCCTTTTGGTGTTTCAACAATAAAAGGTAGATGTTTGAAGATAGGGTCTGTCAGAAAAAAAGCAAGGCCTTCTTTCCCGATAAGCCCCTTCCCCAAATGCTCATGCCTATCGACCCTTGACCCAAGCATTTTCTTGGAATCGTTAATATGTAAGAGTCTGAGTCGCTGGAGGTCCAACGTGCTATTGAACGACCTGATCAATCTCCTGTAGGTATCGGGAGTGGAAAAATCGTATCCCGCGGCAAAGACATGACAGGTATCCAGACAGATATCTACTCGATCCCGGGCATCCGTCCTGGCCAGTATTTCGCCAAGTTGCTCAAAACGGGAGCCCAGGTTTGTCCCCTGACCGGCGGTTGTCTCAAGTAGAATCTTTGTTTTGAAGTCGGGGGTCTGATCATGGATACGATTCAAGGCCTCCGCAATCCGCCTTAACCCTTTTTTTTCGCCATCACCCAAATGAGAACCTGGGTGCATAACCAGATAAGGTATTCTTAAAGATTCCGTCCTTTCCAGCTCGTCAAGTAGAGCGACAAAGGAGTTTCTTCTTACCTCCTCTTTCGGTGACGCTAGATTGATCAAGTAACTGGAATGAGCGGCAATCGGTTCGACGGATGTTTCCTCTCTGGCCTTAAAAAACTTTTCGATCTCAACGGTACTCAGCGCCTTGGAAACCCAGCGAGTAGTATTTCTCGTAAATATCTGAATCACCCGGCAATCCGCTTCCCTACCTCGGAAAAAGGCCTTATCCAGGCCCCCCTGAATGGAGACATGCGCTCCTACAAGGGGCGGATCACTTCTCTGCATAGAGTACTGCCAGGATCTTTGTTGTTTTTTGGCCGTGGCATTTTACCAGGTGAGGGACGGTAGAATCGTAGTAAATGGAATCTCCAGGTTCAAGGATATGGATCTCACTGTCGAGGCGGACTTCCATCGTCCCTTCCAATACATAGATGAATTCCTGTCCATCATGGGTGGAACTCCCCTCCTCAGCTCCAGTGGGCTCAAGAGTTACAAGAAAGGGTTCCATGTGTCTCTCCTTTTTGTGAGGGGCAAGAGACTCGTATTGGTATCCGTATCGCTCCCCTTTTTTCGAATCATAACGGGAGATAATTTTTCTGTCTTGCCTGCGGACGATGGTATATGGCCTGTTTTCCTTACCGGAAATAAAAAAGCCCATTTTCATTTCAAGGGCTTTGGCCAGTTTTATTACCGTCCCCAATGGTGGGGCTACAGCACCCTCCTCAATCTGCTCCAACAGAGAAATATCCAGGTCTGTCCTTTGTGAAATATCCAAGAGGCTTAGGCCCCTGGTCTCCCTCACCGCCTTCACCCGTGACCCAACCTGAACCTGCAAGTCCTCTTCCGCGGGGGGAGTAGAGATGTTTTCCAGAAATTCTTTTTCCTGATCCCCCTTGTCGTACTGCCGACTAATGTCACTCAAGAAATCGCTGTAGGGATCAGCTGTACCGCTCTTTTTATTTTTATCATCCATGGTCACACCTCACCCTCAACAGTGTCCGCGGCCTCCTTCCCATGCCCACCAGGTTCGAAGAGTGGAGTGCCTTGATTCGGCAAACGAATTAATGGAGTCCCCGTGTGTTGCGATTTACGTTAAGATCCATGCTTCACAAATTCCGCGCCTCGTTCCATACCCCGTATATTTTTTTCTATCATTTTATGGTATCTCGGGTCAAGCGCCGGGACAAGGGCCCTTTTAAGGGCCTTCATCCCAACAACGCCGCTTTTTTGGACGGTCGCGCCCAAGACCACCATATTGGCCAGCCTCTCATCCCCCACCTCCAGGGCCAGTTCCCTGCTCGGTATGTGGAGACATTCAATGCCCTTAAAACGCACTTCTTCTTCGGGAATGAGGGACGCGTTCACGACAAGCAAACCACCCTTCTTTATTCTTGGAGCGAATTTCTCCATGGAGGGGAGATTCATTGCAATGACGGAGACAGGGCTCTGGATGATTGGAGATCCGATTTCCCGGTCAGATATAACTACGGTACAATTGGCGGTTCCACCCCTCATCTCAACACCATAGACAGGCATGAAGGTAACATGTTTCTTCTCTTCCATGGCAGCATAGACCAGGATATTACCCATCAGCAAAACGCCCTGTCCTCCAAAGCCCGCTATAAGACTATCAAAATACATTAGTTAGCCTCCCCTTTAAAAATGCCGAGAGGAAAGTAGGGAATCATCTCATTGTTGACCCTTTCATTCGCCTGTTTCGGTGTCATCTTCCAATTAGTGGGACAGGCTGAAAGGAATTCCACAAACCCGAATCCTTGGTCATTGATCTGAGCTTCAAATGCCCTCTGAAGCATCTTCTTGGCCCTCATCAGATTCTTTATGTTGTTTACTGCGGCTCTTGCCACAAAGGTTGTCCCCTCCAGGCCGGCAAGGAGTTCGGCCATCTTCATGGGGAAGCCATTGGTCTTGGGATCACGCCCGAAAGGGGTCGTGGTTGTCTCTTGGCCAGGCATAGTCGTTGGAGCCATCTGGCCTCCGGTCATGCCGAAAACCATATTGTTTACGAATATCACGGTGATAGGTTCTCCCCTGTTTGCCGCATGAATGATCTCGGCCGTACCGATGGCGGCAAGATCGCCGTCGCCCTGGTAGGTAAATACGAAGTTCTCAGGGCGGGCGCGTTTGACGCCAGTAGCCACGGCGGCCCCCCTGCCATGAGGGGCTTCAAACACGTCTGCGTCAAAATAATCGTAAAGGAACACAGAGCAGCCCACCGAAGCCACTCCTATGGCCTCTTCTCTGACACCATATTTATCTATGCATTCCCCAACAAGCCTGTGGACGATCCCGTGGTGACATCCGGGACAAAAATGAAAGGGAACATCCACCAGGGATTGAGGTCTATCAAACACCTGTTTCATTTATCCTATCCTCTTCATATAGACACTTTTCACTTCTTGAAATAGTTCGTCAGGTGATGGAATGGACCCTGGAGGTCTTCCGTAGAAATCAACCTGGTTCTTTTTATGTCCTACGGCCAGTTTCACATCCTCTATCATTTGACCGGTATTCAGTTCCAGCGCCATAAAATTATGGACAGATTGAGATATTTTATCAAGGGCCTCGTAAGGAAAGGGGTAAATCGTAATCGGCCTGAACAACCCCACTTTCATACCCTTTTCCCGGGCCATCTCCACAGCGCTTTTCAAGATCCTGGCAACAGATCCAAAGGCAACGGTTACGAGCCTGGCATCCTCCATGAACTGGGTCTCGAACATGATCTCCCTTTTCATACGCTGATATTTTTTGTAGAGCATCCAGTTGTGATCAGTGAGTTCACCGTCTGCGAGGTAAAGAGACTTCAGACGCCTTTTTTCCCTGCCCTTTGCCCCGGTCATGATCCAGTCTTTCTTAAATTCCTTTTTTCGGTACTTGTATTTCTTGAGAGGCTCCTTCATCTGCCCCAGAAGGGCATCTCCCAGTATAACAACGGGGTTCCTATATTTGTCAGCCAGATCAAAGGCCTTCATGGAGAGCCCATATGCCTCCTGGACCGAATGGGGGGCCAGGACAATGGTCCGATAATCACCATGGCCGCCGCCCCTGGTTGCCTGAAAATAGTCGCCCTGGGAGGGAGAAATACCTCCCAAACCGGGACCGCTTCTACACATGTTGACAATAACACCGGGAATCTGGCTGCCGCACAGATAGGAGATCCCCTCCTGTTTAAGTGAAATCCCAGGGCTCGAAGAAGATGTCATGGCCCTGGCGCCTGTTGCGGCTGCCCCCAAGAGCATGTTGATCGATGCAATTTCACTTTCCGCCTGAATAAATGTCCCTCCTACCTCAGGCAAATGTCTGGACATGTACTCAGGGATATCGTTCTGGGGAGTAATGGGGTAACCGAAGTAGAACCGGCATCCCGCCTCAATGGCCCCCATTGCTAATGCCTCATTTCCTTTTACAAGAACAGTTTCTACCAATTGTCTTCTCCAAAACTATTTAAATACGGTAATGACCACATCAGGACACATCTCAGCGCATATAGCACAGCCGGTACATTCTTCCATGCTGTCAATCTGGGCGACCGGATATCCTGCTCGGTTCGTTACGGAACCGACGCTAAGAAGCTCTTTGGGGCATGCCAACACACACAACCCGCAACCCTTGCAGCGTTCAAATCTGAATTCTATCATCCCCATAGTCTTTAAACCTAATCCTTTTAGCTTTGACGGTCTCGTAAAAAAGTCCAATATCTGCGTAACGCTGTATCCTTCGTCATTGAGGCGTAGGATAACTACTTCTCATTCCTCAGGATTTGCAGACCTTGATCTTGTAAGTTCTACAAAACCGCCGAAATACAGACTTTTTTCGGAACCAACGGTCTTTAATACAAACGAAACGGCCAGCCTCATCCTCAAGCGCCCGTAGACTACTGATAAGTGTTCATTCCATGCATTCCTGATGACCCGGACCAGGAAAATTGTTCTCGATACCTTAAAGGGTCAGGCAAGAGCCAGAATAGGAGACCATTTTTTTTCAATCCCAATCAATCGGTGTCAAAAACTCTTTATTTTCAGTCATATCCTTCCATAGGAGCGAAGACAGCTTGGAATAGACAGGACCGGGCACACCCTCTCCTATACATCTCTTATCATAGCTCACAACAGGAAGGATGTTTAGGGACGTCCCCGTCAGAAATATTTCTTTAGCGGCATAGGCATCCTCAGGAGAAATCTGATCGAATTTAACCTCTTTAATGGTCTTTTCTTCTACCAACACATTAGCCAATTGGAAAATGCGACGCACAGTGGTGCCCGAAAGGGTCCTCTCAAGGCCGGGAAACTTCAAAGTTCTATCAGGGCTCACTACACCGATGTTTTCAGTGGAACCTTCTGCCAAGAATCCCTCTTCGTCCAGGG
Source organism: Thermodesulfobacteriota bacterium (assembly GCA_034189325.1). Classification (GTDB taxonomy): domain Bacteria; phylum Desulfobacterota; class DSM-4660; order Desulfatiglandales; family Desulfatiglandaceae; genus JAXHUM01. Next base: position 37,480 of record JAXHUM010000116.1, read on the forward strand.
CCACTGAGTATTGACATCCCTGTTTGAGGGCTTCCATTTTTATCAAGACATTCGGTAGATAATCACACGACTTAATATTGGCAAAAAAAGATTTCTTGATCGGGATGCGGCTGGTCACCAGGGGAATGCCCTTCTCGTAATATTCAATCGGAAGATCGTGGAAGCGGATCACATTGATGTACATCTGGCTGGTAGGGCAGTCTTGAGGGCTGATACCGAAACTCCCCGGCCCTCTTGAAAGGACAACCCGAATCACGCAATCCTTTTCACCTCCCAATAACACCAGTTGTTTGATGATGTCCCTGACTTCGGAATAATCAGAAGGCACGTCAAGTGAAATGGCTTCCGCGGAATGCTCAAGGCGTTGAAGATGTTGTTCCATCTGGTAAATACTGCCATGTATGCACCGCATCACATCAAAGACACCATCACCTCTGTGAACCAGATGATCGTCAATAGGTATCGTCATCAATTCAGGGTCTGTCGTCACCCCCTGCCATTGACTCGAATACATGGACAGGTATCCCTCGTGCCAGGGTCTGTCTTGGCGACTGAGCACTGTAAAAATGTTGTCTTTTGATATTTCTTGGAGTTTCATTGCGGGTCTTTTGAAGATATCCTATAGCCATG